>JBCCVT010000088.1:0-10748 GCA_039195015.1 Pseudomonadota bacterium
ACAACTGCGGTCTTCTTCGAGTCTGTCTCGAACCCCACGCTTGAAGTCATCGACATACGCGCAGTAGCGCACATCGCGCGTGAGGTCGGGGCGCTGGTGCTGGTCGACAACGTCTTTGCAACGCCGGTCTTTTCCAACGCCATCGAACAAGGCGCCGACGTCGTCATCTATTCGACGACCAAACATGTCGACGGCCAAGGGCGTGCCCTTGGTGGGGTGATCCTAGGCCGACGAGAGTTTATCCGAGGCACGGTTGAACCCTACATGAAACACACCGGCGGAGCGATGAGCCCGTTTACGGCATGGATCATGCTGAAGGGGCTCGAAACCCTGTCACTGCGAGTGAACGCGCAGGCAGACACGGCGCTGGCGATTGCCCATGCACTGCACGCTCACCCGTCGCTGGCGCGTGTCATTTATCCGGGCCACCCGTCCCATGCGCAGCACGGGCTGAGCGCGCGTCAGATGGAAAAGGGCGGTACGGTACTGTCTTTTGACCTCAAGGGGGGGCAAGCAGCAGCCTTTCGGTTCCTCAATGCGCTGAGTATCGCGGTGATTTCGAACAATCTTGGTGACGCGAAGACGATCCTCACGCATCCGGCCACCACGACACATCAACGCTTGCCGGACGATCAGAAAGACGCGCTGGGGATCACGCCTGGTTTGGTGCGCATGTCAGTTGGGCTCGAAGACACCCAAGATCTGATCGCAGATGTACGACAGGCACTCGACGCGGCGGGCTAAAGCGGCGCTCGCTACTGCGCCCGGCCATAAAACCCGATCCTTTCTTCGCGCGAAAACGCGACTCCGGGCTGCTCATAATAGCAAAAAACCGCAATGACGCGGTCGGTGGTCCCCTGAACCGGCGTGACCCGATGGGCGGTATTCTTGCCTCGAAACACGGTCAGGGTGCCGGGCGTTGCCGTGACCTCATGCACTTCTGGATCCCGGCCCTGCAAGAGATGCGCAACTCCGTCGTAGTTGGGGTCCGTGTCGGTCCTGAGGTCGCTGCGGTACTGGAACGCACCGCCCGCGACAGGGTCCTGCAGCAGCAGGGTTGTCGTGTATTCTGATCGGTCGAAGTGCCAGTTCAAAGCCTGGCCCTCGGCATAGGCCATCACATTCAGACCGGCGATCGGGTCGTCCATCACATGCAACTCTGTCTTGCCAAGCGCATCCGCCAAGAACCGGTGTAGCGGCGGCCAGTCATAGACGTCCCGCAACGGCGTATGCCCAACTTGATCGGTGCAAAGGGTCCGGTTCGCTGTTTCCAGCCTGGCGAGTGCCGGGTGGTCTGCCGGCAAGCCGGGGATGGATTTCTTGAAGTAAATGTTGTGTGTGCGTGCGTGTTTGAACGCATCCCTTTTAAACGTTCCGGCCAGATCCTGTGCCGCGCGCCGCGCCACTTGCGGGTGCATAAAGTCAGGCAGATCGCACAACCCGCTGTTGGCCAGATCCGATTGGCATCGTGCCGCAAGGGCCTTGTATTCGTCGCTCTCCGGTTGATCGATCGGATAGGATGCAAGGTTCAAAATGTCTTTCATCATATGCTGTCCCAACTGTCCCGCCTTCACTCTGAGCCCGATTTTGTCCCCAGGCCAAGACATTTTCTTCGCCCAGACCAAAGGAGCAGAAACCGCCCATTGGCTCAAAAGTTTGTGATCCGCCCGAGGAAACGCCGCGTAGACAAGCTAGGTTTACACGTGTTGGAGCGCGGCGCATAAAGACACGCGCTGCGCGGGGTAGAGGACCGGAAAATATGAATATTCACGCAGGTGATATCGACAGAACGCCCGATCGTGACGAGGCCGAAGCGGCGCTGGATGTGTTGCGTCGTTGGGCCGGCGCTGTCACCGAAGCCGAGATCGATCAGCTTGATCCGTCCGTGGCAAAGCTGGTGCCCGGTACAGCGCCTGTCGACTATCCGGCGTTCAGCCGCAGTTACCCCGACGACTTCCGGGTGGATGCGGATTACAAGGACACGCTGCCCGATCTGCAGAATGGCCCGTCAAGCCTCATTCGCGGGGCCCGGCAACAGATCCAGCATGTGGGGATCTCGAATTTCCGCCTGCCGATCCGGTTCCAGACCCGCGACAACGGCGCTTTGACGCTTGAGACCTCGGTGACGGGGACGGTCAGCCTCGAGGCGGACAAGAAGGGCATCAACATGTCCCGGATCATGCGGTCATTCTACAAACATGCGGACCGCACGTTCAGTTTCGAAGTGATCGAAGCCGCGCTCGACGACTACAAGGTCGATCTGGAAAGCTTTGATGCACGCATCCAGATGCGGTTCTCGTTCCCGATGCAGGTGCAGAGCCTGCGCTCGGGTCTGGAAGGCTTTCAGTACTACGACATCGCGCTCGAGCTCGTCGAACGGGACGGTGTGCGCCAGAAGATCATGCATCTCGATTACGTCTATTCGTCGACCTGCCCATGCTCGCTGGAGCTCAGCGAACACGCGCGTGCGTCACGCGGTCAATTGGCCACGCCGCATTCCCAGCGGTCGGTGGCACGGATTTCGGTCGAGATCGATCCGGATTCGCAATGCCTCTGGTTCGAGGACTTGATCTACGCCTGTCGTCGCGCCGTTCCGACCGAGACGCAGGTCATGGTCAAGCGCGAGGATGAACAGGCCTTCGCCGAGCTGAACGCTGCCAACCCGATCTTTGTGGAAGACGCCGCGCGGCTCTTTTGCGAACGGCTGTTGGCCGATGTGCGCATCCGCGATTTCCGCGTGATTGCCAGCCATCAGGAAAGCCTGCATAGCCACGACGCCGTCAGCATCCTGACCGAAGGCGACACCTTTGCGGCGCAGAGCTTTGATCCAAAGCTTTTTAACACGCTCTTCCACGTCGGCTGAACCGCAGCCTGTCGCGTTGGTCTGGGTGGCGGGCGCGGCGCCCTAGCGGCAAAGTACCGCGCTTTATGCCGCAGTGCAGCATTTTTTGCTGCAACCGGTCGCGGGAACCGGTATGGTGCCTCGAAAGAGCGGGAGATCGGGCGCATGATCACGGAATACGGACCGGCCAGCGGCACGCGACTGACGCGCGCCGACACAGGCAAGGCGTCAGCCGTCGGTGCGCAATGGCGGGCCTTGCGTCTGACTTCCTCCTGCGCCCGCCTCTGCATCGACACGCAGCAGGTGATGGCCATGCGGATCCTTGGTATGGGCGGGGCGTGGCGGCTCGCTTCGGACGAACGCGACCTCATGGTGCGCGAAAAGGTCCCGGCCTTTACCGAAGCTATTCTTTCGGCTGCGTTTCTCAGCCTGTCGGGCGCCTCACCGGATCGGGTTATGGAAGCTTATGTCCAACCCATTTCGGACGCTGCGCGGCGCAATCGGACTCGGCTGGCCAGCAAGGGCCCACGCCCAATCGGCATGTTCGGCCAGACTTCATTCAGGCAAAATTGACGGAGCCATCAGAAATGACCCCCTGGACTCACCAGATCGAACTCTCAGCGACATGCATGCGAATGGCAGGCCACGCCATGCGCACCAACATGAAAATCCTGCAAATCCTCACCCGGTCCGCGCTTGATGCGCCGAACCTTCAGATGCGCGCGCTGCAGGCTGCGGCTGCTCTCCCGCGCGAGATGATGGCGGCAAAGCCCGTCGCGCGTGGTGCGGTCGCAAAACCTGATACCGTGACGGATGCTCCGTCGAAACCGCCAAAGCCCAAAGCGGCTACGCCTGCGTCGAAACCCGCCCCTGAAGCCAAATCTGCACCTGTGGCAAAGGCTGCCCCTGCGACCAAGCCGACGCCAGCAACAAAACCCGCACCTGCCGTCACGGCTGCACCGGCTGCGGAAGCCAAGGCCAAGCCTAAACGCGCAACACCCGCGGCGAAACCAGCGGCAAAGCCAGCCGCGATCGCCAAAGAAACGCCAAAAACCGCCGCGAAGTCCACGGCCAAGACGGCAGCAAAGCCAGCCGCAGCAGCAGCGACAGCGCCGGTCAAAACTGCCAAGTCTACCGCAAAAACGGACGCGAAACCGGCGACCCGTACAACACGCGCCAAAGCCGCCTCGACGACCAAGACCACGAAGCCAGCCACGCGGACAACGCGAGCCAAAGCCGCTCCGGCGACCAAACCGGCTGAAACAGCTGCGGCAAGCAAGCCCCCGACCACAGCTGCTCCACGAAAAACCGCTGGGAAATCGGTCGCTGCCAAACCGGCCAACCGGGGCGCCCGAACGCCGTCCAATCCACCTGTGCTGCCCGAAGCGACCGGCAAGGCTGACGGCGACAGCTGACGCTTGACACGCCCGGGCGCAGAGCCCAACTCTGCGCCCCATGCTGGATCTGCGCCCTGTCGGATATGTCATCGGCCTGCTGGTCGCCGTTCTGGGCGCCACGATGATTTTGCCGATGCTGGCCGATATGGCGGAAGGGGCGGGTCATTGGCCCGCTTTTTTGCAAAGTGCCGTTATCACCATGCTCATCGGTGGTCTGATCGCCATTGCCTGCTCAAACGGTGCGGGTGAAGGGCTGACTATCCAGCAAACCTTTCTCTTGACCACTGGCGTGTGGCTCGCCCTGCCGGTTTTCGGAGCGCTGCCCTTCATTATGGGCGAGACCCAGCTGCGATTTGTTGACGCGTTTTTTGAGGCGATGTCGGGCCTAACGACCACCGGGTCCACTGTTCTGGCCGGGCTTGATGACATGCCCCGCGGGATTCTTCTCTGGCGCGGTTTGCTGCAATGGTTGGGTGGCATCGGCATTATTGTTGTCGCGATGGTGTTCCTGCCCGAACTTCGGGTTGGGGGCATGCAGATCTTCCGCTCGGAAGGTTTTGATACGTTTGGGAAAATCCTGCCGCGCGCCACTGAAATCTCAAGCCGGATCTCGGTGATCTACATCGCGCTGACCCTGGCTTGCGCCTTCAGCTACACAATGGCAGGGATGGACGCCTTTGACGCCTCGGTGCACGCCATGACCACCGTTGCGACGGGCGGATTTGCCAATCACGACGCGTCATTCGGCGTGTTCGGAGCGGGCCCTGAATATGTGGCCGTAGCCTTCATGTTGCTGGCCGCGCTGCCGTTCGTGCGGTTTGTCCAGTTCAGCACTGGCTATGCGCGCCCCTTGTTCCAGGACAGCCAGATCCGTGCCTTTCTGGCCACGGCCTGCGTTCTGGTGCTGGCTCTCACCCTTTGGCGTCTCGCGCAGGAGGACACTTTTAGCGAAGAGATCTTTCGCAAGACGCTTTTTAACACCGTCTCGATCCTGACGGGGACGGGCTATGCCAGCCAGGATTACATGACATGGGGGCCTTTTGCCGTTTCCGTGCTGTTCTTCACCGGCCTGATCGGCGGCTGCGCCGGCTCGACCGCCTGCTCGATCAAGATCTTCCGGTATCAGCTGCTTTTTTCGTCGATTGGCGCGCAGTTGCAGAGAATCCGTGCGCCGCATGGGGTTTTTACGCCACGATACGCGGGGCGACCGATCGGGCCGGACGTGCTCAGCTCGGTGATGTCGTTTTTCATGTTCTTCATTGTCAGCCTCGGCGTGTTGTCGGTGGCCCTTGGAATGACCGGGTTGGACGTCACGACCGCGCTTTCGGGGGCGGCGGCCGCGCTTGCCAATATCGGCCCGGGGCTTGGCGATCAGATCGGGCCGGCCGGCAATTTTTCGGGACTCAACGATACCGCCAAATGGATCCTGTCGGCGGCCATGCTCATCGGTCGGCTCGAGTTGCTGGCGGTCTATGCCATCCTCACCGTGCAGTTCTGGAGAGCATGATGGACAAACCCCTGGGGGCGCAAATCTCGCGCCTGCTTGCAGATCGCGGGGTCGAGGTGATTTTCGGCATCCCCGGTGTGCACAATGTCGAGCTTTACCGCGGCATTGAAGAGACCGGCATCACCCATGTCCTCGCACGCCACGAACAGGGTGCGGGATTCATGGCGGATGGGTACGCGCGGGCGACCGGGCGGCCGGGCGTGGCTTATGTGATCACAGGGCCAGGGTTGACGAACATCATGACACCGATGGGGCAGGCCTATTCCGACAGTGTGCCGCTTTTGGTGATCTCGTCCTGCCTTGACGAAACTGCGGCCCGGCGGGGGCAATTGCACCAGATGCGTGATCAAGAGGGCGCCGCGCGTACGGTCTGCGACTGGTCTGAGACCGCAAGAACTGCGAAGGCCGCCTATGCGCTGGTCAACACCGCGCTGCATGACTTCAGCGCTGCGCGTTCTCGTCCAAAACACATCTCGGTGCCGATTGCCTTGCTTGGTGCGCCGGCCGCTGCGCCCGATCCGTGCGACGTCACAGCGAGTGAGGGTCGACCGGCCATCCGCGACAGCGAGTTCAGTGCGATTAAGGCTCTCCTTCGCAAAGCCCGTCGCCCGCTTCTCATCCTTGGTGGAGGAGCCGTCGAAGCGGCCAACAAGGTGCGCGAGTTCCTGGCGCGCTGCCCGATCGCTGTCTTCACGACCTATGCGGGCCGTGGGATCGTGCCATCCGATTACCCGTTCCTTTTCGGCAGCACTCTGGCGCGCAACGACAGCGCCCGGGTCATCGGCTCGGCAGATCTGGTTGTTGCCGTTGGCACCGAACTGGCCGAGGTGGACCTGTGGCGCGACCGGCTTGGGCACACTGGTGAGCTAGTCCATGTCGACATCGACAGTGCGACACTTCGGAACGCGTCTGGGGTGTCCAAACGGGTACGTTCCACAGCGCAAGAGTTCTTTGATCGCCTTGCGTCCTCTTCCGATCTTCCCGACACGTTTGACTGGGGTGTCGATCAGGTGGTGCAGGTGCGCCAGCAATGGCGGGCGGATGTGGATGCCGAACGCCCCGGTATCGTGCCCGTCTGCGATGCGCTGGCCGAGATCATGCCGAATGATGCGATGATCTATTCCGACATGACGCAGTTTGCCTACGTCGCCAAGGAAGTCTGGGACATGGACCGCCCCGGCCACTGGCATCACCCCTACGGTTTCGGCACGCTGGGCTATGCTTTGCCCGCAGCGATCGGCGGTGCGGTGGCGCGTCGGGGCCTGCCCACGCTCTGCATCATCGGGGATTACGGCCTGCACTATACGATGGCTGAAATGGGCGTCGCGGTGGAGCTCGAACTGCCGCTGCCGATCCTCGTGTGGGACAATGGCAAGCTCAAGGAGATCGAGGACTGCATGGTCTCAAGCCAGATTGCCCCCAACGCGGTGGTCGCGCGCAATCCGGACTTCTGCAAGCTGGCTGAGGCGTTTGGAGCATTGGCGACCGCCCCGACAACTCTTGTCGATCTGCAGCGCGCTGTTCTTGCTGCCTTTGATGCCAAAGGTCCAACACTCATCCATGTCACGCCGGAGATCGTTGGCGACGCCTAGGCTGGGCGATCTGTGGGCGTGTCGGATGCGATTGGAGCTCGCTTCGTTCGACAACGAGCCGCGCCTGCGCAGAACCGACCAGAGTTACTCCCAGCAGCTGATTAGGACGGTCATACCGGTGGCCAAACGTCCAAGGTCTTCCGGATCAAGAACCGAAGCGCCCTCGACGCCCTGGCCCACGCGCAGGCCCGCTTCGTCCAGCACGTTGCGTATTGCAGTCGCATTCGCCGCGAGGCTTACATCACGCGGCAGCTGTTGGGCCGTGGCCGGGTCCGGCAAAAGCATACCCACGACCCGACCTCCGGTATCCAGAACCGGGCCGCCTTCGTCGCCGGGCTGGGCGGCGAGTGCGAGACGTGACAACTCGGTTTCGCCACGCAGGCCCCGAATATCGGCGAATTTGCCAAAAGTCAGCGTGGGCGCGCCGAGCACACCTTCGAAGGAATAACCAGCCACTGCCACTTCGGATTGCAGGCGCGGCGCCGTGTCGGACAGTCCCGCAACCGAGATGGGTGCCATCGCATCGACGGGTCGCAGAACCGCCACACCCAGACCGGCGTCTTGCGCTGCCACTCGGGCCTCGTAGTCATTGTCGATCGTAATCCTTTCACAGGCGGTGACGGCCGCGCTCGACGTTACGACGGTTCCGGTGCTGTCGACGAAAAAGCCGGACCGCGACAGTTTCGGCTTGCGAATTTGCAAGCCTGCCACCAGATCGACGCTCTGCTCTGCGTCGGATCCTGCAGCGGGGTCCAGCACACCGTCAATGCGGCGGAAACTCTGTTGCATCGCGGCCAGCACGCGCTGGCGGCGTTCCTCATCTCCGACGGGCCAGATGAGGGTAAAGCCCTTGATCTCGCCGTCCTGCAGGGTCACCTCGGTGTGCGAGACGATGCGCGCGTCGCGACCTTCAAGCGTGAACCGGTCCTTGGTGCGGGCGCGCGGCCCATTCATCGGCACGATCTCGAGCGTTTGCATGATGTCGTAGAGCCCGAACAGCGTGGTCTGGTCCCCGGCCTGGCTGATCAGAAGCACCCGAGCGCCCACTTCGTCGGAGCCGTCGAAATGCGCAAACGGGGTCTCGTACCGGCTGAACGCAACCAGGCTCAGCGGCAGGTCCATCTCGATCCCCGAGCGGGTCTCGCGCACCCGCTGCATCCCCGCGCTGATCAGCGGGGCGTTGTATTGCTCCAGCAGCGTCGCGCGCTGCGATGTCGTGAGGACACCGGTGGACTCAAAACCATTCGCCGCCTGCCACGCGGCCATGGACCGGCGTGTCCCGGCCCCGAACGCGCCATCAATGGCCGCCGAATAGAACCCTGCCCATTGCAGCGCGATCTGCAGATCGCGACGATCCTGTGCCGACAGAAGCCGTTCGTTGCGGCGCGCCTCGCGCGGCGTTTCATCAGCAGGCACAGAGGGTTGCGCCAGACCAACCTGCGGTGCTGGCGCAGGCGCAACAGGCGCGGTGATCGCACCCCGGTTCAGCAGATCCTCACCTGGCGGCCAGTATTGCCGCCGCAACGCGGCCGACCGGACGATGTAGCTGTCGCGCGGGATCTGGCCTTCGGCCCGATAGACCCGCAAAACCTGTTCCGCATCACTGCGCAGATACGGCCCAAGCATGATACCAAACCAGCCGCTGCCCAGCGAAAAGCCGTTCACATCGGCCAACTCGCCGGCGTAGATCTGCGCGCGCCTCTGAGCGGTTGCCAGTGAGGGATGCGCCTCGATCTGAACCCAGACGACCTCCTCCTGCACCTGAGCGCGCACGCCGCCCGCAAGCACCGTCAAGATGACAATCATTACCCCAAGAAATCGCGTCATTGTCTGCCTGGTTCCGATACCAATTACACTGGCGCACCCTAGCGCGGAACCGCCGCGCTTGACTATGGCGGATAAGCCCACCTTGACACGACTGTTGCGCCGTTGACGCCACCGGGGGCCTTGCATAGGAAGGCCTCGGCCATCACGAAAAGGAACGCCCATGCCCACGGCGAGCACTCCGCCCCGATCGTTTCAGGAGATTATCCTGCGGCTCCAAACCTATTGGGCCGATAAGGGCTGCGCCATTTTGCAGCCCTACGACATGGAAGTCGGGGCAGGGACCTTTCACCCGGCAACGACGCTGCGGTCGCTGGGCACGCAGCCCTGGGCAGCAGCTTACGTGCAACCTTCGCGCCGCCCGACCGATGGTCGCTATGGCGAAAACCCCAACCGCCTGCAGCACTATTATCAGTTCCAGGTTCTGATCAAACCCAGCCCACAGGATTTGCAGGAGCTTTATCTCGGTTCGCTGGAAGCGATCGGAATCGATATGGACATGCACGACATCCGCTTTGTCGAGGATGACTGGGAAAGCCCGACACTTGGCGCCTGGGGGCTTGGTTGGGAGGTCTGGTGCGATGGGATGGAGGTCAGCCAGTTCACCTATTTCCAACAGGTCGGCGGTCATGACTGCCACCCGGTCTCTGGCGAACTGACCTACGGGCTCGAGCGACTCGCGATGTACGTGCTGGGCATCGACCATGTCATGGATATGCCTTTCAACGACCCGCAAACGCCGATCGCGCTGAGCTATGGGGATGTATTCCGTCAGACAGAAGAGGAATACGCCCGTTGGAATTTTGACGTGGCCAATACCGAAGTATTGTTGCGCCAGTTTGAAGAGGCCGAGGCCGAATGTGCGGCGATTCTGTCGCACGAGGACGTGGATCCCAAGACCGGCAAGCGCATCGTTATGGCGCACCCCGCTTATGATCAGTGCATCAAGGCGAGTCATATCTTCAACCTGCTGGACGCGCGCGGTGTGATCTCTGTCACTGAACGACAGGCCTATATCGGCCGCGTCCGGGCGCTGGCGAAGACCTGCGCTGATGCGTTTGTGCGTACAGGGGCCGGAGGGTTTGACGCCGACGCGCAGGGGCAAGGCTGAGGGGACATCCGTGATTGCGCGTATTGACGTCATCGAACGACCGGTGGACGCGCCTTTGGGCGGGGGATTGTCATGAGCGGACGTCTAGTCAGCATTGCCATCCTCCTCTGCGCCGTTGTCGCGGGGGCGGCGCTCTACTACTTGCAGGTCTTTGCGTTTTACGACGATGTGCCGGATCAAGGGGATGCGGTCGCTCTGGCGACCGCGGATGGTGGTCAGGTGGTACTGAACTACGCCGGGTTTGAAGCGATCGATGCGGCGTCGAGCCCGATCCGTTATCGCGCCTGTTTTCGGGCCGAAGCCGTTGATCTTGCTGATTTTGTGTCAATCCCCGATGCCGTCCCGCGCAACGCGCCAGGATGGTTCGACTGCTTTGACGCCGAAGCTATTGCTGACGCGCTGGCGGACGGAACGGCTCGGGCCTTTTTGGGTCAGAAGAACATCGCATTCGGTGTCGACCGCATCATTGTGCTCA
>JBCCVT010000089.1:0-10587 GCA_039195015.1 Pseudomonadota bacterium
CTTGCGCATTCTTGGGAGGCAACCCCCCAGACCAGCAATCACACACTGTCGCCCGAGACGCTGAGCAAAGCAGGCGTCGTGATGTTCGGCGTGTTCGATGGGGACGAGGTCATTGGCTGCGGCGGGTTGAAACCTCTGGGCTCCGGCATGGCCGAAGTGAAATCGGTCCATGTCTCAGAAACAGCGCGGGGACGAGGCGTGGCGCGGGTCCTGATGACGCATCTGCATGCGCATGCGGCGCAGATCGGGGTGCATACCCTCGTGCTTGAGACCGGCGCGGATCACCTTGGCGAATACGATGCGGCGCGCGGGCTCTATGAACGGTTGGGCTATGCCTATTGTGGTCCGATCCCGGGATATGCGCCCGATCCCAACAGCGCGTTCATGCGGTTGGTGCTTGACCCGACGCCGTGACCTGGCCTTTTACGGATCGCGCTCTGGCGATCCCGGCACATCTGTCCCGAAGGTGACCGGACTGCGCCGTACCGTCTGGACCTGATCGTTGACAAACCGGGGCCGTCGCGCGAAACACGGGGTCCGCGCCCACGTAATTCAACTGGATAGAATATCCGACTTCTAATCGGGCTGTTGGGGGTTCGAGTCCTCCCGTGGGCGCCACTTGCACGGAAGCATATGTCAAGTTCCCGCCACATCGCGGCCGGAGGTCCCGCGATGGATCGCCGGGTGTGGTGGGGATCAGGCAAGCCTTTGGGACGGACCTTGGTCAGGAACGGATCCTCCGGCAAGATCCAAGGTGCCGTGGCACTTTCGGTAAGACCATCCGACATGGTCGCTGCAGGCCTGGTGGTCAAGCACGCATGCGATACAGCCCCTTGGATCGATCGGCTGCCTGTGGATCGTTTGTTCACGCGGTTTGTACCGGATGGCGTTTTGCCCCCCGGCTGATGCGTCAGTCCTGCACCCAGTGCACTTTCAGGCTGTTGCCGGGTGGGGATGCGCCAAGAAAGCCGGAGATTTCGTCGAGCGGCGAGCGATGCGAGACGATCCGGTCGACATCGGGTCCAAGCGCCGAGAGGATCTTGAGAGATCGGGGGATGTTGTGGTTCAGCGAATGGGAACCGGCGAGGGTCAGTTGCCTGCGAAACACCTCGAACGGGGCGATGTCGATTGTCGCATCCGACGGGCACACGCCAAAAAACAAACCCTTTCCGCCATTGGCCATGTAGCGCGTCAGCGTGGACGCGACGGCGGGTACGCCGGTGGCTTCGATTGCCAGATCGGCCTCGTGATGCCACGCCTCGAGCGCGTCTGACCCGCTCGCCACGGCGTCGAAGCCAAAGCTCGCGGCAAGATCCAAGCGAGCCTCGGAGATGTCGCAGAAGGTGACCCGAGCCACGCCTTTGGCTTTCAGCGCCATGCCCATCAGCAGACCCATCGGACCCGCGCCGAAGATCAGCGCGGTCTCCATCCACGGTGCGTGTACGGCATCAACGCCGTTCAGAACACAGCCCATGGGTTCGGACAAAGCGGCCCGCAGGAAACTCATGCCGCCGATCGGATGCACGTTCATGGCCTTCACAAGGCTGAACTCGGCGAAGCCGCCGTGCCGCGTGACGCCATACGCGCCGAGGCTATCGCAGAGATGCGCCCATCCGCGCGTGCAGGCCCGGCAGTTCCCGCATTCGAAATTCGGGTCGACGGCCACGCGATCGCCCGAGCGCACATGGCTGACGCCTTCGCCGACCTCAACGACGATGCCGGCATATTCATGGCCGGGCACGACCGGGAATGCGCCGGTGCCGTAATTGTCTTTCAGCACCTCGTAATCGGTGTGACAGATCCCACTGGCCTTGACGTCGACCACCACCTGGTCGGGCCCGGGCTCCGGGTCGGGCAGGTGGGTCAAGCGAACCTCGTTCCTGCCGGTGAAAACGACCGCTTTCATGTCAGGGTCATCCGTCGAGATATCGGCGCAAGGCAGCGCTGAGACCCTCTTTCCAGATCATCTCCAGCCAAAACCGGAAGCGATCCTGGATCATGGCGTCGTCGGCGAGGTCTCCGTAAAGGCTGCGTTGGTTCAGCCAGGTCAGCGGGTTCGCCTTTGCAGCCCTGGCCGCGTCGACAAGCGCCGCCCAGATCGGGTCGTTCGGTTCGATCGTGGTGCCGTCCTCGCGGGTGCCATCGCACATCCGCGCCCAGATCGCCTGCGACAGCATGAGCCCATCGAGAGCATCGCCCCTGGTCAGCGCATCCCGCAGGATCGGGAGGATAAAGCCGGTCTGTCGGGAAGAGCCGTCGAACGCCACGCGACGCACCGTGTCGACGATCTGCGGGTTCGAAAAGCGCCGGTCGATCAGGTCGATGTAAGCCAGCGGCGTCATGCCCGGCACGGGCGCAACCTGTGGCGCGATTTCCCTGGTTGCCACCTTGCGGAAGAACGCGCCGATCAGCGGATGCTCCATACAGCCCGAGATGTGTTCAACCGACAGCACCTCGCCTGCATCTGCGATCAACTGGTGGCCGCCGTTCAGAATGCGGATCTTCATCGCCTCAAAGGCATGCACGTCCGCCGTGAAGGTCGCGCCGACATGGTCCCAGTTTGGGCGGCCGGCGCAGAAATCATCCTCGATCACCCATTGCCGGAAGTTTTCATGGGTCACCGGGGCGGCATCGGCAAGTCCGAAGCTTTGGGCAAGTTCAAGCTCTTTCGGTCCCGTCGCGGGCACGATGCAATCGACCATCGAGTTTGGGAAACTGCAGGTGCGGTCGATCCAGTCAGCAAGCGCGGGGTCGGACAGACGGGCCAAGCCCAAAAGGGTCTGCCGGAGGATCGCACCATTGCCTTGCAGGTTGTCGCAGCTTTGGCAGGTGAACGGTTTCACCCCGGCCTCGCGGCGCTGCCTGAGCGCGGCGATCATGGCGCCAAATGCCGTGCATGGCCGGTCCGGGTTCTCGGCATCGTGCCGGATGTCCGGATGTGACATGTCGAAGGCCTTGGAAACGGGGTCGATGTAGTACCCGCCTTCGGTCACCGTGAGGGACACGATGCGAATGGTCGGATCTGCCATCTGCGCGATCAGGGCGGCGTTGTCGTCTTCAACCGGCACAAAACCGATCATCGATCCGACAACCTCGGCCGAGCGGCCCGTCGGGTCCAATTCGATCAAGGTCGTCAGATAGTCCTGAGCCTTCAGGCGCTGCCGTTGCGTCTCGTCCCCCGGACGCACGCCTGCACCAATGATGCCCCAGTCAAGCGCCTCGCCCTGTTGCATTAAGCGATGCACATACCACGCCTGATGCGCACGGTGAAAGTTGCCCAGGCCGATATGCACGATCCCGGGCGTGATCGCGGCGCGATCATAGGTCGGGCCCCGGACGTCCTGAGGCAACGACCCAAGGGCCGCATTGGAGAGTTTCAGCAAGGTCTTCGACATCAGCTCATCCAGTTGCCGCCATCGACATTCAATGTCTGCGCGGTGATGTATCTGGCAGCGTCAGAGGCGAGGAAGACGCAGGGATCGGCGACGTCGCGAGGGTCGCCCATCCGGCCAAGCGGGACGGCTTCGCCGACTTCGCGTTTCTTCTGGCCAATCGGCTTCTTTTCATATTCCGCGAACTGAGCATCGACGACATCCCACATCGGCGTATTGATCACACCCGGCGCGATCGCGTTGACGCGGATGTTGTCGTCTGCGAATTCAAGCGCCAGCGACTGCGTGATCGAAATGACCGCCGCCTTTGTCGAGCAGTAAAGCGTGACGTTCGGCTCGCCCCGGCGACCCGCCTGGCTGGAGAAATTGATAATCGACCCGCCACCGCGTTTCTTCATGAACGGCACGACCGCCTGACAGGCAAAGATGGTGCCGCCGACATTGACGTCGTACTGGCGGCGGTAATCTTCGATGGTCACCTTGTCGAGCGAGGCCATGTTGAAGATGCCCGCATTGTTGACGAGGATATCGATGCCGCCCAAAGCGTCTTCGACCGCCTTGGCGCGACCTGCGAGCGTGTCAAACTCCATAACGTTCATCGCGACCGGGAAGCCGCCGATACGTTTGGCGGTCTCGGCTGCATCCGCCTCGTTCAGATCGGCCACTGCCACCTGGGCGCCGGCGCCGGCCATCGCTTCGCAGATGGCGCGGCCGATTCCGCGCGCGCCGCCTGTTACAACCGCAACCTTGCCTTCAAGAGCTTTCATGACACACGCAGGCCTTCTTTGTTGAATTTGTGTATTTGCGAGGGCCTCGGCGTCAGGAAAACCGTGTCCCCATGCCGCACGGCGACATCACCGGGCGTGCGGGCCGTCATCGGGTCGCAGCCCGGAATGCCGTGGATATGAATGAACGTATCCGACCCGAGATGTTCGGCGACGCCCACAGTGCCTTGCCAGTCTCCGTCCGAGGTGGAAATTTCGATATGTTCCGGACGCACACCAATGGTACGCGCACCCAGTTTTTCCGCGGCCTCGCCTTCTACGAAATTCATCTTGGGGCTGCCGATGAAGCCGGCGACGAAAAGGTTCCGCGGGTTGCGATAAAGCTCGAGCGGGCTGCCGACCTGTTCGATCACACCGGCCTGCAGGACCACGATCTTGTCGGCCATCGTCATCGCTTCGACCTGATCGTGCGTGACGTAGATCATCGTGGTGTCGAGCTTTTTGTGAAGCTCCGAGATCTCCATGCGCATCCCGACGCGCAGGGCTGCATCGAGGTTCGACAACGGCTCATCGAAGAGGAACGCGGCCGGTTCACGGACAATGGCACGCCCGATCGCAACCCGTTGTCGCTGACCGCCCGACAGCTGGCCGGGTTTTCGATCAAGGTAGTCTGTAAGGTTCAGCGACCTTGCGGCCGCCTCGATCCGCTTGTCCTGCTCTTCGGGGCTTAGCTTGGCCATTCGCATTGGAAACGCGATGTTCTTGCGCACCGACATATGCGGATAAAGCGCATAGGACTGGAACACCATTGCCAGACCGCGTTTCGCGGGCGGTGTTGCGGTGGCATCCACGCCGTCTATCTCGATGGTGCCGGACGTCGTATCCTCGAGTCCCGCGATCAGGCGCAATAAGGTCGACTTGCCGCAGCCTGACGGGCCGACAAAGACGACAAATTCTCCATCCTCGATGTCGAGATCCAGGGGCGGGATGACTTCGACATCGCCAAACTTCTTTTGAACCTGCTTGAGCTCTATGCGTCCCACTGTTGCGTTCCTTACTTCACGGCCCCGAAGGTCAGACCCCGGACCAGTTGTTTCTGGCTGAACCAGCCCATGATCAGAATTGGCGCGATGGCCATGACCGAGGCGGCGCTCAGCTTGGCATAGAAAAGGCCCTCGGGGCTGGAATAGCTGGCGATAAAGGCGGTCAGCGGCGCGGCGTTCGCGGCGGTCAGGTTGATTGTCCAGAACGCCTCGTTCCACGCCAGAATGATGTTCAGCAGAACGGTCGAGGCCAAGCCCGGGATCGCCATCGGGGTCAGCACATAGAGGATTTCTTCGCGCAGGGTGGCGCCATCCATCCGCGCGGCTTCCAGGATCTCGCCGGGGATTTCCTTGAAGTAGGTATAAAGCATCCAGATGATGATCGGCAGGTTGATCAGCATCAGCACGACAGTCAGACCGATGCGGCTGTCGAGCAGCCCGGTGTCGCGAAAGATCAGATAGATCGGCACCAGAACCCCCACTGGCGGAAGCATCTTGGTCGACAGCATCCACATCAGCACGTTCTTGGTCTGCTTGGCCGGAACAAAGGCCATGGACCATGCCGCGGGGATTGCGACCAAGAGGCCAAGGCAGGTGGATCCGACCGAGATGATGACCGAGTTGGAGAAATGCTTGAAATAATCCGACCGGGCCTGAACCGTGCTGAAGCTTTCCATCGTCCATCCGGAGTTGAACAGGATCTCGAGCGGCGCGCGGATCGCATCCTCTTCGGTCTTGAACGCCAGTACGACGATCCAGAGGATCGGGAAGAACATCAGAAACCCCAGCGTCCCGGCAATGGCGGTGTTGATCAGCTTTTCCTTGTTCGAAACGGCGCGTGCCATGACCTCTCCTCCCTAGGCGTCGAGGTTCTTGCCGATCATCCGCATCAGGAAGATCGCAACGATATTGGCGAGGATGATGGCGATGACGCCGCCGGCACTGCCCATGCCGACGTCAAACTGCAAGAGCGACGAGACATAGATCAGATAGGTCAGGTTTGTTGTCGCCGTGCCCGGGCCGCCATTCGTGGTCACCAGGATTTCAGCGAAGATCGACAATAGAAAGATCGTCTGGATCAGGATCACGACTGTAATCGCGCGCGCCAGATGTGGCAGCATGATGAACCAGAACCGGTTCCACCAGTTCGCGCCGTCCATCTCGGCCGCTTCAAGCTGTTCCTGATCTAGGGATTGAAGTGCCGTCAGAAGGATCAGCGTTGCAAAGGGCAGCCACGTCCACGACACGATGAAGATGATCGAGGCGAGCGGGATCTGGCCAAAGAAGTCGATCGGCTGGAAGCCGAGGCTGGTGGCTAGGCGCCCGAAAATGCCGTTGACCGGGTTCATGAACATGTTCTTCCAGACCAGCGCCGAGACCGTAGGCATCACGAAAAACGGCGCGATGACCATGATCCGGATGACGCCCGTGCCAAACATGGGTCGGTCGAGAAGGATGGCGACACAGAGCCCGCCGATCGTCGTGATCGCAAGCACGCCGCCCACAAGCACCAGCGTGTTGATGATCGCGGCCTTGAAGCTCGGATCGGTGATGACCCAGTAATAGTTTTCCCACCCCGCAAATGGCGTCGCGCCGGGTTGCAGCAGGTTGTAGCGCAGGAACGAAAAGTAGAGCGTCATACACAGAGGCACGAGCATCCAGCCAAGCAGCAAGAGCACGGCGGGCGAAATCATCAACCGCGCGGCGGACCTGGAGGCTTTGGTGGCCATGCGCTTCGCCCTCCCACCCGATTTGCGTGTCAGAACTCGGGAAAGGGCCCGGGCGGGGCTCTTGCCGTAATGCCTTTTTAAAAGGGCGGGGGGCCGGGGCAAGACACCCCGGCCCGGTCCGGTTGCCGGTTACTTGATGTAACCCGCCTTGGTCATCTCGCGCACAGCGAATTGCTGGCTGTTGGCCAGCGCCGTTTCAACAGTTTGCTGACCGGCAAGCGCGGCGGCGACTTGCTGGCCGACATAGTTGCCGATGCCCTGGAATTCAGGAATGGCCACAAACTGGACACCGGTATAGGGAACCGGATCGCGTGTCGGATCGGCCGGATCAACCGAGAAGATCGCGTTCTTGATGGTTTCGGCGAAAGGGGCAGCTTCGAGCAGGCGCGCGTCTTCGTGAACCGAGGCACGCGTGCCGCTCGGCACGGCGACCCAGCCCTTGGTTTCGCCGACCATCTCGAAATACTCCTTGGAGGTCGCCCATTTCAGGAAATCCTTCGCGGTGTCGGTTTTCTGAGAGCTGGCCGGGATCGCAAGCGCCCATGACCAGAACCAGCCGGTGCCCTTGTCGGTTTCCTGTTTCGGCGCCTGGAAGAAATCCGTCACATCCGACACGGTCGAGGTGGCGGGGTTGCGCACGTCATTGGCAGCCGATGTGGCGTCCACCCAGGTTGCGCATTTGCCATCCTTGAAGAGCGCGCGGTTTTCGTTATGCCCGTTTGCGGTGGCGCCCGGAGGACCATAGTTGGTCATCAGATCGACGTAGTAGGTGATCGCCGCATTCCATTCGGGACTGTCAAGCTGCGGGTTCCAGTCCATGTCGAACCAGCGCGCGCCGAAGGCGTTTGCCATGGTTCCGACAAAGGCCATGTTCTCGCCCCAGCCAGCCTTGCCCCGTTGGCAGGTGCCAAAGACGCCGTTGTCGGGATCGTGGACCTTGGATACAAGGTCGGCGAATTCGGTATACGTGATCTGCTCGGTCGGTGCGGCGATGCCAGCGGCGTCGAAAACATCCGTCCGGTAGAAGGTGAACGACGTCTCGGAATAAAGCGGAACAGCGTAAAGGTTGCCATCTGCCGATAGCCCGTTGCGCACCAGTTGGAAGATATCTTCGAGATCGTAGTCCGGGTCATCGCCAAAATCGTTCAGCGAGGTGAGCCAGCCGTTTGCGCCCCAGATCGGTGCCTCGTAAGCGCCGATGAACATGATGTCGAACGACCCGCCATTTGTCGCGATATCCTGCGTCGTCCGCTGGCGCAGGACATTCTCTTCCAGAACGACCCAGTTGATCGTGTTGCCGGTTGCCTCTTCCCACTGCGGAGCAAGCTCCTGCATGGTGATCATGTCGGCGTTGTTGACCGTGGCGATCGTTATTTCCTCTGCAAAGGCGGTGGACGCGAGCGCAGTCGCGAAACCAACGCCGACTGCCGTGCTGAGCAGTGTGCGCTTCAATGACATGAAGTCCTCCCTTTTTACACATGTAAACAATTGCGCAGAGCGGACGTTACGTCAAGGCGCATTTTGTGCAATTTGCACCGCGCTGTAGCTGCAGCGTCGACTGCGTTTACGTGGACTCCCGAATCCGCAGCGCGGCTTCCTTGAAGATCAAGGCCGGTTCTTCGCGGCCCGTGCCCCGGATGCGGTTGATCAGAATACGCACGGCATCTTCGCCAATGCCCTGGATATCCTGGCCGACTGTCGTAATGGCTGGATACATGTACCGGCTGAGCGGGTGATCGTCGTGGCCTGCAATGCGCAGGCCGCCCCGTGCCTCGGCGTTCCGGGCGAAAAGCCCATGTTTGTTGGCCGCGCAAATCGCGCCGATGGCAATGCGGTCGTTGGCGCACAGGATCGTGTCCGATGTAAATTTCTGCCGGCTAAAGTGGCGCTCCATCACCGCAAGACCAAAGGCTTCGAAATCCCAGGTTTCTGGAACGCCATCGGTTTCGATCAGCCGGGGGTTGAACCCAAGCGCGTGCATCTTCTCAAGATATGCGTTTTCGCGTTCCACTGCGTTGGAGTTCAGGCGCGGCATGCCCAGGAAGACCGGTGCGTCTCCGGTGCGGCAGAGATATTCGACAATATATGCAATGCTTTGCCTATTATCTGTCCCGACAAAGTCGGCCCCCTCAACGTGCGCGGCCGGGCGTGAATCGGTGAAGACGATGGGGAAATCCTCGCGGGCTGTCTCGAACGCGTCGGTGGAGCTTGTCAGCCCCAAGGGTGCGATGATCGCGCCGTCCGCGTTCATGGATCTCAGGCGGGCGACGGCTTGGATTTCGCCCTCGGCATCGCCGTCCGAGCTTTGTGTGATGACGGTACATCCCGCGCCGCGCGCCGCGCTTTCGATGGCCTCCAGAAGGCTGGTAAAGAACAGGTCGTTGTAATGCGGGATGATCACGCCGACGAGGCCGGACGACTTTCGGTTCTGCCGGGTTGCGATGAAGTTATAGACATAGTCGACCTCTTCCAGCCGCGCCCTGATCTTTTGCGATGTCGAGCTGCGCACCAAGGATGGATCCTGAAAATAGCGGGACAACGTCGGGCGCGAAACTCCGATCGCTTCGGACAACTCTTTCATTGTGCCGATTTTCCGCTTAGCCTTTGCCATGAACTGGGGCCTCCATCCACCCATCCGCATCGCACCGCCTGATTGACCGTCAGGCGCAGATCAACTTTGACACATGTAAATAAATTGTCTACCTAGAACTTCGTCACGGGAGGTAGGCATGTCTGACACCAGAACGATTGCGACTGTCGGTGAGATCCTTGTCGAGTTCGTGTCCCACCGTCGCAACTGCGCGCTGGAAGAGGTTGCCGATTACTCGGGGCCCTATCCCAGCGGCGCGCCTGCGATTTTCCTTGATCAGGCGGCCCGGATGGGCGCGCGGACCGAGATGATCGGAGGCGTTGGCGCTGACGGTTTCGGGCGCAGCGTTCTGCGGCGGCTCAAGGATGACGGGGTTGGCGTTTCAGCTGTGCATGTGTCGAAAGCGAGCAGCACCGGAGTTGCCTTCGTGTCCTACTACGACAGCGGCGACCGAGACTTCATCTTTCACCTGGCCGGAACAGCCGCAGATGCGTTTGACGTGCCGCCCGGGCATCTCGACCCGGGGAACACCATCCTGCATGTGTCCGCCTCTTCCCTGGGTGCCGCGTCGATGCGGGACAAGATCATGGGGGCTGTCCGGCAGGTTTCGGAGGCTGGCGGCTGGATCACGTGTGACCCGAACGCGCGGCCCGAACTGATGCGCGATGCGGAGACGCTGAGCGCCGTTCACGAAACGATGGAGCGCAGTTACTGCCTTTTGCCAAGCACGAGCGATCTTGCCTTTCTGTTCCCAGATCTGTCCGAAGACGCTGCGATCGATCGGATCCTGCACGCACAGGCGAAGGTTGTCGCCATCAAACGGGGCGCGGACGGTGCGACCATCGTTGGCGATGGGGAGCGCTACGATTTTCCCGCCCACCGGGTCGACGAAATCGATCCCACCGGCGCGGGCGACAGTTTTTGCGGCACATTCGTCGCGCTGCTGGCGCAAGGGGAGACGCTTCGTGAAGCGGGTCGCGTGGCCAATGCTGCGGGCGCGATTGCCGTCACGCGCCGTGGTCCGATGGAAGGCAACTCCAGCCCGGATGAGATAGCTCGGTTTCTTGGCGATCGCGCATTCCGGGACGTCGCCAGATGAGCCTTGTC
>JBCCVT010000090.1:0-10523 GCA_039195015.1 Pseudomonadota bacterium
CGTAGCTATGGTTACGATCGGGCAAGGCGAAACCGGAAGCATCCGTACCCAGCCCAGCGAACCCCTGTGCGGTTGCTGAACCGGCGAGGCACAGAAGACAAGCGACGCCTTTAAGGAGCCGTTTGACGAGGCGCAGTGGGCTCTCGCTGAGATGAGGTTCTTGTTGAAAAACGCGGTTGAACGCAAGGTAAATAAACACACGTACGGATCCATTAAGGACCCAAGGAATGCCGTTTTCCATGCGTCGGTGCACCGGTATCAAGGGGTCTTTCGCGAGTGTCCTAGTCAAACCGAAAATCCTCCTAGCGATCATCAGAGAAGATCCTCAAAAGCCGCGCGGGCGGAACACGGGCAAGCCGCCGCGCGGGGATAATTGCGGCAAGCCCCCCGGCCAGTAAGGCAAGTGCACCCAGCTTGAGCCAGTCCAGAGGAAAGACATACATCGGCAACCGCCATCCGAATGCCTCGACATTGATCACCGCCAGCAAAACCCAGGCCAGGACCAGTCCGAGCGGCAAGGCCAGACCAAAGGTCAGCGCTGCAAGGCAGAGACTGCGCAAGATCTCGAGACGCGACAGGCGCGCGCGGGTCAGCCCAAGCGCCCAGACCGGTGCAAGTTGCGGCAAGCGCATCGTCCAGAGCGTCAGGAGGGCCGTTAGGATCGCGAATCCGGCGATGCCGAGCGTGAGCACGTTCAAAGCTCCGGTCACAAGAAAAGTCCGCTCAAAAATGCTGAGAGACATTGCCTTGATCGTTGCCTGATCCACCATCGCGTTGCCCGGCAGATCAAACCGTTCGCGAATGTCGGCCATCAATGAGGGCAGCTCCTCGGGAGGGGCGCGGATGCCGATCTGTCGATCTGGGGTGTCGGGGTACCGGACAAGCAACCGGTCGAGCCCCACGATCACTTGTCCGTTGGGGTTGCCATAGTCGGAGTAGATACCGGCAAGCGGTAAGCTCCAGGCCGCACCAAGCGACACCATGTCCCCCAGCCCTAACCCAAGCCGCCGAGCCATCTGTTCGTTGACAAGCGCTGCCTCACCTTTGGTGACCTCGTCCCACACATCCGTTTCGGCCTCGAGAAGTGGCCAGTGGTTGCGATAGATGACATCGTCGACGATCCCGTAGATACGGGCGCGCTGGCCTCCGATTTCGGTGTCAACATGGCGGATCGGAACCATTCCGTCCACGCGCGGTGTAAGATAGTCCCGCAGCGCGGCAGTCTGGTGATCACTTTCGGTCGAGATATAGAGGTCAGAGGCCAGCCGCTGATCGAGCCAGCCAGTAAAGGTCAGCCGAAAGCTCGACACCATGGTGCCAACCCCGATATTGGCCGCCAACGCCAAAAGCAGCGCCATCAGTGCCAGAGACAAACCCGGAAGCTGTGCGCGCATGTCCGACCAGAGCCATTGGGCCAGCGGGTGCCGCGCCCGCTGAGCGGCTTTTGTGAAGAGGATACTCAGGATCGGCGGCAAAAGCAGTGCTGCGCCCATCAGCATGCCTGCAAGCAAGGCAAACCCCGCGATCAGACCGCCAAAGGCAAGAATGGCGATCAGGCCGAGGATCAGGAGCAACGCCCCTCCCGCCGCCTGCCAGCGCGCCGAACGTCCGGCGGCAACAGCCCAGCTGCGCACCGAGGCACCGGAAAGGATAGGCATGTTCTTTAGCCTCCAGAGGCTGTCGATGCTTGATACCGCGGTGCCAGCCAGTGCCATGCCCAGACCAGCAAACACCCAGGACGGACGAAGGCTGAGGCTTCCGGCTGTGTCTGCGCCGTACAGGCCGCGCAGCGTGGCGGCCACATCTGGTAAAAGAGCGGCCGCAATGACGTATCCGACGGCAACACCCAAAAGCCCGGAAAGCAGCGCGAGCGCAATCAACTCGCCCCCGACTGTCCAAATAAGGGTTCGCACAGGAACTCCAAGCGCGCGCAAGGTGCGCAGCATCGGGCGGCGTTGTTCATGCGCCAGTCCGATAGTGCCATGCACGATGAAAAGCCCGACGGCAAAAGACAAAAGCCCAAAGGCGGTAAGGTTGAGGTGGAAACTGTCGGTCAGCCGCGCGGTATCAGTGTCCGCGCCGCTGGTGCTTTGGGTCAGACGAAGCTCGGGCGCGACCTCGTCCAATGGACGCTTCGTCATGGATCGGTCGGGGAGCACGAAGAGCCGGTCGAGCGTGTCATGCCGATCGAGCATTCGCGCAGCGACTGCGATATCGGTCAGAAGAATGCCCGCAGGCACGGCGTCAGAAACCTCGATCCGAGGACCATCAGTTTTCGCACCGATCCGTGCCGCGGTCTCGGGCGCGACAAAGCCGACCCCGGGTGCACTGAAAAGATCGACCGGAGCGATCGCCGCGGCGTCGTCCGCAATCAGATCCGGGGGCAGGGCAGGTGAGCTTAACATGTCGACCCCCATCACCGTGACGAACGTATTTCCAATCCGCGCACGACCATCGATCACCGCCGAGACCTGCCAGCCGGCGCGCCGAAGCTCAACGTACCGGTCAAGCGGGATGCGCCCGCCATCTCGAGGCTCAAGAATGGGTTGATCGACCGGGGTCAGCACAGCGGCAGCAGCATCGTAACTCGCGCGTGCCTCGGCATTTATCGCCTGAACCGCGGACCAGAGCGCGGTGGCCAGCGACAGGCCCAAGACGAGCGTGAGCAGCTGCCCCGGATGCCGCCACCAATGCGAACAGAGCGCTGACAGAACCATCCGGGTCATGCGGCGGCAACCTGTCCACCGCGCAGATGCATATGTTGCGACAGGCGTGCGGCCACTTGCGCGGAATGCGTGACAAGCAACAATGCCGCGCCGGATTTCGCGACAAGATCCAGCATCAGATCCAGCACGGCCTGGCTTGTGGTCTCGTCCAGATTGCCCGTGGGTTCATCCGCAAGCAAAAGCGATGGCCGCACCGCCAGAGCGCGCCCAATGGCCACCCGTTGCGCTTGGCCACCCGAAAGCTGCTCGGGGTAGCGTGCACCAAAATCCGCAAGGCCAAGCCGGGACGTGACCTCGGCGCGCCACTCGGGGTCATCTCGCCCCGCGAACCGGGCGTGAAATGCAAGGTTCTGAGCGACCGTCATCGACGGGATCAGATTGAACTGCTGAAACACCAACGCCACCTTATCGCGCCGCAGCGTTGCGCGGCCCCCATCATCAAGGCCCGACAGCGTGGTGCCCGCCACCGTGATTTCGCCCGTATCGAAATGGTCGAGTCCCGCGATCAGATGCAAAAGTGTGCTCTTTCCGCTGCCGCTTTCTCCGGTCAGCGCCATCGTTTCGCCCGCCGCGAGGCGGAGCGACACATCGCTCAGAACCGGGTGCGCGGCGTCGGCACCCCGGTAGGATTTGCTCAGATGCGTGATATCCAGAACCAATGCGGCCTCGGGTCTGTGTCTTCTTGGGGCTCGAACTTGCACGTGGCGCCGAGCCTTGGTTTGTCCAGATCAATCGGGTCGTGCAGGCCAAGTCAACCCGTGCGACCCTTGCGCACAGGCTGGCCGAGCCTGTAGCACGAACCGAAAGAGAAATGGTGGAGCAACGCAGATGGGCATGGGCGAACAGATCTTGTGGGGCAGCCTGTTTCTTGGGTGGTGTATCGTGTTGCACGTCACGATCCTGGCCTTCTCAATCCCAATGGTTGTGCGCCTCGTCGAATCCGCGAAACGGTGGAGCTCGTCGGGGCTACTCAACGTCATGGTGATCCTCATGATGACCACATCTCTGGTCTTCAGCCACACGCTTCAGGTCTGGGGCTGGGCGGGCTTCTTCCTCCGGCAACGGGCGCTGGAAACCTGGAACGAAGCGATCTATTTCTCGCTGGTCACCTATACCTCACTTGGCTATGGCGACGTTGTCGTGGGACCCGCGCATCGCATCTTTGCTGCGTTTGGATCGGTCACGGGGCTTTTGGCCTTTGGTCTCAGTACGGCGGTTCTGGTCGCGGTCATGACGCAGATCCTGCGTGACCTTGTCCCGGGGTTTTCTAATCAGAGCAGCGGTGAGAAGAGCCGCGCCAGAGGAGCGCCATAACGGATCCATAGCGGCTGCTCGGCGAGCGTCCGGTCCATCTCGGTCGCGCCCTCAAGATCAATTCGAAGCATCTCCTGCACGTGGCCCGCGACATCCGCATCAAAGAAAACCGCCATCGCTTCGAAGTTCAGCCGGAAGGATCGGTTGTCGAGGTTTGTTGTGCCAATCGCCGCGATCCGGTCGTCTATTACAAACACCTTCTGGTGCATGAAACCGGGACCATAGCGAAAGACCCGCACTCCGGCGGCGCGCACGCGGTCGAAATAGGCGAAGGCCGCCAGCCAGGGCAGGCGGTGATCCACCACATCCGGCACCAGGATCCGGACATCCACACCTCGCATGGCTGCATGGGCCAGCGCGGTCGCCACGTCCTGATCCGGCACAAAGTACGGAGACGCGATGCAAATCCGTTCCTGCGCCTCTGCGATGGCCGAAAAGAACAGGAGGCTGCCGCTTTCGACACCGTCCGCAGGCCCGGTCGCAACGATCAGGCCGGTCACGTCATCATCCACCCGTTCGGGCGACCAAAAAAGCGCGTCTTGCAAGGTTTGCCCTGTCGCCCAGTGCCAATCCTCGGCAAAGATCAACTGGAGCTGCGTGACAAGCGGTCCATGCAGTCGGATATGCGTATCGCGCCACGGACCGAAACGTGCACTGCGTCCCATGTATTCGTCGCCTACATTCAGCCCACCGGTGAAGCCGGTCTTGCCATCCACCACCACGGTCTTGCGGTGGTTTCGAAAATTGATCTGAAAAGGCAGGCGCGGCCCGCGCGATGATCGCCGGTCGATCACCTCGATGCCGGCCTCGCGCATGCTGTCTATGTAGCCGCGCGACAATCCGTAGCTGCCGACGCTGTCCATCATCATGCGTACATGCACGCCGCGTTTGGTTGCGGACACCAAATGATCCCGCAACTCGCGACCCAGATCGTCATCGCGAAAGATGTAAAATTGAATGAGCACGTAGGATTGCGCGGCGTCGATGGCCTCAAACATTGCCGGGAACGCCTGCGCGCCGTCGATCAGAAGATCGACGCCATTTCCGCCCGCAGCGGGCAAGCGGGCGATCTTCTCGAACGGAGCAAGATCGACATCGGTCGCTCCGGGTTCGGGCGCAAAGCGGGTGGCGAATACCTTGAGCGCTGCGAGGACCCGGTGCGATTCGCGACGCGAGATGACATATCCCCGGAACCTGTGGTGGCCGAGGATGAGATAGAGCGGTACGGCCACGTAGGGTGCTGACAACAGAAACACAACCCAGCCCACAGCGCCTTGCGGCGTTCGTGCGGTCTGGGCGGCGCGAAACGCACAAGCGATGCCCGACAAAACCACCAATGTGGCCAGAAGACCGATAATGGCAGTGAACATGTGGGCTCTTGTGATCGCTCGGGGTCTCTGGATCAGCGGTATAGACGGTTTGCCAGGCGCTGACCATCTTGGTTCATTCGTTCGGAGTTTGCTGCGTTCGGTCGGTGTTTGACGGGCAACCGGCGCGGATCGTGCAAGCAACCGATGAATATCACGCTGCGGCGCGGGAACGAGATTTCAACCTCTCAGCCATCCGTCGAACCGATGCGCGAACGGGTCCCGGGCGCGGTGCATCCGCCAAAGTGGTCTGCCAGAGTGCGGGGGGTGGCCGTCCGGCCTTGCGGTGCCAGGTCAGCGCCTCTAGGACTTCGACGCCTTCTTGCGGCAGGCGATCGGGGATCTCGTGTCCCGAGAGCGTCGCCCAAACGCCCGTCCAGGCGCGTGCAACCGACCATGGGTTGTACCCGCCGCCGCCAAGTACCAGCAGTCTCGGGGTCATCTCTCGCAAGGCCGCGACGGCGCGCCGGTGGCAGCCATTCGACAAGGACAGGCGCGACAGAGGATCCTCGGTCACCGCATCCGCGCCGCATTGCAGCATGATGGCCTGAGGTCGGAAACGGGCGATCTCTGGCAAGATCACGTCATTCAACAAAAGATCGAACTCGCTGTCATTGAAGGCACGTGGCACCGGCATGTTCCATGCGATCCCGCCCGCACGGTCGGTTTCGGCACCTGTGAATGGCCAGCGATCGGCCTCGTGAATCGAAAAGCTGCGCAGCCAGGTTTGGCCGGCCAAAGCTGCCTCAACGCCGTCGCAATGATGCGCATCGACATCCACGTAAGCGACCCGGTCGAGCCCCTGTCGCCGCATCGCCTGCAGCCCCAGAACGGGATCGTTCAGATAGCAAAAGCCTGCCGCGCGGTCGGCCTGCCCGTGATGCGTTCCGCCGCCGGGATTGTAGACAACGCCACCATGTTCCAAAAGTGCGACGGCGAGCAGTGTGCCTCCAGCAGCGGTGGCGGGACGTCGAAACATCTCGGTGAAGATCGGGTTCGACAGTGTTCCGAGCCCGTGGCGATCGCGCGTCGCGTCTGAGACATTCTGGTCCGTTTCGGCCTGCTGCAAGGCATCCAGATAACGCGTTGTGTGAAAGGCATTGAGCGCGGCGGGCTTAGCCCTCGGGCTTGTTCGGTATTGCGTTTCCGGCAACCAGCCGAGCGCGCGGGAGAGATCGATCACCGTGGGCACGCGCGGGATCGACAGCGGGTGTGCCGCGCCATATCGCGAGCCGCGGTAGATCTGCGAACCAATGAAGAGCGGCTGTTGCGAGGCGTCCATGAGGGTCTGCTGCGTCATCTTGCCGGGAACGTAAGGCATAGGCCGAAATTGGCCAGAGGTGTAGCGAATCGCGTGTCGATCGCGCTCTGCAGTCTCCTCTGTGGCTGCGAGATAGATCAAATCTTCCGCAAATTCTCAGGATACCGGCGCGCAAAGAGCTGGTCGAATTTAGGAAATCGTCAGCAAATCAGCGCAGTCTGGCCGCAGTTCAGCCGCAAACCGCCTGTTTAACACCCTAATGAGTACACTTGCCCAAGCCCCGCGCCACACGCAGCTCTTTGCGTTGCTGCATCAGCAGAACATGGCCGACATTGCCGTGGCCCGGGCCAAGTCGCCAAAGCCCGTGGCGGCAAAGGCAAAATGCGCCATCGAACCTGCGCAAGCCGCCGATGAGCACAGCGAAGAGGCTGTTTTGGCCGCCCTATGCTCCGCCGCTGTCAGGTCCTTCGACCGGCCGAGCCCGGATATGGCTGACCCGCTCCAGGCTTGACCCCGCTTCCGGTCCGGGACCTTCTAGACCCCGTCGCGGAACCCGGTAGCAACCACGAATTTTTCGGAACTGTCCGACCGTGATGAGGGTGGTTTGAAATTTGCAACCTTGGTGAATTTCCGTTTGAGGATCTTCTGGAGATCTCCCTCGGCACCCCCAGCTAAAACCTTGGCTACAAACGTGCCGCCAGGATCCAGCACTTCAAACGCGAACTGTGCGGCCGCTTCGCATAGCGCAATGATCCGCAAATGGTCAGTTTGTTTGTGCCCCGATGACGCCGCCGCCATGTCCGACATCACCACATCGGCGGGGCCGCCTAGCCATTCGCGCACTCTTTCGTCCGCGTCATCGGCCATGAAGTCGAGCTGATGCAGTTCGGCCCCCGCAATCGGTTCAACCTCTTGCAGATCGATCCCCAGCACACGCCCGATTGCCTTGCCTTGTTTGTCACCCAGAGCATTCACGCGTTTTACAGCAACCTGGCACCAGCCACCGGGGGCACAGCCGAGATCGACCACGCGCGCGCCCGGCACGAGAAAACGGAACTTGTCGTCAAGCTCAAGGATCTTGAACGCCGCCCGCCCGCGATAGCCTTCGGCTTGCGCGCGCTTGACGTAGGGATCATTCAACTGTCGTTGCAGCCAGCGGGTCGAACTCAGCTTGCGCCCGCGCGCGGTTTTGACCTTGACCTTGAGGTCGCGCTGACCGCGACCGGATGACTTTTTGCTCATCGCCGATCCTTTCACGCCGCGTGCGTAGCGCGCAGGCCAAGATCGCACAAGTCCGGGTAGGAGGATCCGAGTTGCGACGCAACCGTTAGATATGCGCGGCCGAGACCGGCGATGACAGGTCTCAGCTTTCCGCGTTCAAACACTCAAAGCCGACGGCCATTGCGTCCTTGGTACCGTCAAGATCGATGTCAAAGCTTGTCTCTTCGCCTGGATTGACGGTCAATGTCGACTTTTCCGCCAGATCCCGAACAAGGTCAGGATTGTCGAGCTCGAAAAGACCGCCGTAGAAGCCTGGCGTGATGCCTTCGGTGACGCCAATCGCGACGGCGCTGTACTGGCTGCCATCGAGATCTATGACAATGTCGCGGCGTTCCCCATTTTCCAGAGGCGTGAAGTCCTTTGAGTACATCGCCACGTAGCCGAATGGCAGATCGGGTTTGCCCACACCCATCTGGACGATATGGCCGTTGTTATCGCCGTTTTCGATCATGCACCCACCGGTTGCAGCATTGCGAAACACGTTCCAATCGCCCGATTTTTCGTAAAGACTCATCTCGGCAAGAGCAGGACCGGCGCACAACGCAAGGGCCGCAGCAAAGCTGCGCTTCACAGTAACCTTCATGGTCATTCTCCAAATTGCAGATGGAATTCAACAGTGTAGACAGTCTAACACGACTGACACAAATTTGAAAAGAGACCGGCTCGACGCGCGAAAATACGCTAGAACGGACCGTCCTCTAACACGCCATCCGCGCTCATCTGCGCGTAAAGCAGGCCCTCGCGCAGTCCGCGATCTGCAACCGAAAGGCGATCGGTTGGCCAGCAGCGCATCAGCGCCTGTAGAATCGCGCTGCCGGACATGATCAGCGCCTGACGGTCCTCGCCAATGCGCGGATCGCGGCGCCGGCCTTTGGGACCGAGATCGAGATAGGACCGGATCACCTTGTCGATCTGGTCCGAGGACATGCGCAGCCCGTCCACCTTGGTCCGGTCATACCGCTTGAGGCCCAGATGGCTTGCCGCCACCGTGGTCACAGTCCCTGATGTGCCGACGATCTGAAATCCTTCGCGCGCCTGCGTGTCCTTGTAGGGAGCAAACTCCGACAGGTTTTCTTCAAAAAACCAGCTCATCAGCGCAAAGCGTGCCGAATCGTCTTCAACATCGCTGAACTGATCGCGCAGTGTCGCAACGCCGAGCGGGACGCTGATCCAGTCGACAACCTTTGCGGCAGGGAACGGGCTGTCGGAAGTGTGGAACCCGGCATGGAGCCGCATGATCGCCCGGGGCCGGTCACGGCCCGGAACCGAGGATAGATCGATCCAGACAAGCTCGGTCGAACCGCCGCCAATATCAACGACCAAAAGTTGCTCGGTGCGCGTGCTGACAAGCGGCGCGCAGGAGATGACCGCCAGACGCGCCTCTTCCTCGGGCTGGATGATTTCAAGCTCAAGCCCGGTTTCGCGCCGCACCTGACGGATGAAATCACGGGCATTTTTGGCGCGGCGGCAAGCTTCTGTCGCTACGAGGCGCATCTGCCGGACCTTGTTGCGCTTGAGCTTTTGCTGGCAGATTCGCAGGGCCTGTACCGTCCGTGCCATGGACGACCGCGACAGGCGTCTGGTGCGCTCCAGCCCGGCACCCAGCTGAACCGACTTCGAGAAACTGTCTACAACGTGAAAGCCGCTGCCCTTTGGTTGGGCAACCAACATGCGGCAACTGTTTGTCCCCAGATCCAACGCGGCGTAAAGCTCGGATGGATCGGGCAGCTTTGGAGCCGGGCTCTCGACCGGTTTCGGGAAAGCGCCAGCCCCCTTTGGACGCTTGGGCGCCATCGTCGCGCCCTCCGATATCAAGTTAACCATAGGCTACGCTCGAGTTGCCGTTGGCGCAAGCGCAGTGTCGGGCTCATAATGGTCATGAGAAAAATGATTTGGCTTTCGGCTAGCGTGTAAGCAGTTTAGCGACGTGTCGAACGTCGCGGAAAGTGCGGTTTTTGTCGAAAACCGGCGCTGCGTTTCTGTGTCGCTGCCGTAGATAGGGCGCACATGAGACGGGGAATCAGCAATGCCAGATGTCACGGTTGTCTATTGGCGCGATATTCCGGCGCAGGTCATTGTCGGCAAAGGACGGCGTGGGGCCAAGCGGCAACTTGAGGAGCGGTTCGAACAAGCGATCGACCGGGCCGCGATGAAAGTTGGCGCTCAGGACACGGATACCTATCTTGCGGAATGGCGAAAGGCTGAACCCTACGTCGTGGAGGGAGAGCCGACCGAGGTTGCGGAGACTGAGGCCAAAAGGCTGGAGACGGAGTATGATGCAGAGCGGATCAAAGCTCTGATCGCCAATGACGGGTGGGCATGAGCCGCCGTTCAATATGGGAGGCCGCGATGGCTTTGTTGAACTTCAAAAGACGCGACGCCGAAGTCGAAGGTCCCGTTAATCCGGATGTCGAGGCCTTTCTGGACGGCTACTCCATCGAGGTGATGCCTCGGACGGCCGATAAGGTCGATGACTTCAAGGCTCTTTTGCCGAAGGGCACGCGCGTCTACATCGCCCATATCGAAGGCACGCCCATCGAAGACATGGTACGCACCGCCAAGCGGCTTTCAAAC
>JBCCVT010000091.1:0-10409 GCA_039195015.1 Pseudomonadota bacterium
GACGGCCGTCGTCAGCGACGGGATCGCGTCCGCAGGATAGTCGGACATCAATGCCGTTCGGCCAAGCGCCCAGTGGCTTTGAGGGTCGTGCGGATCCAGCACCACGCTTTCCTGCGCAAACTCAATAGCCCTATCCATGGCCCCGCCACGGTCCATTTTGCCCTCAAAAAAAGCCTTTTGCCAGTACAGGAACGACCGCGCGGCCGTGACACGAGCGCAGCTCGGGTCAAGACGGGAGGCGTGTTGCAGAAGTTGGTCAACCTCGTCATAGGCGTGATGGGAAAACCGGTAGAGACAATCGATGGCCCGGTGACACGCGGCCCAGGCATCAAGTGATGCGATCGGGCTCAGCACCGCCCGACGACGTTCCCGCAAATGAATTTCGTTCTCGACGAAGGTCACGACGGAATTCGCGACATCCTGCATGGTCTGAAGAACGTCTTCGGTCTTGCGGTCGAACGTCTCGGCCCAGATGTCCGCTTCGGTGTCCGCCTCGGACAGGGCGACGTTCAGCCGCAACCGGTTCTGGAACTGGATGACAGACCCGCGCAGAACATAGCGCACGCCCAGACGACGACCGGCGTCATTTGCGTCAAGCCCGTTCGCCTGCAACTGACGCGCGCTTGACCCGGACGTGACGAACAGCCACCGCGTCCGCGCAAGTCCCACAGTGATGTCCTGCGACAGGGCCTGCGCAAGGATCTTGCATTGACTTTCACCGATGGTCTCGAAAGGGAAGATCGCCACCGACGCTTGCGACGGAACGTTCAGGTCGATCCCTGCAGTCGCATCGTTCGAGGCGTCGGTGACTGCTTCGTCCCGTTCGACCTCTTCCACGCGGCCGACAAGGCGAAAGCCTTTGCCGTGCAAGGTCTTGATGACGGATTGCGTCGCGCCACTATCGCCCATGGCCTGACGTGCCGCTTTGACAGCGCTTGACAAGGCCGCGTCGGAAATTGCGCGACCGCACCAGATTTCGTCGATCAGTTCATCCTTTTCGACGACCCGGCCGCGGTTCTTCACAAGGTGCAGAAGCAGGTCGAACACCTTCGGTTCGACTGATATTCGTTTCTTACCGTTCCAGACTTCGCGCAATGATGGAAATAGCGCGCGGTCTTCGAGTTGGTAGTGCATTTTGGCCCTCTCAAACGCGCCGCATTTGCGGCAGGCCTTTGTATTCAAAAGAACATTTTCGGTAGCAAATTCCGACGCGCCACTTGCTCTAGCCGTCGGATTTGGCAAGACCTATGCGCTACGCGCACCGGTTCCAAGTAAGGAATCCGTGACCTTCACCAAGTTGTGAGAATTGCGCGAGACTTCGTCAAGACGAGAGCGGTTTTTCGCACCGCATCATGCGGACCGCAGCGGCCTCTTAGTCGGGCTGATAGCGCTCTGCGCGGGTCATTCTGCTTGTTCCGGGCGTTGTGCGGTGTCGAAACCGGATCAGGCGCCCGTCGAGAACCAAGAGACCAGTCAGGATCAAGGTGGCTCCGCCCATATGATGCATGCCGATCTGTTCGCCCAATGCGACACTGCCGATCCCTAGGGCAGACAGAGGCGCGATGAACGTCACCAGCGAGATGTTGGTGGCCCCGACCACCGGCCTTAGCTGATGCATCCATACAAAGGCAGCGGCAGTGAAGACAAAGCCGAAGAGGGTATAGAGCGCAAGGACGCGCAAGGGCAGCGCGCCGGGCGATCCTTCGATCAGAATCGCCAGCGGACAGATTGCCAAGGCGCCGAGCGTCAGCGCCCAGGTAACGCTCACAAACGGGTCCTTGCATTTCAGCGTTCGGATCGTGTTGAGCGCAAGCGCGTAGCAAAGCGGAGCCAGAAGCGCGATGCCCACATATTTGGGGTCGGAACCTTCGGTGATCGACACACCTGACGTCAGCACGACGATCCCGACCAGACCCAGCAAAACACCGGACAGCGTGCGTGGCGTGGCCCGGTCTCCACCGCTCCAGAAATGCGAGACAATGACAACGGCAAGAGGTGTCATCGCGTTTGCGATTCCGGCGGCCGAAGATGTGATCTGTTGCTGCGCAAGAGGCAGAAAGGCAAAGGGGGCCGCAAACTGAAAGACACCAAAGAGGGCAATTCGCGGAATGTCACGGCGCGGAACATGCACCGCACGCCCGCTGCCGTACACCCAGATCCAGCAACCGATCGCTGCCATCAGAACGCGCCCGGCAGAGACAGTCAGCGGCCCGCTGTAAGTTAACAGTACTTCGTTGAATGCAAAGGATGTGCCAAACGCGAAGCCGAGTATGACGACACAGATCCAATGCCTCAGGGACATGGGATTGCGTCTGACCAAGACCGCTCCCCGTCCCGACCTGCTGTGTTCGACCGGGCGCTGTCACGCGCGGTGTCCAGTTCCGCAATCCAGCGTTCTTCGTGCTTCACGGCGCTGTTTAGTGTCGCATGCAGTTGCTCAAGCTCGGGAAGGTCCCATTCGAACGAAGCGATTTTCTGGGTGATATCAAAGATCGGCTCGACTGCCGCGGTACGGGTGGTGCCGTACCAATCGAGGCCGCCCGTTTCCGAATAGGAAATGGCCAACGCTTCGGCGTCCAGACAGGCATCGGTCAGGCCATGGGCCGTCGCCGGGTCCTTGAAGCACGCAGCATCACCCACCAGAGCCCATCCATCGCCTGCGCGTTGCCTGATGTGCCCATCCGCGCCCAGAAAGCGCCTGACCCGTCCGGATGGCGGGGTCGTTTCGACGTGATCCGCGAGCTCGGGGTCGAAGATCCGCAGGACCCGCGCGATCCCGGCGGTCGGTGACGCGCCAAGCGTGATGCTCGCCATGCTGCGCAGGCAGGAAGCGTAAACGCAATGTGCCCCATCATTCGTCGGAACCGCGCCTGCGGACAGACCGGGCGCAAAGTACCAGCGGTACCCTCGGTTCTCCAGCCCGGGCACGTAGCTGTAGTAGAAGGCGGTGTGGTCCTTGGACACGCGGAGATCCTGTGCGCCGACCGCCCGTGCTACGTCCGAAGTTCGCCCATCCGCGCCAATCACCACCTTGGCTCGGACGTCCATCATCGTGCCATCCACGCGGCGCAGGCGGGCGCCGGTCACACGACCATCCGCATTCTTCACGCAATCGACAAAGCCCAGACCAAGCCGCACTTGCGCGCCGGCATTCCAGGCCGTCTCAAGCAGAATGTTGTCGAGAACCGTGCGTCGAGGGGCGGCGAGGCCTGGTACATCTTCGGTCGGTTTGATTGGGATCGGCAGGACGCGCGACCCGTAGTGGAACGCAACTTCGCGGGCAAGCGGTGTGCCCGCTTGCATAAGACGATCCATTACGCCCCAGCGGCTCAGTAGCCGGATCGCTGGTTTCAGTAGCGCATGGGTGGAGAGCGTGTCGTCAAGAACTGGCGCGCGGTCGACGATCAGGACCCGTGCGCCGGATTGAACAAGCCGCAAAGCGGCTGCGGATCCTGCCACGCGTGCGCCAATCACAAGGGCATCAAAGCTCTCGCGATCAAGTCTCGGATGACGGTTAAGGGTTTCAACATTCGGAAATCGGTTGTTTTCAAACATGGTGTGTCTCGGGTTCAAAGCTGTCAGGTGATCGCGGCCAGAGGGCGCGATTGGCACAATGTGCCGATACGCCATGGTCTATCGGCTGCGCGGGCTGGGAAGCTTGATCGAGACCTGTTGGATGTCTGAGGATTCTGTGGGGAATTGCCCAAGGGCAGGGGGCCGAGCGAGGATACGCCTTGGTGTGGCAGGACAGCGGCGCAGGTTTCCCCGCGCCGCACTTGTTCATCGGGCTGGATTTAGGCGGTTTCGCGCGCCTTGACCTTCGGTTTGGTTCGGCGGACCCACTTGGGCAGGAAGTCCATGACGTCCTCAACAGGATCCGGAACCACCGGTGTATCTAGATTTGCCAGCCGTGCCTGAAGAGTTCCGTTGTTGAACGCCTCCAGCACCTCGGTCGCGCCGCCAATCAGCTTCCCACCGACAAAGACCTGCGGGACGGTGCGCAGTGTCGTAAGTGCAAAGAGCGCGCGCAAAATGTCGCCGCCACGATCATTCTCGCGGTAGTCTCGGCTGTCCACGTCGATCGATGTCAGAGGAATGCCAGTCGCGTCAAAAAGCCGGCGAACGGACCAACAGAATTCGCACCACTCAAAGCCGAACATCAGGACCGGCGATCCGGGATCCTTGATGGCGTTTTCCACAAACCGCACCGCCGCAGGTGATGGGGCCACCTGAGCGGTGTTTGACTTGCTCCCCCGTTCTAAAGCCGGGACCGAAGCTGCGATCTCCTGTTCGTCTTCCGTCATATCAACGGCGATGTCATCGAAGAGCGTTGTTGACAGATACCTTTCGCCGGTATCCGGGATCATCGTGAGGATCTGTGATCCGGCCGGTGCCGTTTCAGCAACGGCAAGAGCCGCCGCGAGCGTCGCGCCACCGCTGATGCCACAGAAAATACCCTCGCGCGCGGCCAGATCGCGGCTGAGCCGCAAGGCATCATGACCGGAGATCGGCTGCAGCTGATCGATCAGACCTGCCGTGACCGCGTCATCGACAAGCTTCGGGATAAAGTCAGGCGTCCAGCCCTGCACCGGGTGCGCACGCGAGTTCGGGTGGCTGCGGGCAGCGGCGCCATCTTCGCGGCGCTTTTGCGGAATACCACTTCCCAAAAGCTGTGCGTTCTCGGGCTCGGCCACGACAATGCGCGTGTCGGGGCTCTGTTCCTTGAGAACTTGTGCGACCCCTTTCATTGTGCCGCCCGTGCCGAACCCGGTCACCCAATAGTCCAGCGGGATGGCAGAGAAATCATCGAGGATCTCGCGCGCTGTTGTCACCGCATGGGTCGTTGCGTTCGCTTCGTTCTCGAACTGTCGGCAAAAGAACCAGCCGTGTTTTTCTGCAAGCCGTTCGGCCATTGCAAACATGCCCGTGCCGCGCTCGGCAGCCGATGTAAGGATAACCTTCGCACCGAGGAACCGCAGCAGCTTGCGCCGTTCAATGCTGAAGCTTTCGGCCATCACGATGACCAGCGGGTACCCCTTTTGAGCACAGACCATCGCAAGGCCGATCCCGGTGTTGCCGGACGTGGCTTCGATCACCGTCTGTCCGGGTTTCAGGCGGCCGGAGCGTTCGGCATCTTCAATAACGCCAAGGGCGAGCCGATCCTTGACCGAGCCCATCGGGTTGAACGCCTCGAGCTTGGCAAAAAGGCTCACGTGCTTTGGTCCGATGTTGTTGAGCCGGACCACCGGCGTATGGCCAATGGTATGAAGGATGGATGGTTTGGGGCCGATTGTCTGGGTTTGGTCGAAGGGCCAGATTCCAAATTCGTTGGGCATTGGGTGTCTCCAAGAAAGGGGCGCCGGACGGCCGATCAGGCCGCGCGTCGCGCGTTGATGAACTGGACGAGATGTCGGGCGATGTGTTCACAGTCCGGACCGGCGCCGAGGATCTGGTGCGAGCTTCGGCTTCGCTGCAGCGGCAGTCCAAGCACGTAGAGGCCGGGCGCATCTGCCACTCCGCCATGATGCTTGAGACCTCCGCGCCGATCGAACACGGCCATGTCCAGAAACGAAAAGTCGGGTCGATACCCGGTCGCCCACAGGATCGACTGCACGCGGTCGTTGTTCAGATCCAGTGAAAGCGGCGGTGCGGATTTGAGATAGGTGGGCGAGGGGCGGTTTGATGGCGGCAATCGCGTCTCGATCCCTGCTCGGTCCGCCCAGTTGTCGATATGGTCGAGCAGCCGGTGCATCTTGAGATCGGCCGAAGCGACCTGATGCGCGAGCCCGCCGGAAAAGAGCGCCTGGCCATCACGGATCGCCGACAGCCCGCCGACCACATCCACTCCGAGCACCTGCAAGGCGTTCAGGTCGACCGCATCCGCGCCTCCGATGAGCTGCGGGGACGGAATTCTTCGGACTCGCGTCGGATCGCCAATGACCTCGGCCGGTTCGTCCAATAGTCCGGTTACATGCAGCCAGTGTTCGATGTCGCGGCCGCGATACTGACGGGGCATCCGGACATGGCCGCCCACAGCCAGAGTGACGTCTCGCCCCGAAAGGCGCAGTTCGCGGGCCAGTTGCACGCCGGATGCGGATGCTCCGACAACCAGAACGCCACCCGGTGGCAGGTCATCCGGCGTCTTGTATGCGGCCGGTGTCGTTTGAAAGATCTGCGCGGGCACGTCGTTGGCCACATGCGGGATGCAGGGCCGCGCCGCTGCCCCCGTGGCCAGCACCAGCGTGTCGGAAGAATAAAAGCCGCGATTGGTCTCGACCCGGTACATGTCACCAATCCGCCGGACGCGTTCCACTTCGGTCTGACACTGGACCGGAGCGTGGATGGTCGCGGCATAGGCGTCCATCCGCGTGATCAGTTCCGAGACCGGCATATAGCCATCCGGATCCGGCCCGTCGTAAGGTGTTCCGGGAAGTCCATTGGCCCAGTTGGGAGTGAGCAGTCGGAGACTGTTCCACCGATGCGCGCGCCAGTTCTGACCAACCCGTCCCCGGTCGAAGATCTGGTGATCCACGCCGCGCCGCGACAGAAGCCGGCTTAGGGCAAGGCCGGAATGCCCGGCGCCAATGATGATGGCCGTGCTGTGTATCATGACTTTGTTCCTTGGGGTGCGATTGCGAGCCAAAGACGGCCGACCAACCGGTGCAAATTGAGGCGGCGGCCACAGAAGCAGCCGACCGCCGACAGTTTGTGTTCTGTCAGTGAGGCAAGCGGCTCAGCCGCCTGACTTCGTCGCGCAGAGCGTCGCCGGTCAGACCGATGTCGTTCAACAAACGATCGTCACAGCTCAGAAGATCCGTGTACCTTCCCTGATTTTGGGTGAGCCGCCGTGCCGTTTGAGCCGCACTGATTGCGCGATGTGAAATGGCTTTGGCAAAGACCCGGAAAGAGATTGGGTTTAAATGAATTCGCAATGAAAATGTCCTTGTCGAAATGCAGATGGCCGCGTGTCAGTTCACGGTGACGACCACGCTGCTTGGGTTGGTAAAGATGTCGAACACGGCCGACCGCTTTTGCGATTGTGCGACGATCCCGGCGATTTCGTCGGCGGATGCATCTGCATCAACGTCAAAGATCACGCGGATCGCCTGGAAACCGTTCCGCACGTCAGGGTCGATGCCCATGATGCCGTACATGTCCATGTCGCCTTCGACGGTCGCCTTGACCGATTTGAGCTGGACGCCCCGGTTTTGCGCAACCGATGCCACGCCAGCCGACAGGCAGCTGGCCAGCGCACCCAGCAGGATCTCGACTGGCGTTGCGCCTTCGTCCGAGGCCGAAAACTGAGGCGGGTGGTCCGCATCGATTGTAAAGGTTCGGCTGTGCTTGTGCTCCTCGCAAAGGCCATAGAAGCCTTCGATCGTCGAGCGGCTGTGCACGCCGCCCACCCATTCACAACTGGCCCGCCAGGTGAACTTGGCCAAATCGGGCGCTGCCTCGAGCGCGTCGCGCGCGTCCAGCAAGGCCTGGAGGTCAACGCCGTTGTCGACTGTGTTCAAATCTACTGGTGCATTCATAACTTTTCTCCATGTCTTATCTCAGCGGTACGCTCCCGCGTATCCGCCTTCAGATGCCCCGAGATGTGCCGCATCGCGGGACCCGAAGCTTGAGGAGTATTTGGAGAAATTCCGGGGAAATCCTTTGATTTCTCCGGGTCGATTTACGTGTCTCAATTCATGCAGACGGAGGCACCGCGCCATGGAACGGACCTTTTGGGGCGCGGAATTGCAATGTTTGGTTTTGGAACGCCGCGATCGCACGCGCGGCGCACTTGATCAGTGCGATGCGTCGACCAGTTCTTCTTTCGGAAACAGATGCGCCTGATGGGCGTTGAACGTCAGGCCGATCTCGGTGCCGGTCTCAAGCACACGGTCTTCCGAAATCGCGGCAACAACTCGGGAACCGTCTCTGAGCCCGACATCCACGACGGTTTCGCTCCCCAGACGTTCGGTTAATGCGACGGTCCCGTGCAGCATGCCGTTCGCAGGTTCGGTTGGCGTCAGATATTGCGGGCGGATGCCCAGAATGGCGGGATCACCGGGCGACAGCGGGCGGCCTGCGGTTGCGACCTGGATCTTGTCGAGCGCCGGGTTTGACACCACCGCTTGATCCGAAGTCATGTCGTTGACGCGCACGTCGATGAAGTTCATCGAAGGCGCTCCAAGGAACCCCGCAACAAACAGGTTGGCGGGGTTGTGATAGAGCTCCATCGGCGATCCAATTTGCATGACCTCGCCTGCCTTGAGCACGACGATCTTGTCGGCAAGCGTCATCGCTTCGACCTGGTCATGGGTCACATAGATCATCGACGCGCCCAGTGTCTGGTGCAGCTTGCCGATCTCCATGCGCATATCCATCCTGAGCGCGGCGTCGAGATTCGAAAGCGGTTCATCAAACAGAAACACTTTTGGATCGCGGACAATCGCACGCCCGATCGCAACGCGCTGCCGTTGACCGCCCGAAAGCTGGCTGGGACGCCGGTCAAGCAGATGCTCCATCTGCAGCACCCGCGCGGCCTCGGACACTTTGGCGTCTTTCTCGGCCTTCGAGGCACCGGCGATTGTCAGGCCAAATGCCACGTTTTCGCGCACCGTCATATGCGGGAAAATCGCATAGGTCTGAAAGACCATGGCGATGCCGCGTTGCTTTGGTTCGAGATCGTTCACGATCGCGCCGTCGATCTCCAGCGTGCCCGAGCTAATGTCTTCGAGCCCCGCAATCATCCTCAACAGGGTGGACTTGCCGCAACCCGACGGGCCGACAAAGACGACAAACTCCCCATCTTCGATGTCAATGTCGACACCCTTGATAACCTCTGTCGCGCCATAGCTCTTGCGAACGTCCCTCAGCCTGACCGTTGCCATCGCTTCACTCCCTTGTCTGATCGAGCGTCGACACGCTCAGATAACCATGCGCATCTACAAGCACTGCGTCCGGATCCGTGACATGCCCTACGAAGGTTCCATACGGCTGGTTCGCAAAGCCCATGATCGCCAGCCCGGTGTCGGTTTTCAGCACGCGCGCGGCATACCGGTCGTAGGGTGGACCGCAGTCAAAAAATCTCCCTGGTGCGATCGTCCATGGTCCGCGCGGGTTGTCCGCCATCAGGTAATGGGACCCAGAGACCGGGGGGCTGTCGGTTGCAGCCGTGTACGCCTTGGAATAGTGGTCGGCATGGGTGCAAAACAGGCAATACCACCGTTCGCCATTTTGAAAGACCTGCGGCACCTCAAGCTGACCAAAGCCGCCCACGAACACCGGTGGCTGCAGTTCCCACTGGCAAAGATCGCGCGAGGTGGCAAAACCAATGGCTCCGCCCGCATTCGGTTCCGCGACGCCACTGGCCCGGGCCGTTAGAAACATGATCCATCCTTCACCGTCCGGATCTCGCATCACCCAAGGATCGCGAAAGGCTCTGTCATGCCACCCGCCGACCCTGTGGTCGCGTTCATAGAGTTCGGCCGCCGGTCCCGTCAGATCGAGGCAAAGACCGTCTCCCTGCCGTTGCCACATATGTCCGTCGTCGCTGACCGCATGGCCAATGCGCTGAAAAAGGCCGTCTTCGGCTCTTGAGGTGCCGGTGTAAAAGAGGTGCCAACTGCCAGCATCATCGCGCACGGTCGATCCTGTCCACGTCGTATAGTCGTCCCAGGCCGGGCCTCTTGCTGGCGCAAAACAGGTGCCCAGATGGGTCCAGTTGCGCAGATCAGTGCTGATCGCGTGCCCTTGCGACACGTGGAAATGTCTCAGCTCAGGATCACCGAGCGCCTTGGACGCCTTGAGGAAATACGCGTGCCAGGTCTCACCATCGCGCAGAAACCAGCTGTCCCAGATCCAGTCGTCCGGTAGCGCAAGCACCATCACTTGACCCCCGTTGAGGCAACCGAGGCGATGAAGACGCGTTGCAGCGAAAGGTAGAATCCCAGCACCGGCACGGTGATGATGGTGAGGTAGGCCATGACCTCTCCCCATGGCACGTTGAGTTGGTCGGTAAAGTAGCCAAGACCCACCATGACGGGTCTGATCCCTTCCTCTTGCACGACCATCAACGGCCAGAGATATTGGTTGTACATAAAGAGGAACTTAAGGATCGCCGCGGTGGCGATGACCGGCCCCGACAGCGGCATCACGACCTTTCGGTAAATCGTCCACCACGAAGCGCCTTCGACGCGGCAGGCCTCGATCAGCTCTTTCGGCAGGTCCTTGAAGAACTGCACGAAAAGAAAGATCGACAATGCGTCCGCAATGAACGGAACAATCTGAATGCGATAGGTGTTGAGCCAGCCAATCTCGAAGCCTCCGGTGCCGATCCAAGGCAGTTGAGACGCCATCAGCAAAAGCGGAATAAAGATCGTCTCGTAGGGGATGATCAGTGTCGCGAGCAGGATCGA
>JBCCVT010000092.1:0-10349 GCA_039195015.1 Pseudomonadota bacterium
ATCAGCATGCACGAGGCTAAACTTCAGGACACGCCTCGGATCAGCCGCGAAACCGGGTGACGCAGCGGGACAAGGCACCCAAATTTCCGGGATCGGAGCTCGATCGATATTATCATTACTGATTGGTCTTTGTTTCGCTCGCCGATCACATCCGGGCGTTGCGTGTCATCCAAGCCTTGCGAAGCTGCCGAATATCCGCGATTTAGTTGATCGCTGGAGAGCTAACCTGCTCCGACCCGATCGGGCAAGTAAAGCGCCAACCTTATTGGCATCCTCAAGATACGCAGCACCTTCATCTATTGCGCCGAGGTTTGACCCTTGATCAACAGGGGATGAGGGTCGAATACCCCCGATTCCGCTTGACCTTTGGGGTGTCTGTCTGTTGAACCCACCGGTGTTAATCCAACCACAAGGTGGCGCGTCCCTATGGATGATCAGAATAAGAACCTCCTCTTGGCAACGGCCCTTAGTTTTCTGGTGATCCTTGTCTGGTTCGTGGTATTCCCGCCGCCCGAACCTCAGCAGCAAACGCCTGAGCCGGCTGTGGCCACATCGGAGCCGACAGGAGGTGTCGCCACCGCCCCCTTAGCTGCTGACCCGCCTTCCGGGATCGCAGATCAGCCCGCCGAAGAAACAGCATCAGCAGATGTTCAACGCGTCGCGATCGAAACGTCGCGCCTTTCGGGCAGCATCTCGACACTCGGCGGTCGGATCGACGAGCTTTTTCTCAAGGACTACCGCGTCGAACTCGATGCCGAAGCCGACATCGTCCAGATGTTGTCGCCCGTTGGGTCTGCATCCGCCTATTATGCGCTTTACGGATGGGCACCCGGCGCCGGCCTAGACCTAGAAGACGTGCCCGGTGCCAATACGCAATGGTCCGTGGTAGGCGACGGAGCGTTGACCCAAGACGACTCAGTATCCTTAGTCTGGGACAACGGCAACGGCTTGACCTTCCGTCGCGAAATCGCGGTGGACGGCGACTATATGTTCACCGTCAAACAATCGGTCGAAAACACGGGCGCGGGTGCTGCGAGCCTTGCGCCATACGGTATCCTCGCGCGCCACGGCGAACCGCAGGACATGCGAAACTTCTTCATCCTGCACGAGGGTGTGGTCGGCATGGCCGACGGCGAATTGGCCGAGATCAATTATTCCGACATGGCCGACTATGAAGTCGACCCGCGCGAAGGCGCGCGCGCAGAAGTTACTCAGGTTCAGGAAAATGGCTGGATCGGCTTCACCGATCACTTCTGGATGTCGACGCTGATCCCGGCGCCTGGCAGTGCGTTCAAATCGGTGACCAAGTATGACGAACGACGCGATATCTACCAGACCGAGGCTGTTTCGCCGACCCTGACCGTGGCCGCGGGCGAAAACGCGTCCGTTACGACGCGTCTTTTCGCCGGCGCCAAGGAATGGGAAACCATCCGCAATTACCAGCGTCAGGGCATCGAAGGTTTCATCGACAGCATCGACTGGGGCTGGTTCTTTTTTCTGACGAAACCCATCTTCTGGCTCTTGCACGAGCTGAACAAACTGATCGGCAACATGGGCTGGTCGATCATCGGGCTGACGCTGATCATCAAGGCCATCCTCTTTCCGCTGGCATACAAATCCTACGTTTCGATGGCCAAGATGAAAGAGCTGCAACCTCAGATGGAGAAGCTCAAGGAGCAGGCCGGCGACGACAAACAGAAACTCCAGCAAGGTATGATGGAGCTCTACAAGAAGGAAAAGGTAAACCCCGCCGCAGGCTGTCTGCCGATCCTTTTGCAAATTCCGATCTTCTTTTCGCTCTACAAGGTGATCTTTGTCACCATCGAACTGCGGCACGCGCCGTTCTTCGGCCCGTTCCAAGATCTGAGCGCACCTGACCCGACCTCGATAATGAATTTCTTCGGTCTTCTACCCTTTACCGGGCCGGAATCCGGAACGATACTGGCCACGATCTTTATCGGCATCCTGCCACTGCTGTTGGGCATATCGATGTGGTTGCAGCAGAAACTGAACCCCGCGCCGACCGATCCGACGCAACAAATGATATTCGCATGGATGCCCTGGGTATTCATGTTCATGCTGGGCACATTCGCAAGTGGCCTGATCGTGTACTGGATCGCCAACAACACGATCACATTCGTGCAGCAATACCTGATCATGCGCAGCCAGGGGTACACGCCAGATGTCTTTGGCAACATCCGATCGAGCTTTAAGAAAAAGATCAAAGAGGACGGCAAGTGACCGCGACCCTGGCCTATATCTGGCGGCATCCGGTCAAGGGGATCGGGTCCGAAGCCCGCGGGCAGGCCGAATTGACACCGGATGGCGCGGTCGAGGGTGATCGCGCCTGGGCCTTGCTTAACGCGGCCGCCGAGGACACCGATGCCTGGCAACCGCGACGCAATTTTCTGCAAGTGGCCTCGGGCCCACGGCTGGCCGCCATTCGGGCTGAGACGACCGCCAACGGTCTACGGCTGACCCACCCCGATCGCGAGCCGCTGGAATTCGACCCGTCCGCAGAAGGTGCGCGCCTGAACGTCTGGCTTGGCAATCTTTGGCCCGAAGACCGACCGGGCCCGGCCAGGCTGGTCAAGGCGCCGCCTCAGGGTATGACGGATGTCGAGTTTCCTTCCGTGTCAATCGGCAACCTCGCCTCGCTCAAGGCGCTGAGCCAAAAGGTCGGGTTCCCCGTGGACATGCGCCGGTTTCGCATCAACCTCTGGCTGGAAGGCCTTGCGCCGTGGGAAGAGGGCGATCTGCTTGGCGGAGACCTGATTATCGGGAACGCCGTGCTATCGCCCGTCAATCCGATCGAACGGTGCAGGGCGCCCGACGCCAACCCCGACACAGGCATGCGCGATATCGGAATGTTGCCGACGCTCGAACGAGAATGGGAGACGCGCGATTTCGGCGTCTATTTCAAGGTCGCACAGAGCGGCACTGTTTCCGTTGGCGACACCGTCACCCCGAGATGACTGCGCTTCCCTTTCCGCTCGCCGAGACGCCGGATGCCGACGCCACCGAGCGCGGGCGAAAGCTCTTTGCCGGCGAGGCGGATTTCGTCAAAGGCGTCGTTGCCATGTCGGGGATGCCGCCAGCTGATCGGACCGAGATCTGCTTTGCCGGACGCTCCAATGTCGGTAAATCTTCGCTGATCAACGCGCTGACAGGGCGCAAAGGTCTCGCGCGTGCATCGAACACGCCCGGTCGAACGCAAGAGATCAACTTCTTTACGCTGGGCGATGCGCGGTACCTGGTGGACCTGCCCGGGTATGGCTATGCCAACGCGCCGCTCAGCGTGGTCGAGAAGTGGCAGCGTCTGCTAAAACAGTACCTCAGCGGCCGACCGTCGCTGCGGCGCGCCTTTGTGCTGATCGATGCGCGGCACGGCGTGAAGCCGGTTGATGAAGAAATCCTGACACTGCTCGACAAAAGCGCCGTGACGTTTCAATGCGTGCTAACCAAGGCCGACAAGGTCAAAGCTGCGGATCGGGAAAAGATGCTGAACCAGGTGCGCAGCAATCTCGCCAAACACCCCGCAGCTTTCCCGGAAATCGTGCTGACCTCATCGGAAAAGGGTGACGGCATTGCCACCCTGCGCGCCATCATTGCAGGGTTGGACTGACGCCTAGACGTGTTGCGCGCCGTTGACTTCGATCTCGGTGCCGGAAATGTACGAGCTTTGGTTCGAGCACAGAAAAAAGATCGTGGACGCGACCTCGTCCGGCTGTCCAAGACGCCGCATTGGCAGTTTCTCCACAATCTTTTCGGTGCCGGGCGACAGGATCGACGTTTCGACCTCCCCCGGTGCAATGGCATTGACGCGCACGCCCATGGGTCCGAAATCATGCGCCATCTCTCGCGTCAACGCGGCCAGGGCCGCCTTGGACGTCGCATAAGCGGCACCAGCAAACGGGTGCACGCGCGCGCCGGCAATCGACGTGATATTCACAACCGATCCTTTCGCGGCCGCCAGTTCTTCGCGCAGACCGCGTGCAAGCACGACGGACGCGAAGAAGTTGACATGAAAGACCTTGCCCCAGGTCATCAGATCGGTGTCAAGCGTATTGAGCCGCGCGCCATCGGTCCCTTTGGGCGAGACCCCGGCATTGTTTACAAGCGCGTCCAGCCGCCCGTTCAACCGGTCCTGAATGACACCGACCGCGTTGATGGTTTCCGACGGATCGCTCAGATCCAGTTGCACATGATCATCCTCACCTGCCGCCCACGGGCATTCCGCAGGCAAAGGCGCGCGCGAGCAGGTGATGACCCGCCAACCTTCCGCATGAAACCGTCGGACAGTTGCGTGACCGATGCCCCGGCTCGCTCCGGTCAGCACGAGCGTTTTCTGTGTCATGACCTCAATCCTTCCCGTTTCGACCTTTGCCCGCGTTGCGCAAACAACGCCGGGTGAAGGACCCTCTTGGCTCGCTCTTCCGTTCCAAGTAACAGACAACGCCAGAGGATCGCTATGAAGACACAAGACATGAACCGAAACTGGATTGCCACCGCAGAAACCCTGTCCAGCGCGTTGCCTTACCTGCAACGCTATGACGGAGCCATCGTGGTGATCAAGCTGGGCGGTCACGCGATGGGCAGCGACGATGCGATGGACAGCTTTGCGCGCGATATCGTGCTGATGCAGCAGGTTGGCGTGAATCCGGTCATCGTGCATGGCGGCGGCCCGATGATCAACGCAATGCTTGATCGCCTTCAGATCAGGTCGGAATTCGTGAATGGCAAGCGTGTGACGGACGCGGCCACGATGGAAGTGGTCGAGATGGTGCTTTCCGGCGCTGTCAACAAGCGGATCGTGCAAGCCATCAATCGCCAAGGCGGCAGGGCTGTGGGTCTTTCGGGCAAGGACGCCGGGCTGATGACCTGCGTCGCCGCGACGAGTGATCTGGGATTTGTTGGCGAACCATATGACATGGATCCCAATTTGCTGCGAACGCTTTTTGAGAACGACATGATCCCAGTGATCGCGCCGATCGCCGGGGGCACAAACGGGGAAACCTTCAACGTGAACGGAGACACCGCCGCGGGGGCTTACGCGGGCGCGCTCAAGGCGGATCGGCTTTTGTTGCTGACGGATGTGTCGGGCGTGAAGAACGCCGAAGGTGAGATCCTGACGGAACTCAAAGCCGAACAGATCCGCCAGCTGATACGCGACGGCGTGATCGCAGGTGGGATGATCCCGAAGACCGAGACCGCGCTGCGCGCCATCGACGATGGCGTCCGGGCGGTTGTGATCCTCGACGGGCGCGCACCGAACGCGGTTTTGCTGGAGCTATTTACCGAGCACGGAGCAGGGTCGCTGATCCGTCCGGATGGCTGACGTTCGGGCGACATTTGGTTTTCGCCACGCGGTTGCGCGCTCAAAGAACACGCGATTGTTTGTCGCGGCTTCTTGCGCTTTGCCCCAGTGGGCATAGTCTTCGCCCATGGAAAACGAAGCGGTCATACGGCTGTCGATCTTCTTGGGCCTCTTTGCCCTCTTTGCGCTGGTCGAAAGCGTGGCCCCACGGCGCGAACGCCGGGCATCGAAACCCCGTCGCTGGCTCACGAATTGGGCGATCACTGTGCTGAACACGATCACCTTGAGGCTTTTGGCCGTGGGGATGCCCCTGTTGGCCGTGGGCGCCGCGATTGACGCCGGCGCGAACGGTTGGGGCCTCTTCAATCAGCTCCCCTGGCCCATCTGGATCGAAACAATCGTTGTTGTGCTCTTCTTCGATCTGGCCATCTGGGCGCAGCATCTGGTCACGCACAAGGTTCCGATACTGTGGCGTCTGCACCGCGTGCATCACGCCGACCGCGACATGGACGTCACCACCGCAATCCGCTTTCACCCGGTGGAAATTGCGCTGTCGATGCTACTTAAGATCGGCCTTGTTTATGTGATCGGCCCGTCGGCGCTTGCAATCATCCTTTTCGAGATCATCCTGAACGGCACGGCGATGTTCAACCATGCCAACATCAAACTGCCACTTGGGCTTGATCGGATCATACGCAAGGTTCTGGTGACGCCCGATATGCACCGTGTCCACCACTCGGTGCACAGATCGGAGCATGACAGCAATTACGGGTTTGCGCTGTCGATCTGGGACAGGATGTTTGGCACCTACATCGCGCAACCCGAAGCGGGCCATGACGACATGAAGGTTGGCCTCGAATGGCAGGATGATCGCCCGACACGGCTGGGATGGAGCCTGCGCCTACCCTTTGTACACCGATGACCTACGATGAGATCGAGACGGCCGCAGCTTTCCATGGCTTGATGATCATGGGCGCGAGCGCCCGTCGCGACGGAAACGGCACGCGGATCCTCCTGGGCGCAGGACATGGTTTCTGGCCGATCTTTCAATCCGCGCCAGAGTTTTCCGATGGCGCGGCCGACCCGCTGGATCGCTGGTCGCGCAGGGTGATAGACGCGATCGCGCATGCTCATGGCGGAAGCGCGGTTTATCCGTCAGACGGGCCACCCTACGCACCGTTCATAGACTGGGCGATGCAAACCGGCCGGTTCTGGCAAAGCCCGGTCGGCATGATGGTACATGACACGGTTGGTCTGATGATCTCGATCCGGGGCGCCTTGCACCTATCCAGCGATGTGGCGCTGCCGGGCAATCCTGGCCCGGCACCATGCGCCTCGTGTCCCGAACAACCCTGTCTGCAGGCCTGCCCGGTCGATGCGCTGTCGCGTAGCAAGGGGTATGACGTCGCGCGCTGTCGTCTGTACCTCGACACCCGCGATGGCGCAGACTGCATGTCAAACGGATGCAAGGCCAGACGCGCCTGCCCGGTCAGCGAACGGTTCGGCCGTCCGGCTGAGCAATCGGCTTTTCACATGCGGGCCTTCCATCCACAATGACGCGCAGGCTCATCCTCATGCGCCACGCGAAATCCAGCTGGGATAACTCGCAGCTCAGCGATCACGATCGCCCGTTGAACGCCCGCGGAAGACGGTCGGCCGAGGTCTTGGGGGATTGGCTAAGGGCGCGGGACTTGCAACCGGGAGAGATCTTCTGCTCGACCGCGCGCAGGACAGTCGAAACCCTGGAACGCCTGGGGCTGAAAGCCGCAGTTCACCTTGATGCCCGGCTTTATCATGCGTCGCCTGAAACGATGTTGTCTGTTCTTCGTGAGGCCGCGGCCGGCACGATCCTGATGGTCGGGCACAACCCGGGCATGGCCGAATTCGCGCAGCGGATTGTTACGGCCCCGCCTGAGCATGATCGCTTTTCGGGATACCCGACAGGTGCGACACTGTCGGTCCGCGTCGCCGCCCAAGATTGGGCGGCGATGGACTGGTCAACGGGAGAAGTCGAAGACTTCGTCATTCCACGCGAATTAACGTGATCAAATAGCGCTCTTCGATCCCTGCGGTCTCTTGTCGCTGACCCCAGCGAAGACGACCCGAAGGGCGGATGAGCGCCCTTCGGAAATCCACTCAGTGACCCAGAATCTGGCTCAGGAACAGCTGCGTGCGGGGCGATTGAGGGTTGTTGAAGAACGATTCAGGTTCGTTCTGTTCCACAATCTGGCCCTGATCCATAAAGATCACGCGGTTGGCCACCTGACGGGCAAAGCCCATCTCATGCGTGACGCAGAGCATTGTCATGCCTTCTTCCGCAAGCTCGATCATGGTATCGAGCACTTCCTTGATCATCTCGGGGTCAAGCGCCGAGGTTGGTTCGTCAAAGAGCATGATCCGAGGGCGCATGCACAAGGACCGCGCGATCGCCACTCGCTGCTGCTGCCCGCCCGAAAGCTGGCCGGGATACTTGTCGGCCTGATCCGGGATCTTCACCTTTTCGAGGAAATGCATCGCCGTTTCCTCGGCCTCGCGCTTGGGGATCTTGCGCACCCAGATCGGGGCAAGCGTGCAGTTTTCCAGGATCGTCAGATGCGGGAACAGATTGAAATGCTGAAAGCACATGCCGACCTCGGACCGGATCTTGTCAATATTCTTCAGATCCGAGGAGAGCAGTGTACCGTCCACCGTGATGTTGCCTTGCTGGTGTTCTTCCAGCGCATTGATGCAACGGATCAGGGTGGATTTGCCCGAACCAGACGGGCCACAGATGACGATACGCTCACCCTGATAGACCGTCAGATTGATATCGCGCAGCACGTGGAACGACCCGTACCACTTGTTCATTTGCTCGATGGTGATCGCCACCTCGTCCGAGACTCTCATTTGGGCGGTGTCAGCCATGGACATCCCCTCCTTATCGATGGTCGGTTGCAAGCCGACGCTCCAACCATTGTGAATATTGCGAGATGCCGTAGCAGACGACAAAGAACAGGACGGCAGCAAAGCCCAGAAGCTCCCAGTAGACGCCGTTCCATTCGGTCGAGGCCAGGATCGGTCCCCGGATCATGCCCACCAGATCGAACATAGAAATGACCGATACCAGGGTGGTGTCCTTGAAAAGGCCGACGGCCACGTTCACGATGCCGGGGATCGAGATCTTCAACGCCTGAGGCAGGATGATCAGCCGCATCGCCTGCGGATAATCCAAACCAAGGCTGTCTGCAGCTTCATACTGCCCCCTCGGCAAGGCGGCGAGACCACCCCGGATCACCTCGGCGATGTAAGCCGCCGAGAACATCGTGATCATGATGACAACGCGGAGAAACAGGTCGACCGTGGATTCCGGCGGGAAGAAATAGGACAGCATCACCGAGGCCACGAACAGCAGCGTGATCAGTGGCACGCCCCGGATGAACTCGATGAAGATGACGCAGATGAACTTGATCAGCGGCATGTTCGACTGCCGTCCAAGCGCCAGCGCAATGCCGATGGGCAGGGACAGTGACACACAGGTGACACCCAGCATCATGTTCAGCATGAAGCCACCCAGATCACGGCTCGGGACGGCCCGCATCCACGCGTTTTCGGAGGCACCTTCCGGTATCAGGAGGCTGCCGACGGCCCAGACAACAAGCGCGGTTGCGATGCTCCCGAAGAAACCCAATGCGAAGCTTTCAGCGACAAAGCGCTGAAAGACCACATAGCCCGCTGCGAACCCGGCCATCGCCAGAAGCGGCGCAAGGATTGTACCCCCCCAGATCAGGTAGAAGGCGATGAAGGGGTAGAGGCCGGTGAAGATCAGCAGCTTGCGCGGGAGGTCAAAGAACAGCACCGGTGCCACCGCGACAAACAACAGAATGAACGCCACCGTGGGCCGCCAGTAGAGATCGGCGGGATACTTGAACCCAAAGAGGAGCTGCGGCCACCGTTCGCTCAATACCGCAAAACACGCGCCGGTTCTGCCGGCCAGAATTTCGCGGCATTCCGCAAGGCTGCTCGCGTTCCAGACCCCGTTGAGGATCCACGGCAGTGTCGGCGCGAGGATCAGGTAGATCGCGTAAAGCGCCACCAAGGTCAGCACGCCGTTCGCAGGCGTCGCAAACAGGTTGTCTCGCATCCATTTCAACGGCCCGGATGCCACCCCGGGGGGTGGCGCGGCCGGGATTTCGGCGGTGCGCACGAAGGCGACTGGATTGGCCTGTGTATCGGACATGGCTCAGCGCTCCTTCAAGGCGACAGCCTTGTTGTAGACGTTCATCACCGCCGAGATCGTCAGCGATATGGTGAGATAGAACAACATCAGCAACAGCACGCATTCGATGGCGCGACCTGTCTGGTTCAGGGTAATCCCACCCAGTGTCGCCGTGATGTCCGCGTAACCCACCGCAATGGCGAGCGAGGAGTTTTTGGTGATGTTGAGATATTGCGAGATGAGCGGCGGGATGATCACGCGGAGCGCCTGCGGCAGCACCACCAGGTTCATCACGCGGCCCGGGCGCAGGCCAAGCGCCGAGGCAGCCTCGGTCTGTCCTTTGCTTACGGCCTGGATTCCCGCGCGGACGTTTTCCGCGATGAACGCGCCCGTGTAGATCGACAAGGCAAACCAAAGCGCGATCAGTGGTCCGCCAATCTTGATGCCACCCTGGAAGTTAAAGCCGCGAAGTTCAGGGATATCCAACCCGATCGGACGGCCCATGATGAAGAACATCAGGATCGTTGGGAGAAACAGGATCAGAAGGCTCGGCCACCCCGTCGGCAGCAATTGACCGGTCGCGTAAAGCAGGTTCGTCGCATAGCGCCGGTAGGCGATCACCCCAACAATTGAAGCCAGGAAGGTTGCAACAACCACAAGCGACCCCGGTCCCCAGACGGGTCCGGGAATATATATGCCTCGGTTGGTAAAGGCGAAGACGTCCATAACCATGGTCGCGGCTGGATCATCCCCACGGAACGCGCGTGGCCCGGGCAGAACCGCCGTCATGATCGTGAAGATGATGATGATCCAGATCAGGACCGGGATGTTGCGAAA
>JBCCVT010000093.1:0-10315 GCA_039195015.1 Pseudomonadota bacterium
GACCGGCAAAAGATGTTCGACGTGGTCTCGACCTCGTCCGGCTACAGCTGGACGATGAATTCCTATTGTCCTGCCCCCGGCGTCGGACCAGACTCACCGGCCGACAACGGCTATCAGCCGGGTTTTGCCGCCGAGCTGATGGTCAAGGATCTCGGCCTCAGCCAACAGGCTGCCACAGCCGTCGACGCCGACACGCCCATGGGCGCAATGGCCCTTGCGCTCTATCGGCAATTTGTCGAGGAGGAAGATGGCAGAGGACAGGATTTCAGTGCCATGCTCCCTCGCTTCGAAAAGCGCGGACGCGGCTAGAACGCAGCCGCTAAGCGCCGGGCAGCGACACGTCGCCACCCGAACTCTCCTCGACCGAGACATCCTTTGGCGTGCCTTCCACATCAATGTCGCTGCCGCTCGACGCCCTTGCGTTCAGTGTGCCGGTCAGATGCACCTCGATATCCGACCCGCTGGACGCTTTTGCGCGCACGTCCCGGCACTCCAGTTCTTCCGCGTCAATATCCGATCCGCTTGAGGCCTGAACCTCCAGCGTCACGCATGTACCTCGCGCATCCAGGTCTGACCCGGAACTCGCCTTGAGAAACACCTCGGCCGTATCAAGCCCGTCGATGTCAAGATCGGCACCACTGCTGGTTGTTGCGCTGAACTTATCCGGAAATGTGCCCGACACCTCTACATCGACCCCACGATGCGCCAAAATCGCTGTCAATTCCGGCAGATGCACCGTGACCGAATAATAGTCTGCCATCCCCATCAGAAGCATCGAGGATCGGCCCTTGCGCTTGATCGTCAGTGTATCGCCATCTTGTGACACGATTAGACGGGATTCCCGGGCCGTGCCGGACACATCGGACACCACGCTGTAATCTGATCCTGAAAACACTTCGACCTTGATGCCATCAGACGCGGAAATCCGGTTGAACCCGGCCAGATCGTGCAGAGTCTCGCCTGCCGCAAGCGAAGAAGCGCACGCGACCGTCAAAGCGGCCGCCGCAAGACATTCGGATGCTCTCATCTTCAATCTCCTGACATGAATGTGAAGATGAGATGGTGTTAATCGTGTTTACATTCAAGCGGTCGGGCGTATTTCACTCCGCCGCGACCTTGCGCGAGGATAGCATCGGCTTGAGGTAACGACCGGTATGGCTGGCCGGTATCTCGGCCACCTGTTCGGGCGTGCCTTCTGCGACAATTTGGCCGCCACCATCCCCGCCTTCGGGGCCGATATCAATGATCCAATCGGCGGTTTTGACCACGTCGAGATTGTGTTCGATCACAACCACCGTGTTGCCCTGTTCGACCAGCTCGTGCAGGACTTCAAGCAATTTGCGCACATCCTCAAAATGCAGACCTGTCGTCGGTTCATCCAGAATGTAAAGCGTGCGACCCGTCGACCGCTTGGACAGCTCTTTGGCGAGCTTCACCCGCTGCGCTTCGCCACCCGACAACGTCGTGGCCTGTTGCCCCACCTTGATATAGCCGAGGCCCACACGCATCAGGGCATCCATCTTCTCGCGGATCGACGGCACGGCCTTGAAGAATTCCTGCGCGTCTTCAACCGTCATATCAAGAACATCGGCTATGCTCTTGCCTTTGAACTTGATTTCCAAGGTTTCCCGGTTGTAGCGCGCGCCCTTGCAGGTCTCGCAAGTGACATAGACATCCGGCAAAAAGTGCATCTCGATCTTGATGACGCCGTCACCCTGGCACGCCTCGCACCGGCCGCCCTTTACGTTGAAGCTGAAGCGGCCGGGTTTGTAGCCGCGTGCCTTGGATTCGGGAAGACCCGCGAACCAGTCGCGGATCGGCGTGAAAGCTCCGGTGTAAGTGGCCGGGTTCGACCGAGGCGTGCGCCCGATCGGGCGCTGGTCAATATCGATCACCTTGTCCAGATGCTCGAGCCCCTTGAGTGTCTCGCATGGCGCGGGCGTCTGCCGCGCCCCGTTGAGCCGCATTGATGCGGTCTTGAAAAGGGTTTCGATGGTCAGCGTGGACTTGCCGCCACCTGACACGCCCGTCACACAGACAAACTTTCCCAGCGGAAACTCGGCCGTCACCGATTTGAGGTTGTTGCCGGTGGCATTCACCACTTTGACCTGTTTCTTGGTGCCCTTGCGGCGCTCAGTCGGCACTGCGATTTCTCGCGTGCCGTTGAGGTACTGTCCGGTGATTGAGGCCGCGTCCCCCGAAATGTCGCCCGGTGTCCCGTGGCTGACGACCTGCCCACCATGCACGCCGGCACCTGGACCGATGTCAAAGACATAGTCGGCTTCGCGGATCGCTTCCTCGTCATGTTCGACAACGATCACGGTATTGCCCTGATCGCGAAGGTTTTTCAGCGTGCCGAGCAGGCGGTCGTTGTCGCGTTGGTGCAGCCCGATCGAGGGTTCGTCGAGCACATAAAGCACGCCAGTGAGCCCCGACCCGATCTGGCTGGCAAGCCTGATCCGCTGGCTTTCGCCACCCGAGAGGGTACCCGCATTGCGGCTCAGCGTAAGGTATTCAAGACCCACATTGTTCAGAAAGCCCAGGCGTTCGCGGATCTCTTTGAGGATCGCGCGGGCGATCTCGTTTTTCTGGTTCGTGAGGCTCGCGGGCACGGTTTCACACCAGGCGAAAGCCTCCCTGATCGACATCTCGACCACTTCACCGATGTGAAGACCGGCGATCTTGACGGCCAAGGCCTCGGCCCGCAGACGATACCCGTCGCAGGTCCCGCAAGAGCGGTTGTTCTGATAGCGCTCGAACTCTTCGCGGATCCAGTTGCTGTCGGTCTCGCGATAGCGGCGTTCCATATTGGGGATCACACCTTCGAAGACCCGCGTAACCTGGTAAACCCGACCGCCTTCGTCGTAGCGGAACGCAATCTCTTCGTCGCCGGAGCCGTAGAGGAAGACCTGCTGCACGTGCTTGGGCAGGTCCTTCCACTTGGCGTTCTTGTCGAATTCGTAATGTTTGGCGATCGCTTCGATCGTCTGCAGGAAGTAAGGACTCTTTCCCTTACGCCAGGGCGCGAGCGCGCCATCGCTGATCTTGAGCGTCTGATCCGGCACGACGAGCCGTTCGTCAAAGAACAGCTCGATCCCCAGACCGTCGCAATCGGGACAAGCGCCAAATGGAGCGTTGAACGAGAAGAGCCGCGGTTCGATTTCGGGGATCGTGAACCCGCTGACCGGACAGGCGAAGTTCTCGCTGAAGGTGATGCGCGTGGGCTCGTCGGTCCCTTCCGGTCCCTTCTCGCTTGCGGGCGCGGCTTCTTCGAGGATCGCGATGCCATCGGCAAGATCGAGCGCCGTCCGCAGCGAATCCGCGAGCCGAGTCTCGAGCCCCTCGCGCACAACGATCCGGTCGACCACCACGTCGATGTCATGGCGGAACTTCTTGTCGAGTGTCGGCGGTTCGTCCAGCTCGTAGAACTCTCCGTTGACCTTGACCCTCTGGAACCCCTGCTTGCGCAGTTCCAGAAACTCCTTGCGGTATTCGCCCTTGCGATCCCGAACGATGGGCGCGAGCAGATAGGCGCGGGTGCCTTCATCAAGCGTCATGATCCGGTCGACCATGTCCTGGACCTGCTGCGCCTCGATTGGCAGGCCGGTTGCGGGACTATAAGGCGTGCCCGCCCGTGCAAAGAGCAAGCGAAGGTAATCGTAGATCTCGGTTACAGTGCCGACGGTCGAACGCGGGTTCTTCGACGTCGTCTTCTGTTCGATCGAAATTGCCGGGCTGAGACCGCTGATATGGTCCACATCCGGTTTTTCCATCATATCAAGGAATTGTCGCGCATAGGCGCTGAGCGATTCAACGTAGCGGCGCTGACCCTCGGCATAGATCGTATCGAACGCCAGCGAGGATTTTCCCGACCCCGATAGACCGGTGATCACCACCAGCTGATCCCGCGGGATATCGACATCGATGCTCTTGAGGTTGTGCTCGCGCGCGCCGCGCACCTCGATATTTTTCAGCTCAGCCATGCTGCCCCCGGTTCAACACTCTAGACATAGGCGAAGGGGGCTGAGTCTCCAACCGGAAATTGAGAACATAAGCGGAACATCACACAATCCTCCGCCGCATCGCCAAGAGGACATGCACTGCGATCCCCAAAGCAAAAAGTGCGGCCACCGTCCAGGTCAGCAAGCCGTACCCGCCGACCGCAAGAATCGCCACCATGAACGGCGTGCCCAGTGTGTTTCCGAAATTGCCGGCCTGAGCCATGGCGCCATTGGCACGGGCGCGGTCGGCAGCTGTGTTGTTTAGCTGTGGGACGGCTGCAAAACTTGCCCCTTGCACCAAGCCCATTGAGGCCGCCAGTGCCAGACAGGCGCTCGGCGCGCCCGGCGCGAACCAAAGCCAAACCATGCACAGGACGCAACAAACAAAACCCGCCATGATCACAGTCACCGCAGAGACATGGCGCAGCGCAAACACGCCGATGGTAAGCGAGGACAGGATGCTGGCAAGCGGCATCGCCCCAAGCACAAAGGCGCGGATCTCGGCATCGATGAAGGGCGGCAGCACCGTGAGGATGGCCACGAAACAGGCCGTGTAGAACACCCATCCTGCCGCCGGCGCGCTGATCCGGGGCGACCGGTAGATCTGCAAGTGGATCGAAGGCAGATCGGTCAAGGCAGGCATCGCCGGCCGGTCGGTGACGGTGATCCCGCGCATGGCGCGTTGCAGGCCGATGGCCATGATGGCCATAAAGGCGCCGTGCACCGCAAAGAGCGCCAGCGGTCCAAAACGCGCAACGATCGGCAAACCGGCCCAGGCGAGGATGGTAAAGGCGACCCCAAAGAAAGTACCCCAGAGAGTCAAGGTCAGCCCGCGGTCACGCTCGGCACTGATTTGCGCGATGAGCGTCGGGATCGCCACGACAAGGCCCAGATGTGACAGGCCTTCCACCACGCGGCTAAGCAGAAAGGCCGCAAATGGCGGTTGCAGCGCCTGAAAGAGCGACATCGCCGCACCTGCCCAAAGAGCAGCGACGATGGTTCGGCGGTAGCCAAAGGCGGCCACGCAGGCACCCGCGACCACGCCCAGCAGCAGGCCGAGGAACCCCACGAGCGACACGGTAAAGCCGATGGACGTCCCGGCCTCGGGATAAAGCGCGGCCATGCGGTCAAAGATCACGCTGATCTTGCCGTATTGCGCGGCCGCGCCAAGGCCTGCCGCCCAGAGCGCCAGAACCAGCCCCCAAGCCGTTCGAGTACCATCCGAATGCATGTCAGGTCTTTCGCGCCAGCGCCCAGGCACAGATCGGCATGTCCGGGTCGTTTGTCAGGCAATCCCTATCCGCATCATACTCCGGCGGCCAGTGCTCTTCGAGGTTGCGCGCGGCCGCCTGCCGATTGCCCCATTGCCGCGCGTCGATGGCGTCTGCGTCAAAGCCGGCCTCGACCAAAAGGTTCGCCAGCCCGCGCGCCGACCAGCGCGAGCAATCATATGGCGCCCCGTGAAACGGCACGAAGAACGGCACCGCCAGCCAGAAATGCCCACCCTTGCGCAGCATGCGGCGCACATTGCGCGTTGCGGCAAACGGCCGGTCGAGATGTTCCCATACCTGATTGGCGAGCACGAGATCGAACTTGCGCGGACGACCATCGGGGCGGGTGATGGGTCCGGCGCAAATGTCATACGCGGGGTAGCGGAATTGTTCATAGCTCCGAAAGGTCATCGATGCGCCCCATTTGCCCGAGATCTCCGCCGCTTCGAGCGTTTCGGGTTCGAGGGCCGCGATCACCTCGCGGCTGGCCCTGTTCATCACGACACGGTTTAGGCTCGTCATGGCACACCTTGTAAGGGGGCGCTGCCCCCGTCGCCATTGGCGACTCCCCCGGCGTTTTTTGACCCAGAAAGAAGCGGCGGCGAGAACGGACGGCCGACCGGGCCCAGCAAGGTAAAGCGGGTCCGCATCGCCCGGCGGTCAGAAATGGATGGCGCGCCCGTAGGCGTCGAGCACGCTTTCATGCATCATCTCGCTGAGCGTCGGGTGCGGGAAGACCGTGTGCATAAGGTCTTCTTCGGTGGTTTCGAGCTGGCGGCCAACCACGTAACCCTGGATCAGTTCGGTGACCTCGGCCCCGACCATATGGGCACCTAGTAACTCGCCTGTCTTGGCATCGAAGACGGTCTTGATCATGCCCTCGGCCTCGCCAAGTGCGATTGCCTTGCCATTTCCGATAAAGGGGAATTTGCCGATCTTTATCTCGTGGCCTTTGTCCCTGGCCTGCGTTTCGGTAAGGCCAACAGACGCGATCTGGGGATGGCAATAGGTGCAGCCGGCGATGTGGTCGGGATTCACGGGATGCGGCTGACCGCCCGCGATCATCTCGGCGACCATGACCCCTTCGTGGCTGGCCTTGTGAGCGAGCCAGGGCGCGCCCGCGACATCTCCGATGGCCCAGATGCCGTCCACGCCCGTACGGCAATAAGCGTCGGTGACCACGTGGCTGCGATCGATTTTGACGCCAAGCGTCTCGAGGCCCAGATCCTCGGTATTGCCGACAATGCCGACTGCGGAGATCACCGTGTCAAAGTCGTGTTTGTTGACCGCATCACCCTGCTCGATATGAGCGGTGACCTTGCCCTTGCCGCGGTCAAGCTGTTTGACCATCGCCCTTTCCAGGATCGTCATTCCCTGCTTTTCAAACGCCTTCTTGGCAAAGGCGCTAACCTCGGCATCTTCGACCGGAAGGATCCGGTCCATCACCTCGACCACGGTGGTGTCCGAGCCGAGCGTGTTGAAGAAGCTGGCAAATTCGATGCCGATCGCGCCCGACCCGATGACCAGCAGTTTCTTGGGCATACGCGGAGGCATCAGCGCGTGTTTATAGGTCCAGACCAGATCGCCATCCGCCTCAAGACCCGGAAGCTCGCGGGCACGGGCACCAGTGGCGAGGATGATTTGCGGGGCGGTCAGCGTTTCCGTGCCATTGTTGGTGGTAACCGAGACCCGACCCTTACCGGAAATCTTCGCCGCGCCCATGATCGCGGTGATCTTGTTTTTCTTCAGCAGATGCGTGACGCCCGAGCTCAGTTGCTTGGCCACACTACGGCTGCGTTTGACAACCGCATCGAGATCATAGCCGATGCCGTCGGCCTTGAGGCCAAACTCACCAGCACGCTGCATGAGGTGAAATACTTCTGAAGAACGCAGCATCGCCTTGGTGGGAATGCAGCCCCAGTTCAGGCAGATCCCGCCCATGTGCTCGCGTTCGATCACGGCGGTTCTGAGGCCCAGCTGCGCCGCGCGGATCGCGGCCACGTACCCGCCCGGTCCGGCCCCGATTATGATGACATCAAACGGGCGCGCGGCAGGGTCTTGGGCCATGATGTCTCCTCGGCATCGGCAACAGCAATCTGTCCACGACTAAAGCAATCGCGGGGCTGCTTCAATGCCGGGGCGTTTACACCGGTCCGGTCTCAGCCAGCGGCCTGAAGCGCGCGCACGGTCGAGCCATATCCGCCGCCCGTGACATAGTCGGCTTCGGGCGCTGTCGATTCCCGGGACAACGCGGCGTTGCGATAGGGGAACCGACCGAACTGCCGGATCACTTCGCGATGGGCGCGGGCGTGCAACAGGTTGTTGGCCCCGTAATCGGGCATCCTTTCGCACAAGAGCCGCACGCAGCGTTCCTGGTCGCAGAGGTTTTCGGAATGCATCAGCGGCAGATAGAAGAACTGGCGCGCCGGTTCGTCAATCCGCATGTCCCACCCCTTGTCGATCGCCGCCTTGCCGGCCGCCCGCGCGACATGGTCGGTCGCAAAGGACTGAGCCTGACCGCGAAACATGTTGCGTGGGAATTGATCGGTCAGAATGATGTATGCCAGCGCGCCGCTCGGATAGGTGAGCCACAGCGAAAAGCTGCCATCCGCGGCCGCCTGCCATGTTGTCTGAAATCTTGTTGTGATGGCTGCATCAAGGGCGTCATCGGCTTTGTACCAGCCGTCTTCACCCACCTCGTCCAGCCAGAATGCAAGGATCTCTTGTGGACCCGTCATTTTGCCTACTCCGTAATAATATGCGTCCCCCTTTGGGAAACGTTACAAGAAATTTACAATTCAAATACAGTAACAGTTTGCTTCAACTGCGACATAAAGCAAGCCCCTATGCGGCATCGTCGGATTGTTGCTCCTCCTGATCGGTTTCGATCGCGAATTCCTGCGCAAATTCGATTGCCACAGCCGTGGCGGTGGGTGTGACGGGCGTGATGATTCCGGTCTCTTCAATCGGCACGGCCGAGCGCTGCGTCGACCGGTATGCGGCATAGACCGCAAGGCTCAAAAGCAGGCAGGCCATGAAAAAGAAAAACCCCGGCGGGCCGAACACCCCATCGCTCATCAGCCAACCAGTGATCAGCGGGCCGGCAATGGCGCCGAGCCCGTTGATAAAGACCAGACCGCCAGAGGCAGCCGCCATGTCGTCGTGATCGAGATAATCGTTTGTGTAGGCAATCAGCAGCGAATAAAGCGGATTGCTCAGCCCGCCGATCAGAAACGCCGCCGCCAGCAGGAACAGGTAATTGCCACCAAGCATCATGCCGATCACCGCCCCCGCCCCGCCCAGTCCGGAGACGATGAGGATCAGCACGCGCCTGTCCATCCGGTCTGACGTCCAGCCGATCGGGTACTGCATCAGCGTCGCCCCGATATAGAAGGTCGCCACGAAGGTCGAAATCTCGAGCAGCGACAGACCCACCTCGGAGGCATAGACCGCGCTCATCCCGAACTGCGCCGAGAAGATCCCGCCGAGAAGGAACATGCCCACGCAGCCAAGGGGCGAGATCTGCATCAGCTGCCGCAGGGTCATCGGTTTGGTGGTGGCAAACGCGGGTGTCGGGCTGATCGACAGAAGGATCGGTGCGAATGAAATCGAGATCAGGACCGAGGCCATGACAAAGGTTTCATAGCCCGAGGGATCGCCCACAAGCAGCAGCGCCTGCGCCGTCACGATACCAAGCATCTGCACAATCATGTAAAGCGACAGCGCTTTGCCGCGATTGGCATTGTCGGCGGCATTGTTCAGCCAGCTTTCGGCGGTGACATACACCCCCGAAAAGCAGAACCCGATCACCACGCGACCAAGCGACCAGGCGATGGGATCGGCAAAAACCGGATAAAGGATCATCACCGCCGAAATGAACGACGCAAGCGCGGCGAAGACGCGGACATGACCCACCCGCCGGATCAGTTCAGGTGTGATCCGCGACCCGCCGAGGAAGCCCAGAAAATAGCTCGAGATCACAAAGGACATCTCGAGCGTCGTGAATCCCTCGATCTCGCCCCGCACACCCAGCAGCGTGCCCTGCAGCCCGTTGCCTACCATCAACAGCAGCATGCCCAAAAGCAGCGCCCATGCGCTTGTGAGAACCTGGAGCATGACGCCGTTCCTTCAGTTGGCGTGTGTCTTGATCAGCATTAGCTGCGGGTGGCAGGGCGCCGTCGCGTTTGTCTGCGACACGGTGCTGGTCGATTTCGAACCCCGGAACCGGGGCCTCTGTCAAGGGATCAGCAACGATGCGTCCCCATAAGAAAAAAAGCGGTAACTCCGATCAATCGCATGCGCATAAATGTGGCGGATCCGCGCCTGTCCCATGAAGGCCGACACCAGCATCATGAGCGTGGATTTGGGCAGGTGAAAATTCGTCATCAGCGCATCGGTCGTGTGAAAGTCGAAGCCCGGATAGATGAAAATATCCGTCGTGCCGCGCCAGGGCGCGATCTTGCCGGAGCGCGCGGCGGTTTCGATCAGCCGCAAAGCCGTGGTGCCGACCGGGATGATCCGACCTCCGCGCGCGCGGGTGTCAAGGATGGCTTGCGCGGCCTTGGCGCTGACCTCGCCCCATTCTCCATGCATCCTGTGGGTCGTGACATCATCGACCTTGACCGGCAGGAAGGTTCCTGCCCCCACATGCAGCGTTACATAGGTCAACGCGACACCGTGTTCCCGCAGGGCCTGAAGCAGTGACGCATCAAAATGCAGCGACGCAGTGGGCGCCGCAACAGCGCCTGGCGTGCGTGCAAAAACGGTCTGATAATCGTCTCGATCCTGCGCGTCTGCCGCCCGCTTTGCTGCGATGTATGGCGGCAAAGGCATGGCCCCGGCCTGAGCAAGCGCGGCGTCAAACGCCTCGCCCGCCAGATTGAACGCCAGATGGCCCTGACCGTCCGCAACCGAGACGAGCGTTGCCGCCAGACCCGCCTCGAACGTGATCTCTTCGCCAACCCGGATTTTCTTGAGCGGCTTCAGCAGCGCCGCCCAGCTCCCATCGGGGCGCGGATCAAGAAGCGTCACATCGATCCGCGC
>JBCCVT010000094.1:0-10204 GCA_039195015.1 Pseudomonadota bacterium
CCGATGAAGGCGCGCCAGGGCACCAAGGATGGCGTCTTCGTCCGCGATCACCGGCAAAAGACCCGGCGCACGGCCTGGCCATTCAGCCTGCATTTCGGCGAATTTGTCCGGCCGAGACGTCGCGATCACCAGCGCTCGTCCTAGCCGCATCCAAGGGACCACGCGGTGTTTCAACCAGAACGCCGTCGGGACGCCGGTCACCAGATGCGGCTCGGGCGGATCGGCGCGCAGATCGGCGTGGTAGAGTTCGTGCTGGCGGGCGAGCGCGGACATCACATCCCGCGCGCTTGCCCAGCCTTCCGAGATCAGGATTTCGCCCAAAGGTGCGTTCAGGCGCGCCTGCAGCTCCAACGCGCGCACCAGCTGCACCGGAGTGATGACACCGTCATTCACCAAATGCCGCCCGAGCGGCAGCCGCTCGGGTTTCGGGGCCGGCGCGGTTTCCGCCCCGACGACCTTTAGCATTCTTTCCGACATCTGCCGTGTGCCCGACACTTATCCCGTATCTGACAAGCTATTGGCCAGCAGAGTTAATGTCGGGTTAATGCTTTTGAAGCGGCGCGTGCCGTCAGCCTTCCTTGCGCGCCTGCATGGCGGCTGCGAAGCGTTGGAACAGATAAAAGCTATCCTGCGGGCCGGGGCTGGCTTCCGGGTGGTATTGCACCGAATAGACCGGTCGTTCGGCCATCCGGATTCCGCAGTTCGATCCGTCAAAGAGCGACTTATGGGTTTCGATCACGCCGTCGGGCAGAGTCTGCGCATCGACGGCAAACCCATGGTTCATCGAGGTGATTTCGACCTTTCCGGTCTCGAGATCCTTGACCGGATGGTTCGCACCATGGTGGCCGTGGTTCATCTTGACCGTCTTCGCCCCAAGCGCGAGCGCGAGCATCTGGTGCCCGAGGCAGATGCCGAAAAGCGGCATTTCGGTCTTACCCAGGATCTCCCGGATCATTGGCACGGCGTATTCGCCCGTGGCCGCCGGATCGCCCGGCCCGTTCGACAGGAACACCCCGTCTGGGTCATGGGCCAGCACGTCTTCGGCCGTTGCCGTCGCCGGCAGGACGGTGACATCGCATCCCGCACTCGCCAGGCACCGCAGGATGTTGCGTTTTGCGCCGTAATCGAGCGCGACGACCTTGTGCAGCGGATCGGTTTGCACCGGAAACCCGTCGGGCCAGGCCCAACGCATTTCGTTCCACCGATAGGATTGCGCGCAGGTCACGTCGCGGGCGAGGTCGCGGCCTTCGAGCCCGCCAAAGCCGCGCGCGGCCGCCACCAGGCTGGCAATGTCGAATTTTCCCTCGGGGTCATGTGCCAGCGCCACATGTGGTGCGCCTTGCTGCCGGATCGCCCGGGTCAGGCGGCGCGTGTCGATCCCGCCGATTGCAATTCGCCCGCGCCGGCTGAGCCACGCATCGAGCGTATCCGCGCTGCGCCAGTTGCTGGGCGTTGTCGGATCCCATTTGACAACCATGCCCGAAGCCACCGGATCGGCGGTCTCGTCATCATCCGCGTTCACCCCGACATTTCCGATATGGGGAAAGGTGAAGGTCACGATCTGCCCGGCATACGAGGGATCTGTCATGATCTCCTGATACCCGGTCATGGCGGTGTTGAAACACAGCTCGGCCTCTGCCTGTCCGGTTGCGCCGAAGCCTTTCCCGTAAAAGACGGTTCCGTCAGCCAGGGCGAGGCAGGCGGTTGGCCGAGATGGCATGCGGGTACACTCCTGTGAAAGGGTTCGGCATTCTCTAGTCGCCGTCTCGGACACCGTCAAGCAGGGTCTGGATCTTCGCTGCAACGGATCGTGTTTTGCCCTTACGGCACGTGGCAATTAGACTCTTGTTTTGAGCGATCCGTCACGGTAACGCTGAGTGCTCGAGCTTATGGGGATACTCGATACATGACCGATATGCGAATGCAGATTTCTTCTGCGTTGAAGCAAGCCATGAAAGACAAGGCGACCAAACGTCTGTCGACCCTGCGGTTGATCAGTGCCGCGATCAAGGACAAGGACATCGCCGCGCGCGGCGATGGAGATGGCGGCGGAATCGGTGATTCCGACGTGCTCGCGATCCTTGGCAAAATGACCAAGCAGCGCAATGAAAGCGCGCGTGCCTATGAAGAGGGCGGCCGGCTGGATCTGGCGGAGCGCGAGCGGGATGAGATCGAGATCATCGAGGAATTCCTACCCAAGCAGCTGGATGAGGACGAGGTCGATCAAGCAATCCGCGACGCGGTGCGCACGACCGGCGCCGGTTCGATCCGCGATATGGGCAAGGTAATGGCCGAGCTCAAGTCGCACTACACCGGCCAGATGGACTTCGGCAAGGTGGGTCCAATGGTCAAGACGCAGCTATGCGCGGCCAGCCCGGGCGACTGCTGACCCAGTCCTGCCGCGCCTGAACCGGTGCCTGCGCCGCGCTTTGGCGGCGCGGCTATGCGCCGTTCAAGGTGAATTCCTGAAACAGGTAGCCGCCGTCATAGCTGCGTGCCTCGGAGCATGTCAATGTGACGGGCAGGCTGCACGCGCCGAACAAGGGCACGCCGGACCCAAGCAGGATCGGCGCCCGTTTCAACCGCAGGATGTCGATCCGCCCTTGCGCAAGCAACGCGCCGGCAAACTGACCGCCGCCGCACAGGTACACCGGCCCCGATCCTCGCCGGAGGTCAGGCAAGGCCTCGGCGAACGCCCCGCGCACGACCGTCACGTCGGCGGGGTCGGGCAGGGTGATCGTGTTGGAAAACACGTATGTCCGCATACGCGGATAGGGGTTCTGCCCGGGTTGCAGCCCAAAGCCATAGCCGAATTCATATGTCGCCCGACCCATGATGGCGCAGTGATAGGTTTGCAGGCGGGCCAGGTAATCATCGACCACAGGGCCTTGATGAGCGAATTGCGAGATGTCGCCGTCCGCGCCCGAAATAAAGCCGTCAATGGACACGGCCACATCGTAGATGACGGGATGCATGGGATGCTCCAATGTAAGTAACCGTTTGGACCGGGGTCCGCGTCAAAGCGTGGGTTACTTGGTCATCGGCAGGGTGCTCCGTAACAGACTTAGCCCCGTCATACGCGATGGGCCTGGAAAGTCAATTTTGTCGTCCTGGATTGGCTATGCTCAGGGTTGCGCCTGACGCATCGCTTTGAGCAGGTCCAGATAAAGCGCTTTGCGTTCGTCCTCGGAGAGGAACCGTCCGATTTCCACCTCGCGCCCCGACCCACGCAGCGTGACATAGTGGGGCACCGGACCGCCTTTTTCATGCATTTCGGTGCTGGCCCAATGGCGGTTGCAGTCCCATTCCTGGGTGTCCCCGCGCGGGTTGCGGCGGACAAGATGCGCGCGGTCTTCGGTAAGTGTCAGCACCTCGGATATCTGTCCGTCGCGCCATGATTTTTGCAGTGCGAACCAGATCCCGCCGACCGCGAGCATGAGAAAGGGCAAAAGTCCCCACAGAACAACCGTCCCAAGAAGCGGAAGCAGCGGCAGCAGGATCATCGCAAAGGTCGCGATGATGAAAGCGGCAAAGCCCTTGGGTGGCAGCGATTGATGCGGCCAGAGCTGCAACGTCTCGGCGCCGGCTTCGGGATGATCTGTCCAGGCATATGGCATGGGCGCGAGAATAGCATCCTGACGCATTCGGGCAATCCGGACCAAGTGGGCGAAACGCCGCAACGAAAAGCCCCGGCGCGGGGCCGGGGCTTTGGAATGTTTTGGTTACGGACCCGATCAGTGGGCCGGAGTTTTGTCCCAGTCTTCCTGCTTGGGCAGGATCTCGAACGTGTGCTCAGGCGGCGGGCTGGGCAAGGTCCACTCCAGCGTGTCCGCGTGTTCGTTCCACGGGTTCTCGCGTGTCTCGCGCGAGCCCCGTGTCAGGGCGTAGTACATCACGCCGAAGAAGAAGAGGAACGACGCAAAGCTGAGGAATGCGCCAATAGACGACCACCAGTTCCACAGCGCGAATGCCTCGGGGTAGTCGATGTAGCGGCGCGGCATGCCCTGGCGGCCCAGGAAGTGCTGCGGAAAGAAGGTCAGGTTCGCGCCAATGAACATCGACCAGAAATGCAGCTTGCCTGCCCATTCCGGGTACATGCGACCCGTCATCTTGGGGAAATAGAAGTAGATCCCCGCAAAGATGCAGAACACCGCTCCCAGGCTCATCACATAGTGGAAATGCGCCACAACATAGTAGGTGTCATGGTAGTACCGGTCGACCGCTGCCTGGCTGAGCACGATGCCCGTGACGCCGCCGACGGTGAACAGGAACAGGAAGCCAAAGGCCCAGAGCATCGGGGTCTTGAATTCGAGAGACCCGCCCCACATCGTTGCAATCCAGCTGAAGATCTTCACGCCGGTCGGAACAGCGATGACCATGGTCGCCAGCATGAAATAGGCCTGCTGGTTGAGGGTCATGCCCACAGTGTACATGTGGTGCGCCCAGACAACGAAACCCAATGCGCCGATCGCGATCAGCGCCCAGACCATCGGCAGATAGCCAAAGATGGGCTTGCGCGAGAAGGTTGCGATGACATGGCTGATGATGCCAAAGCCGGGGAGAATGATGATGTACACCTCGGGGTGTCCAAAGAACCACAGGATGTGCTGATAAAGGATCGGGTCTCCGCCACCGGCCGGATCAAAGAAGGCAAAACCGAAATTCCGATCCATCAGCAGCATGGTGATCGCGCCCGCCAGAACCGGAAGCGACAGTAGGATAAGCCAGGATGTTACGAAGATCGACCACGAGAACAGCGGCACCTTGAAAAGCGTCATGCCCGGGGCGCGCATGTTCAGGAAGGTGGTGATCATGTTGATCGCACCCAGGATCGATGACGCACCCGACACGTGCACCGCGAAGATCGCCAGATCCATGGACATCCCGCCTTCAAGCACCGAGAGCGGCGGGTAAAGCACCCATCCCACACCCGACCCGGCCTGGTCATTGCCACCGGGGCTCAGCACCGAACAAACGGCCAGCGTCGTCCCGGCAACGTACATCCAGAAGCTCAGGTTGTTCATGCGCGGAAACGCCATGTCTGGCGCTCCGATCTGCAAGGGCATGAAATAGTTGCCAAATCCGCCGAACAAGGCAGGAATGACAACAAAGAACATCATCAGGATGCCGTGCCCGGTGATCAGGACGTTCCAAAGATGTCCGTTGGGCGTACACACCGCGTCAGACGCGAAAAGCCGCGCCCCTTCGAGGCACATGAACTGGACGCCCGGGTCCATGAGCTCGAGCCGCATGTAGATGGTGAATGCAACCGAAATGAAACCGACCAGCGCCGAGGTTACGAGATACAGGATCCCGATATCCTTGTGGTTGGTCGACATGAACCAACGCACGAAAAAACTGCGCTCGTCCTCATGTTCGTGGCCATGAATGGCTGCGTCTGCCATTTAGTTGCCTCCTATTAGATGCAACGCGCGCCTTGGCACGGGCGCGCGCATTCCGGGCGGTTGTAAAATGGCTGGCGCGCTGCATCAATGGCACAAATTGACCTAGCCCAAGATAAATTGCCGCGCCCCTTGTGCCGGGCGCGGTCTGCTTCAGTAGCCGTGGATGAGCGGCGGGTTGGGCGGCGTGAAAATCTGTGCCGTGTTCGACGGGTTTGTCTGGATCGGCGCACAGGCCGCACAGACCAGCCCAAGCGTCAGGATCGCCACTATCGATTTTGGCAGGCGAGGGGCCTTTTCGGCGTAATCGTCACGATACCGAGGATGTTCGGTACCCATCCACCGGTCCCACCAGGCAAAGTAGAGACCAAAGTTGTAGCGCGCATTGGCGTGGTGCAGGTCGTGATGCGTCACCGTCGTCAGCCAGCCGACCAGCGGGCGCCCGTCGCGACGCGCGGGGAACAGCTCATACCCGCAATGGCCCAGCGTGTTGCGAAGCATCATATGAGACACGAAAACCAGGATGGCCGTGGGATGCATCGGAACGAGCGCAAGGAAAACGGGCAGGAAGATGGCGTGGACAACCGCTTCCTCGGGGTCGAACCGATAGGAGGTGAAGGGCGTCGGGTTATGCGAAAGATGATGTGCGCGGTGGAACCGCCGAAGTCCGGGCACCCGATGCAACAGCCAATGGCTCCAATAGAACCATGTGTCATGGGCGAGGATGATCAAAATGATGCTTGCCATCAGCCATAACCAGCCAAAGCTCTGGACGTCCGTGTAGATCGGCAGGACGCCCAGATGCGCGCCCACGCCGATCATCGTGCCCGTGGCGGCAAAGATCAGAACGGTGCGCAGGCTGGTGAGGATCTCGCTCCGAATCTGGTCCCATCCCGGGCGGTCCGGACGGATCTTTCGTCGCGCCAGCAGATGGGCAAAAACCACGTTGATCACTGTGAACACGCCGCCTGCAAAGAACGCATAGCGCAGGAAATCGCTCAGAAGCACGCCGAACGCGGTGTCGATGAAAGTGGATAAGGTCATGAAAAGGGTCTCCGGGACGATGACTGAAGACCGCATGGCATTGCCTCACCCCGCACCGCGCGCCGGTTTCGAAATCAGGCAGGATTTTTGGGAATCGGCTCGGATTTCAAGGAATCGACACGGTATTCGCTGGGGCTTTGCCCGGTTTCCGCCCGAAAGGCCCGGTTGAAGGGGCCGACCGAGCCAAAACCGCAGTCATAGGCGATCTCAAGGATGGTGGCGGTTCCACGCATGGGGTCGGACAGCATCTTGCGCGCCTCGCCGATGCGATAGCCGTTCACGAAAGAAGAAAAGTTTCGAAACCCGAGGTCCCGGTTGATCGCCTGCCGAAGCCGATGTTCGGGCGCGCCGAGCGTTTGCGCCAGCGCGCCGATCGTCAGGCCTTCGGTTCGCCAAAGCCCGTCCCGCATTGCCCGTTGCGCCCGTTGGGCGAGCGCACCGGGCGAGGTGGGCTGCGCCGACAGCGTGCGCGGCGCTTCTGCCAGATCCGGAGCAATTCGGGCTGCCCAGATGAACCCGGCGATGGCAAGCGTCAGGATCAGAGACGCCTGAACGAGGAAAAGCACGGGCCCGGCGCCTTCATCCAGACGCCAGTTCTCAACCACGGACACGCCGATTGCCATCATCGCGGACAAGGCCAGGATCCAGCGGCGTAAACGTCTGCGTGACGGCACAAGATCGTCCCGGTCGACACGCAGGACGAGGCCAAAGAGCAGGAGGTAGAAGATGACGGCCAAACCCCCGCGAAGAAGGGCAGCAGGCGGCCAGATCATGGCCGCCCATCCCGCCGCGACGATCACACCCGAGGCGGCAAGCCAGGGCCATCGCGGCAGTGGCGGGTCGGTTAGAAGTTCCAGCAAGACCCAGGTGAGCGCTGCCGGCCCGCCCGTGGCGACAATTGCCAGGGCACGGCGCAAGGGGTCGGGCAGCAGATCGGCCATGGGCGCCGACAGCACCAGATAGGCCGCCAGCACGATAACCAGTATGGGAACAGAATGCCTCCCTCGCCCGACCGGGGCCTGCGTCAGAAAGAGCCATGCCACCGCCGCAAGCACACCGATGCCCATACCGCGGAGCAGAAGGTCGGGAATATCGGTAACAGTCATGACCCGCTAGAAATCCGAAAACCATGGCAGTCGTCTCGCCGATTTCCGCAATTACAGGTTCAGAATCGGTGCATCAACGGGTTTGAGCGCGGTTTGCAGGGCTTGACGGCCCCGTGCACGCACCGCAGAACCAATCGAGCTTTGACGCCTCAGGGATATTTGACATGAGCTACGACCCCGAAAACATCTTTACCAAGATCCTGAACGGGGATCTGCCTTGTCACAAGGTCTACGAGGATGACACGACCTTCGTGTTCCTCGACATCATGCCACGGGCGGATGGCCATATGCTGATCATCCCCAAAACGCCCGCTCGGAACATGCTGGACGCCAGCCCGGCACAACTCTCCGACTGTATGGCGACCGTTCAGAAGATGTCGCATGCGGCAATGCAGGCGTTTGGAGCCGAAGGGGTGACATTGCAGCAGTTCAACGAAACCGCAGGCGGGCAGGAGGTGTTCCACCTGCATTTTCACATCCTTCCACGCCACGCCGATGTCAGCCTGCGGCCGCCCGGACAAATGGCTGATCAAGAGGTGCTGAAAGCCAACGCCGACAAGATCCGTACCGTTCTCGCGGACGACTAGCAATCCCCCGTAGCTCTACTGGCGCCGAGTGCCTTGGCGTCCGTGATCAGGCTCCAAGTGCTTAGGTGTCAGATCACCTTCGCCTCGTCTTGTGCGAAAACGGTGTCAAAGCTCTGCCGCAAGGCCACGTCCAGATCCGCCATCGTCACCGGCAGCCCCAGATCTACAAGTGACGTCACACCGTGATCGGTGATGCCGCACGGGACGATCCCCGAGAAATGCTCGAGATCCGGATCGACATTGATCGAGATGCCGTGAAAGCTCACCCATTTGCGCAGGCGGATGCCGATGGCTGCAATCTTGTCCTCGGCCAGCGCGCCCGACGGCAGAGGCGGCTTTTCCGGGCGTTCCACCCAGACACCGACACGGCCCTGACGAATATGCCCCGTCACATTGAACTGCGCCAAAGCCGCGATGACCCAGGTCTCCAACTGCTCGACAAAGCGCCGGACATCGCGCCCGCGCGTCTGCAGGTCGAGCATCACATACGCCACCCTTTGCCCCGGACCGTGATAGGTGTATTGCCCGCCGCGCCGCGCCTCGTGAACCGGAAACCGTCCCGGATCTCTCAGATCCTCGGGCCGGGCACTGGTGCCCGACGTGTAAAGCGGCGGGTGCTCCAGCAGCCAGATCATCTCGGGAGCGGTTCCTGCGCGGATGCCATGCACATGCGCCTCCATAAAGCGGAGCGCATCCTCATACGCGACCGGCACGTCGGATGTTTTCCACTGAACCATCCTCGGCTTTGACCTCATTTGTCCCAGCACCGCACTTTGGGCCCATGCGAACCCTCTCTGTCACCTATTGCCTTCATCGGAGTGAGACAAGACGGCGCGCCGACAGCCTTTGGTACGGTGCAGTGACGGTTTTGACCAGCGCGATGCGTTTTTTGCCTTCACATCGGCGCAGGATATCGTTAGAGCACGCGCACCAAGCCGAGACGTGCGGTCGTGGCGGAATTGGTAGACGCGCAGCGTTGAGGTCGCTGTGGGGTAACTCCCGTGGAAGTTCGAGTCTTCTCGACCGCACCATTTTCTTGAACTGAAGAACCCTCTGAAAAAGAAGAAGAACTTGAAAGTGAGGGCTTTGTGCCTTTGTTTGTCCACGCTCACTTTGCACAGGTTTTGCAAAAAGTTCGCACACGCGGGGTTCTCGACCGTTGAAAATCGAACAGAAACTTCGACCAGAAGCGCGGAGATCTCGGTCGCGACCATTGATCGTTTGACGGACAAAACCACGGACCTCGGAAAAGATCATCTCGGCAGACCGGGCCAAAGCTTTATCCAGCTTCCGGCCAATTCCACCTGACCACCGAGCAAGCGCGATGCTTGCGTGGATGGAAGCGGCGCAACTCGAGGCCTTTGAGTTGTGAGACCAAGGCAAAAACGATTGTGTCAAATCGGCACTCGGTCACCGCGACACAGTCACAACAAGAATGCGATGCTTATAGCTGCGCGGCCGAGTGCAAGGCAATCGCCGATGCTGCGCACGGTCAGTCAGGCGCGAACCAGGCGGGCACTCGAAAGTGTGGTTTGACGATCAGCTTTCGCACCACAGGCTGCACGCCGGGTTGCGGATCTTGTTGACCAAACACCGAAACAGCGTGAGCGACCCTTTGCTGGTGTGCTGGCGAAAGCGTGCTCAGCGCCGCCAACGTCATAGTCGCAATCGCTCGGCTTTTTTTGCTAACTGAGATCAAGGTTTAGAGGACGATGTGATCTTGGAAATGCCCGCAAGCGATACCGCGCATCTCATCGGTGGTGCATCGGCAGACATGGGGATCACCGCAGGCACAGCCACATCGGTGATCGAGAGCCAATGGAGCTCGGGCTTTGTCGCTCAGCTCGTCTTCGCCGCCGAAGACGCGGTGAACAGCTGGACCCTGCAGTTCGAGATGAACGCGGACATCACCAACATCTGGAATGCCGAGATCGTCTCGAAAGAGGGCAACCTCTATACGGTCAAGAATGTCGGCTTCAATGGCAACCTCTCCGCCGGTGGCGAGGCCAGTTTCGGGTTTCAGGCGGCGGGGTCCGACAGCACCATCACCTTCCGAAACCCTGCA
>JBCCVT010000095.1:0-10143 GCA_039195015.1 Pseudomonadota bacterium
AACAAAGCCTTTCCTACAGGCGCCGTGTTTTGCCCACGGGACCGATCCGGATCGGCATCGAAGCGGGTGTACGCCAGGGCTGGGACCGTTGGCTTCTGGGCGAGCGCGGCCGCGAAACCAAATCCGATTTCGTCGGCATGACTAGTTTTGGCGCTTCGGCTCCTGCCAAGACTCTGTTTGAGCATTTCGGGATCACGCCCGAGGCGGTTGTTGATCGGGTCAAAGCGATCATCGGTTGACCCGGGACGTCTACACCTAGACCAAAGAAGCGACCCCTTTTCGCGGGTCGCTTTTTTCGTGCAAAAGAACCGGCGGTTTTGCCTCGAGCTAATGCGCGGACGATCCCGTAACCGCATTCCAAACCGGCACAATCACGCGATTGGCGATCGGGATGAGCAAAAGCCCGATACCCAAACCCAGCACGCCATCGATCGTGGCCGTGGCGAGCCATTCGACAAAACCCTGCAGATTCTCCGGCATCACATGTGCCACAGCGACCGCGATGTCGTGAATGATGTGCGCGGGCATTGCGAAACCGACCTCTTCAAGCCCGTGCAGGATGATCGACCCGCCGACCCAGAGCATGGCGGCGGTGCCTATCACCGTCAGCGCTTTCATAAAGCCCGGCATGGCCCGCACCAGCCCGCGACCCGCCGCCCGGGTCAAACCCAGACGCCCGGCTTGCGCCATGTGCAGCCCAACGTCGTCGGCCTTCACGATCAGCGCAACCGCGCCATAAACCGCCACCGTGATGCCCACTGCCACCAACGCCAGCGTCGAGCCCTGGAACCAGATATTGCCCGAGGGAATCGCCGACAGCGCGATTGTCATGATCTCGGCCGACAGGATGAAATCCGTTTTGATCGCCCCTTGGGCCTTTTCTTCCTCAAGATGCGCGGGATCGACATCCGTAAAGGCCTCATGCTCGACATGCGCGCTGTGAGGCCAGAGCACGTGGGCAATTTTCTCAGCGCCCTCGAAACAGAGATACGCGCCGCCCAGCATCAGCAAGGGCGCGATTGCCCAGGGCGCAAAGGCCGACAGCAGCAGCGCGGCGGGCAACAGGAACAGAAGCTTGTTGCGGATCGATCCTTTCGCAATCCGCCAGATGATCGGCAATTCGCGGCTGGCATCAAAGCCATGCACGTATTTCGGGGTCACCGCCGCATCATCAATCACCGCGCCCGCCGCCTTAGAACCCGCCTTGAGCGCTTGCGCGGCCACATCATCGACGGACGCGGCCGCCACCTTGGCGATGCCCGCCACATCATCCAGCAATGCCAGAAGTCCGCTCATGCCACGGCCCTTTCGAACTTGATCTGCCCGTTTATGTCACACCGTTAGCGCCACCGCATCGCGATTTCTCCAAGTTTGCGCTAACACATTCAAAATACGTTACTTTTTCTCTTTTTCGCCAAAATTCCGCGGTCTATACGGCGCGTAACAATTACATTTTTCTGGGGTTCATTCATGACAGTCACAGTGGGGATCAACGGCTTTGGGCGCATTGGACGCTGCACGCTGGCCCATATCGCATCATCAGGGCGCAACGACATTTCGGTCACCAAAGTCAATGCCACCGGCCCGATCGAAACTGCCGCACATCTGATGCGATATGACAGCATCCACGGCCGCTACCCCGGTGAGATCAAGGTGGGTGAACGGTCGATGGATTTGGGCTCGGGTCCGATCGAGATGTTTTCGACCTACGACCCCGATGACCTCGATTGGTCGGGCTGTGACGTGGTGCTGGAATGCACAGGCAAGTTCAACGACGGCAAGACATCCCGGGTCCATATCCAGCAAGGGGCCGGAGCGGTTCTGATATCGGCACCCGCCAAGAATGTCGAAAAGACGGTTGTGATGGGCGTCAACGAGGACACTCTGGCACGCGGAGACCGCATGATTTCGAACGGCTCCTGCACGACGAACTGTCTGGCGCCCCTGGCCAAGGTGCTCGACGACGCATTCGGCATCGAATCCGGGATCATGACTACGATCCATTCCTATACCGGTGACCAGCCGACGCTTGACCGGCGTCACAGCGATCTCTACCGCGCGCGCTCGGCGGCGATGGCGATGATCCCAACGACAACCGGCGCCGCGAAGGCTTTGGGAGAGGTGCTGCCACAGCTGCGCGGTCGCCTCGATGGCTCGGCCATCCGGGTTCCAACCCCGAACGTCTCGGCGGTGGACCTGACGTTCCGTGCCGCCCAAGACGTGACCGCCGAGGCCGTGAACGACGCCGTTCGCGCGGCTGCCGAAGGCAGCATGGCCCGGGTGCTGGCCTATGATCCGGAACCAAAAGTGTCGATCGATTTCAACCACACTGACCAAAGCTCGATATTCGCTCCCGACCAGACACGTGTGGTCGGCGACCGGATGGTTCGCGTACTGGCTTGGTATGACAACGAATGGGGGTTTTCGGTGCGCATGGCCGATGTCGCCGTGGCCATCGGTCAAGCCAACGCGTGACCATCGCTGTGCTTGTGAATGCCCGCGCGCTCGGGCAAAACTGAGCGCGACTTCGCATGAGGCGTCCCGTGACGAATACGATTGCCATCGGACTGGGTGTTCTGATCCTTGCCGGATTGGCAGTGGACGTGGCGATCTTTGGCAATGAACACCTGATCTTCATGGCGAAGAAGCTCGATGCGCTGATCGAATGGCTTGCCTTCTGGCGATAGCTGTCAGCCCGCGCGCCCTGCCCGCCACGGGGTTGTCAGGCGCCGTTTCCAAGACGTTCGGTCAGGGCATCGCGCACGCTTGGCGTCACGAACTTCGACACATCGCCCTGAAGCCGCGCGATCTCCTTGACCAGCTTTGACGCGATCGCCTGGTGGCGCGCCTCGGCCATCAGGAACACGGTTTCGACAGTGTCATCAAGGGCTCGGTTCATGCCGACCATCTGGAATTCGTACTCGAAATCCGCGACCGCGCGGAGACCTCGGACAATGATCCCGGCCCCGACATCACGCGCGCAGTCGATAAGGAGGTTTTCGAACGGGTGCGGCACGATCTCGGTGTTTGTCTGCTGAGACAGGCGCCTGCATTCCGCCTCGATCATTGATACGCGCTCTTCCAGCGTGAAAAGCGGCCCCTTGTCCCGGTTGATCGCAACGCCGATGACCAGCTTGTCGACCAGAGCCGTCGCCCGGCGGATAATGTCGATGTGACCAAGGGTAATCGGGTCGAACGTCCCAGGATACAAACCGATGCGCATAGTCGTCCTTCCTACCGCCTTGCGCGCGCAAGCAAACATGCAGCCCGCGCGATTGCAAGAGGGTCATCGTGCAAGTCGTGGATCAATAACCGGAAATCAGATCCGGCACCATTATCTGTCGGGGTATGGGACACGGGTCAAACCGCTGTACCACAGGGGCCTAGTAGCCCATGATCATGCCTTCCAGCGCGTCCTTTTCCATGGACAGCTGCGTCAGCTGCGACTTGACCACATCGCCCAGCGTGATCAGGCCGATCAACTTGCCATCCTCGACCACCGGCATGTGGCGAAACCGGCCGTTGGTCATGGTTTGCAGCACCTCTTCCGATTTCATCTCGCTGGTACAAGTTACAAGCTTGCGGGTCATGTAGGTCGAAACCGGCTTGATGAGACACTCGGCACCGGTTCGGGCAAGCTCGCGCACGATGTCGCGTTCGGACAGGATGCCATCTGCGGTCTGGCCGTCGTCATCCGAAATCACAACCGTGCCGATCCGCTTTTCCGCGAGGAGCGTCGCCGCAGTAGAAACAGTCGCCGTCGATGGCACCGTCACAACTCCGCCGCTGGGTTTCGACTTGAGGATCTGATGAACGAGCATATCGCCAACCTCCAAAATCGTCCTTGCACAACCAAAGCTTGTCGGCATTGCGACAATGCGTCAAGTCAGCCGTTCCAAACGCAGGATCTCATCCCGTAATCCGCCGGCCACCTGTTCCGCCACACGGTTGAGCCGCTCGCTCCGCTGATCGCCCTGATGGCGCACCAGGTAAAAGGCACGCTTGAGGCTGATGCTATCGGTCATGATTTTTGACAGTTCCGGATGCGACGGCAGGGTGAAATCATGCGCCACGCACAAACCAGCCCCGCTTTCCGCGAACCGGAGCTGAACCGGGACAGAATTCGACGCCAGCGCCACCCGATCGATGCCAATATCGTTGAGGTAGTCGAGTTCGGCATCAAAAATCATGTCGGGGATGTATCCGATGACCCGTTTGCCACGCAGATCACTCTGCCGTCGAAAAGGCCCGTGCGTGCCAATGTAATCCGCGGACCCCACGAGGTGTAGCCGGTAATCGGTGATCTTCTGCACCAGAAGGCGCCCGGCTGTCGGCGGGCTGACGGCGATGCCCATATCCGCCTCACGCCGGCTAAGATTGACCACGCGCGGTTGCGCGACAATCTGTATGTCGAGATCGGGGTTCTCATCAGAAATCCGCGCACAAACCTGCGGGAGGAGGTAATTCGCGCACCCGTCCGGCGCGCCTATCCGGATCTGTCCAGACAGCCGATCCCCGGTGCCAACCAGCGCTTCCACGCTGGCACGCATGACCTGCTCCACCTGTTCGCCATGTCCCAAAAGCCGGTCGCCCGCCGCGCTCAGCGCATAGCCCTGTGGTGATTTCACGAAAAGCGGTGTTCCCAAGTCCGCCTCGAACCGCGCAATCCGCCGCCCCACCGTCGCCGGATCAAGCTTGAGGATCCGTCCGGCGCCCGACAGGCTTTCCGCCCGCGCCACAGCCAAGAATATGCGTAAATCATCCCAATGCGGATCCAAAACAGCCTCATGTCTTGCAGTTTTGCAAAATGCTTTTGAATGCTTGTCTCTGTTCAGGGGAATTTTGCAAGGCTATTCTGCCGCTAACTCATTTGGAGGATAGTTTGATGAACGACTTGACCCATTACATTGACGGCGCATACGCGCCCGGGACATCGGGCCGGTTCGCGGATGTCATGAACCCTGCTACGGGCGAGGTCCAGGCGCGTGTTCCCCTGGCCGACACGGATGAGGTCGACCGTGCCGTCGCCGTCGCAGCCAAGGCTCAATTGGCCTGGGGCGCGGTCAACCCGCAGCGACGGGCCCGGGTGATGATGAAGTTCGTCGATCTTCTGAACCGCGACATGGACAAGCTGGCCGAGGCGCTCAGCCGCGAGCATGGCAAGACCCTGCCAGATGCCAAAGGAGACGTGCAGCGCGGGCTGGAAGTGGTCGAATTCTGCATCGGCATTCCGCATCTTTTGAAAGGGGAATACACTGACAGCGCCGGACCCGGCATCGACATGTATTCGATGCGACAGCCTCTTGGCGTCACCGCGGGCATTACACCGTTCAATTTCCCGGCGATGATCCCCATGTGGATGTTTGCGCCCGCAATCGCCTGCGGCAACGCCTTTATCCTGAAACCTTCGGAACGCGACCCGTCGGTGCCGCTGATGCTGGCCGAACTTCTCGAAGAGGCCGGACTGCCCAAAGGTGTCCTGCAGGTGATCAACGGCGACAAGGCCGCCGTCGACGCTCTGCTGGACCATCCGGTGGTCCAGTCGATCGGGTTTGTAGGCTCCACTCCGATCGCGGAATACATCTACAGCCGCGGCTGTGCCGCGGGCAAACGCGTGCAGTGCTTTGGCGGTGCCAAAAACCACATGATCGTCATGCCCGACGCGGACATGGATCAGGCGGCTGATGCGCTGGTGGGCGCGGGCTACGGTGCGGCAGGCGAACGCTGCATGGCAATCTCGGTCGCCGTGCCGGTCGGCGATGAAACTGCCGACAAGCTCATCGAAAAGCTGGTGCCAAGGATCGAAAAGCTGAAGGTCGGCCCCTACACAGCCGGCGACGATGTCGATTATGGTCCGGTCGTGACGGCGGCCGCAAAAGCGAATATCGAACGTCTGGTGCAATCGGGCGTCGATCAAGGCGCCGAACTGGTGGTCGACGGGCGTGACTTTAACCTGCAAGGGTATGAAGACGGATTTTTTGTCGGTCCGCACCTCTTTGACAAGGTCACGCCCGACATGGACATCTACAAGCAGGAGATCTTTGGCCCCGTCCTGTCGACCGTGCGCGCAGGGTCCTACGAAGAGGCGATCGGCCTCGCCATGGACCACGAATACGGCAACGGCACCGCGATCTTCACCCGCGACGGCGACGCCGCCCGGGATTTCGCCAACCGGATCAATATCGGGATGGTCGGTGTCAACGTGCCGATCCCGGTTCCGCTGGCCTATCACACCTTCGGCGGCTGGAAGAAGTCGGCCTTTGGCGATCTGAACCAACATGGCCCGGACTCGGTCAAGTTCTACACACGCACCAAAACCGTGACCGCCCGCTGGCCGTCCGGCATAAAAGAAGGCGGAGAGTTCAACTTCAAAGCGATGGATTGACGCCCCGCAAAGGAAACCCACACGGGGCCTAGGTCCCGTGCGATGCCTCTTCGGCTGCGGATCACGGCGATCGACCGAAGCGCATTACATCTGAAATGCGCCCCGTTCCGGCGGCAAATCTTCGCCAGATCCGGCCAGGAAGCGCTAACAAACGCGTGACTGGCCGTCCTGCGCCGTCGCGCCCTATGGCGCGGTTCGACTTGTCATAGTAGAACACCTCCCGAGGCAATCTATGAGGTAACGATGTCAGGCCCCCGTGTCACCCGCCGGTCCGCCTTGCTCGGGATGGCGGCCACCATCAGCACCCCCGCGGTGCTGCGCGCCCAGAATACCGAAGATGCGTTCCCCACTGTGGAAGCGCCGATCGAAGATACCTACGCGGTCCGCCGCAATGCGTCAGCCTTTCTGGCGCAAAGCTGGCAGGATCATTTCGATACGCTCGGGACGGGCTGCATTCTGTGCGACATCACCAGCCGCGCGGTGCATTATTGGAGCGGCGATGGGGTGACCTATCGGCTCTACCCCTCATCGGTTCCGAAATCCGAAGAGCTCACGCGCCGCGGCTTCACGAAGGTCGTGCGCAAGCGGGTCGGACCGACCTGGACCCCGACCAAGAACATGCGCGAGCGCGACCCGACCCTGCCGGAATTCATGGAGGCCGGACCCGGCAACCCGCTCGGTACCCACGCGATGTACCTGACATGGCCCGCCTATCTCATCCACGGCACCCATGACACGCGCAAGATCGGGCGCCTGAGTTCTTCGGGCTGCATCGGGCTTTACAACCAGCATATCGCCGAGCTGTTCGAACTGACCCAGATCGGCACCCAGGTGCGGCTGCTGTAAACCTCGCGACTTGCGCTGAACCGCCGGAAACGCCTCTTCAGAGGCGTTTTTTCGTTCAAACGGTTGTGATCGCCTACCGCATCAACCACTTACTGAAACAGTGCAGTGAAACCGGGTTACGGCGATGTCCGAACGAGTGGAACGCAAACTGACCACGATCCTGTCGGCCGACGCGGAAGGGTACAGCCGCGCCATGGCTGAGGACGAAGAAAGCGCTCTCGCCGAGTTGCGCGCGGCCCGGTCCGTGTTCTCCCGGCTGATTGACCGCCATCGCGGGCGGATCGCCAACACTGCGGGTGACGGGCTGATCGCAGAATTCGCCTCGGTGGTCGAAGCGGTGCAATGCGCCATCGAGGTGCAGCAAGAACTGGGGGCAAATGGGCGCGATGCGCTGCGCTACCGTATCGGTATTCACCTCGGCGACGTCATGGTCGACGGCGAGGATCTGTTAGGCGAAGGGGTCAATCTTGCCGCCCGATTGCAGACGATGGCTGAACCGGGCGGCGTGCTCATCTCGCAGCAGGTCTATGATCAGGTCCACGCGAAACTATCGGTCGGTTTTGACTATCTCGGGGAACAGCGACCCAAGAACTTCACCGAAGACGTCCCGATCTATCGCATCACATACGGTCAGAAGACGGCACAGCCTCGCGTGGCCGTCGACCCGTCCAAGTCCCCCCGACATGAAGCGCGCGACACGCGGCCACTGTCGGAAAGCCGCTCGGACCCCGATACGAGAAACGGCAATGCCATTCGGACCGGCCGCGTCACCGGTCTGGTGCTTCTGGGTCTCGCGGTTGTCGATCTCTCCACTGGGGCCGGTTTCTGGTGGCACTGGGTCGCGCTGGTCGCGGGTACCGCGTGGGCGTTGATCTCGGCCCCAGTCCTTGCGCCGTCAAACTGCCCCATACCGCTGGTTCGCGGTGCAATCGTGGTTACGGCCCTCGCGCTCTGCAATCTCTTCAGCTGGAGCGGCACCGCCTGGTTCCTCTGGCCCGCAGGCGTTCTGGCCTTCATCATGCTCGCCCGCCACGCGGTGCGCAGCAGCGACTGATATACCTTTTGCAATTCTGCACGACCGCTTTGGACCTCCTCGCCCTTGAGCCTTTGCAATACTGCTGTAAGGATTGAGAATTAAACAGGCGTTCAATTCAGTCCAGCAGTCGTTCGGGAGGTGACCATGGATTTCGCGCTGACCGGGGAACACCAGGCGATTTTTGACACCGCCCATGCCTTTGGGCAGGACCACATCGCGCCGCATGCCCGGGACTGGGAAAAGCAAGGCACGATCCCAAAAGAACTCTGGCCACAGATTGCCGAGCTTGGTTTTGGCGCGCTCTATGTTTCCGAGGATGCGGGCGGCTCGGGCCTGACCCGGCTTGACGCAACACTTGTCTTTGAAGCGCTGAGCATGGCTTGCCCGTCCGTCGCGGCCTTTCTGTCGATCCACAATATGTGCGCCAAGATGCTGGAAAGCTTCGGCAGCGAAGACCTCAAGTCCCGCGTGCTTCCCGATGTACTGACAATGCAGACGGTGCTCAGCTACTGCCTGACCGAGCCCGGATCTGGCTCGGACGCCGCTGCGCTCAAGACCCGCGCAGAACGCGACAATGAAGGATACATTGTCAACGGGACCAAGGCTTTTATCTCGGGCGGCGGCTATTCCGATGCCTATATCTGCATGGTTCGCACCGGACAGGATGGCCCAAAGGGCGTGTCGACGCTCTATGTCGAAGACGGCACGCCGGGGCTCAGTTTTGGCGGGCTCGAAGAAAAGATGGGCTGGCGTTCACAACCCACCGCGCAGGTGCAGTTCGACAATTGCAAGGTGCCCGCTGGCAATCTGGTCGGCGAAGAAGGTCAGGGCTTTCGCTATGCGATGATGGGCCTCGATGGTGGCCGGCTGAACATCGCGGCCTGTTCGCTTGGCGCGGCGCAAACCGCACTGACGGCAACGCTCGCTTACATGGGCGACCGCAAGGCTTTTGGTCAGTCGATCGACCAGTTTCAGGGGCTGCAATTCCGGCTGGCGGATATGGAGATCGAACTGCAGGCTGCTCGCACTTTCCTTCGCCAGGCCGCATGGAAGCTGGATACAGGCGCGCCTGACGCTACCAAATTCTGCGCGATGGCGAAAAAGTTCGTGACCGAGGCCGGATCCAAGGTTGTCGACCAGTGCCTGCAACTGCACGGCGGCTACGGCTATCTCGCAGATTACGGGATCGAGAAACTTGTCCGTGACCTGCGCGTGCACCAGATCCTCGAAGGCACGAACGAGATCATGCGGGTCATTGTGGCGCGCGATATGCTGAGGCGCGCGTGAAACGTTTACCGAACGTGTTCACGCAACACAGATTGTCTGCGCTGCGACATTGGAATCGTCGATTTGCGACGCAAAGACGTCCGTGGCCTTACATTGTTTTTGCGATGACTTGGGTTTCGATACCATTGGTCACGCTGATGGTTCTGATGGTAGTCGCGCATGAGTTTCTTTCGCAAAATGCGCCAGACTTATACGATATCACTGTGTTTTTGCTCAGTATAACTTGGATGGCAGTTGCGATTTCGTTGGCGATTACTTTTCGGTCAGATGCCAAGTCCACACAGGGCCCTGACCAGTGGCAGGAACAGAGTCGATTCCCAAAGACCAAGTCGAACCACACGAGCGCAAGACATGCCTGACATCCATATTCGCATCACCGGCCACGCAGGTCGGATCACATTGCAGCGCCCCGACGCGCTCAACGCGATGACCTACGACATGTGCAAGGCCATCGACGCCGCACTCCGGCGGTGGCACGGCGATGATGCGGTCGATCTGGTGATCTTCGATGCGGTCGGCGACAAGGCATTCTGCGCAGGCGGCGACATCGCCGAGCTTTACGCAACCGGCACCAAAGGCGATTTTGCCT
>JBCCVT010000096.1:0-9983 GCA_039195015.1 Pseudomonadota bacterium
ACCTGGGCACCAAGCGCCGAGCGATACTGTTCGGAAGCGGCTTCAAGGTTCGGCACCGCGATCGCGACATGGTTCAGACGTCCAATCATCCGCTGTCTCCTGTGGCTGACATGCGACGGTTTATGCGCGTGCAATCAGACCCTTGCAAGTGCGCCCAAGCGCACAGATGGCGTTAACGCTCCGTTAGCCACCCGGTGCTTAGGGTTCACCCAGCTGCCAGCAAGGAGAAACCTAATGGACGATTCGGAGGTCTTTACCCCCCAGCTGCCGACACCCACGGCCGCCCGGCCCCTGGTGGGCCTGACCGTGTTGGTTGTCGAAGACAGCCATTATGCCAGCGAAGCGGTGCGCCTGCTGTGCCTGCGCAGCGGCGCGCGGATCCGCCGGGCCGACTGCCTGCAATCGGCACGCAAGCATCTGCGGGTTTACCGTCCGTCCGTGGCAATCATTGATCTTGGTCTGCCGGATGGGTCCGGCGTTCAGTTGATCGAAGAGCTGTCCGCGTCGCATCCCCGGATTCCGGTGCTGCTTGGCACATCCGGAGACGAATGGGCCAAGGATGCTGCAATTGCCGCAGGCGCAGACGGCTTTGTCGCCAAACCGATCACGTCACTCGCCGCGTTCCAGCAGCTTGTGCTCGACCGTCTTCCGCCAGATCGGCAACCAAACGGGTTGCGCGCCGTGCCGGATCAGGAGATCCAGCCCGATCCCATTGCCTATCAGGACGATATGGCCCTCATCGCCGAGGTGCTCGAAAACAGCACGGATGAAGAAAAGGTTTTGGACTACGTGGCACAATTTGTGAGCGGTCTGGCTCGGAGCGCGAAAGACCATCAACTAGCCGCTGCGGCCGAGAAACTGGCATCGACGCGCGCCCAGGGTGGCCCGGTGGCCAGTCAAACCGCGGTTCTTGCAGGTCTTGTTCACGACCGTCTGGCCGAACGGAAGGTAATCTGAAACATGGAAGCGATCATCGCAACGGGGCTGACGTGGATCGCACTTCTGTCCCCTGTGATCTTCTATCTCGAGGTCACGCACCGGGCTGCGCGGATCCGTGTCGCCCGTCAAACTAAGGCGGGTGACATCCAAGGAACCCAAGGCAGAAACGGCTCGGTTCGATAGTCGCCGAGCCACACGAGACTACCTTCGACAGGATTGATCGTTCAGTGACCTAAAACACGCGTCATCGCACCAGCAGCCATTCGGGCAGCCATAGATCGGTATAGGCCCGTGCTTTGCTCTGCCATTACAAGGGGTTCAGCGTAACCCTTAACATCTATCCAAGTACGCCGGTCCATCGCCCTGTCAGAGCAAGAGACCAGGGTCATCTCCCATATCCACCCCGGGAAACACTACGTTTTCTAAAGCGTTACGATTCACTCCGGTCAGGCCCTGCATCATCCACGCCGCATGGGCACGCACATCGGTCGTTGGCATAAGGTCGCGCCGGTCATATAGGTCGGCCTCAGATAACCCAGGCCACTGGCCAAACACCCGACCACCGTTGATCGCGCCGCCGGCCAGCAACATTGCGCCTCCAGTCCCGTGATCGGTGCCATCTGTTCCGTTTTCACGCACCGTGCGGCCGAATTCGGTCATGGCGAGAACAGCCGTCTTACCCCAGACAGCAGCCCCCATCCCGTCGCGCAGTGCAAGGATCGTGTCCGCCAACCGCTTCAAGGTCCGCGCCATCACCGGCTTCTGCCGGATATGCATATCCCAACCGTTGAGCGAAAAAGCAGCGATCCGCGCATCCTCGCGCAGACGCTGGGCCGCGAAATCGGCGACTGCGAGATGCTCTGCCCGACGTTTTTGCCCGCCCTCCATGCCACTTTCGAGGCGTGCCTCCTCGTCGGATAGGCGTACAGCCTGCGCGAAGGCCTCGGCCATCGCCTCGTCATCCTTCATGATGAGCTCGGCAAGGCGCATCGCCTGCGGGCTCATCTCAAAGCCCGAATCCGGTGCCCAGGTGGAATGCGGCGCGGGACCGATGAGCATCTTCATCTCGGTGCGACCCAACGCGTATGCTGTGTCGCTCGACAGATCCGACCGCAACCCGATCATCCGGTTCAGCCAACCATCATGCCCGCTGACCACATGCGCGGTTCCGGCTTCGAGCAGGTCCTGACCGTCAAAATGGCTGCGTTTATCGCGATAAGGCGTCGAAGTCGCGTGGACAAATCCGAGATCGCCCGCCTCCCAGAGCGGCATCAGCGACACCAAAGCGGGGTGCAAGGAAAAGTAGCCGTCCAAGTCGATTGCATCATTCTCGGGCCCACCCAAGAGCGTCTTGCGCAGACCTGAGAACGCCGGATCGCCATAGGGCTGCACCACATCCAGCCCGTCCATGCCCCCGCGCAACAGGATGACGACCAAACGCGTGTCCCAAGGCGCCGCGGCAAAGCTGACAGGTGTCACAAGCGGGCTGGCCGCCAGCGAACATCCAATGGCCGCGCTGCGGGTCAGAAACCCGCGGCGAGAGAGTGTCGGCGTTTCGATCGGCATCTGAGATCCTCTCTAGCGGCGCTGGAATGCCGGCGAGGCCAGCACAAGCCCGATTGCCTCGGGCTTACTCTCGGCCGCACCAGCAGCAAAGCGGACGGGATCGCCCGCAAAGGGCCCAAGGGCGGTTTCAACGAAGACGCGCGGATCGGGCAGATCGAGTTTCAGTGCGCCAGGCGCGGTCATTGCCCAGGCGATCCGGGTCGATACCCCATGCGGAGTAATCCAATTGGCATCCTCCTCGGGCCACCCGTCCGGACCGGCTGGCCGTTGCCAGATCTGACCCATCGCGCCCATCGGGTTCGTCACGAGGCGACGGAATGTCTTTTCTTTCATGCCATCAAAAAGATCCGGCGGCGCATTCAGAGCCCGCAATCCGCTCGCGACGAAATCAGCAGGCGGCTTAGCGTTGAGCAGTTCGGGGTGCCAGGATGAAGGATGGTGAAGCAACACGTCATAAGCCGCCACGAGATCTCCGCCGGTCGCGGTCAATTGTTGTGCCAGCGCATCAATCAGCGCGGGGTCCGGCTCGTCCGACACGAAATGCACCGCAAGCTTTCGGGCGAGGTGGCGATGCGTTTCAGGATGCACCGACAGGTCTTCGAGCACTTCGCCGATAGCCTCGAATTCGTTCCGTTGACCACCATATTCGCGGCCCAGAATGGTCTCCGGCCCCGGTTCGGCCAGGGCAGGACGATAGACGAATCCGTCATGGCGCGAATAGGTCAGCCCGGTGAACAGCTCCGCGAGTTGGCGCACGTCCTGCTGTGTATAGGGTCCATTGACCCCCAACGTGTGCAGCTCCATCACCTCGCGGGCGAGATTTTCGTTCAGACCACGTTTTCGGCGCCCGCCTTGATTTCCGCGGCTGTTCGGTCCGGCCGCCCGCGCCTGATCCAGGAAATGCAGCATTGCCGGATGGGTGACCGCAGCGAACAGGAGGTCCGAAAATCGCCTTGCAATGTTCGGACGAATAGCATCTTCGATGAAGGTCGGCGCGATGCGCAAAAGGATTCCCGCCTTGCCATAGGCGGTGAAATGGTCCGCCCAGAACGCCACGAGCCGCTCCCGAAATCCGGTTTCCGACTGGATCCGACGCTGAATGTCCTGTCCCGCCCAGATAAACATCGTCTTGCGCGCCCGCTGCTTGACCCGGTTCTGCGCCTTGCGCAGGCGATCGGCGTCCGGTGTGCCCCGTGCCTTGAGCATCGCTTTGCGCGTGTCATACCCTTCTATGAGTCGATGGCGAAATGCGTCGAAACCGTCGATGTCGAAGCGTTTGGCCATGACATCAGGTCCCAACAGCCCGTCCAGTATTGCCTCTGCGCTGCTGGGCGGCGCGTGCGTGGGTGACAGTCCGCATCCGAACCGGATCTCGGCAAGTTCCGGCGTAAATCTCATTTTGGGCTCCCCGTTGGTCGGGCCTAACCCGAACATAGCAACGCCCGGCGCGGTTTTCACCGGCCGGGCGGCAAATGCCAGTCATATTCGGCAAGCGATTGCTTGCGTGATCAGTCCTGAGGCAGCACCCGCAAGGACAGCTCCATCAGCTGGTCCGATGTCGGCTCGGACGGGGCCGACATCATGAGGTCTTCGGCCCGCTGGGTCATCGGGAACATGATGACCTCGCGGATGTTTACCTGATCAGCCAGCAACATAACGATGCGGTCGATGCCCGCCGCGCACCCGCCATGCGGCGGCGCGCCGTATTGAAACGCCGTGTAAAGGCCGCCGAACCGCGCCTTGACCTCATCCTCGCCATACCCGGCCAGCTCAAAAGCTTTCAGCATGATCTCGGGCTTGTGGTTCCGGATCGCCCCCGACACCAGCTCATACCCGTTGCAGGCCAGATCGTACTGATAGCCCCGGACATCCAGCGGGTCGCCGTCCAACGCCTCGATCCCACCCTGCGGCATCGAAAACGGGTTGTGTTCGAAATCGATCGCACCGGTTTCGTCGTCCTGTTCGTAAATCGGAAAATCAACGATCCAGCAAAACGCGAACCGGTCAGTCTCGGTGAGGCCCAGTTCTTCGCCGATCACCGCGCGGGCGCGTCCTGCCACCGCCTCAAAACTCTTCGGCTTGCCGCCGAGGAAAAAGGCTGCGTCGCCGACGCCCAGCTCCAGCTGCTGACGGATCGCTTCCGTCCGCTCGGGGCCAATGTTCTTGGCAAGCGGTCCTGCCGCCTCCATGCCGTCGGCCCCTTCGCGCCAGAAGATATAGCCCATGCCCGGCAGACCTTCTTTCTGGGCATAAGCGTTCATCCGATCACAAAACTTGCGCGAACCGCCACCCAGTGCCGGAATGGCGCGGATCTCGGTGCCTGCCTGCTCCAGCAGCTTTGCGAAAATCGCAAAGCCAGAATCGCGAAAGTGGTCGGAGACCACTTGCATTTTGATAGGGTTCCGCAGGTCGGGCTTGTCGGTCCCATACCACAGCGCCGCGTCGCGATAAGAAATCTGAGGCCAGTCCTTATCGACCGACCGGCCACCACCAAACTCCTCGAAGATACCTGTCAGCACCGGTTGAATAGTGTCGAACACATCCTGCTGTTCGACAAAGCTCATCTCCATGTCGAGCTGATAGAAATCAGTGGGCGACCGGTCCGCCCGAGGATCCTCATCGCGAAAACACGGCGCGATCTGGAAATACTTGTCAAAGCCCGACACCATGATCAGCTGTTTGAAAAGCTGCGGCGCCTGCGGAAGAGCGTAGAATTTGCCGGGATGCAGACGCGACGGAACCAGAAAATCGCGCGCGCCTTCGGGGCTCGACGCGGTGATGATCGGCGTCTGATACTCGCGAAATCCCTGATCCCACATGCGTCGCCGAATTGAGGCCACCACATCAGACCGCAGGGTCATGTTCTGCTGCATCACTTCCCGGCGGAGATCGAGGTATCGATAGCGCAGGCGCGTCTCCTCGGGGTACTCCTGATCACCAAAAACAATCAGCGGCAATTCCTCGGCGCTGCCCAGAACTTCCATATCCCTTATGAAGACCTCAATCTCGCCGGTTGGCAGTTTCGGGTTCACGAGATCTTCGGCACGGGCCTTTACCTCGCCATCGATCCGGATACACCATTCGCTGCGCACCTTTTCCGCCTCATGGAACACCGGGCTGTCGGGATCGCAGAGAACCTGAGTGATCCCGTAATGGTCGCGCAAATCGATGAAGAGAACTCCGCCATGATCCCGGATCCGGTGCACCCAGCCAGAGAGGCGAACGGTCTGGCCCACATGGGCCGAGGTCAGGGCGGCGCAGGAATGGCTGCGATAGGCGTGCATCGATGGGTCCCTTCGGGGCAAAAAGCGGTCGCGCCGATAGAGCGTCAGTGCGATGCGAAGTCAAGGCCTAGAGGCCGCTCGCGTCCACGTCCAGGCGCATTCGGCCTTCGAAGAACACGGCCTTGTCACAAGCCCGGATTGCCACGCGACGACGCCTTCTGATCGCCAATGTCATGACGCGCGCCCGGCGTTTGGAAGATCGCCTTCGTTCAAGACAGAATCGCCCCTTGCACCTTTCGGGTCCGTATCTATAACGCAGGACAATTTGCGCACGGCCGCGCGATAACTCGCTGGACTAGGAAAAGGGCCCCCACCATGCCGAAGAGAACCGACATTCAGTCGATCATGATCATCGGCGCGGGGCCTATTGTGATCGGACAGGCCTGCGAATTCGACTATTCCGGGGCTCAGGCTTGCAAGGCGCTACGCGAAGAAGGGTACCGGGTCATCCTCGTCAACTCGAACCCGGCCACGATCATGACCGATCCCGGGCTGGCCGACGCAACATATATCGAACCCATCACGCCCGAAGTGGTCGCCAAGATCATAGAAAAGGAACGTCCCGATGCGCTCTTGCCGACGATGGGCGGACAAACCGGGCTGAACACCTCCCTTGCGCTCGAAGAGATGGGCATGCTCGACCAATTCGGGGTCGAGATGATCGGCGCCAAGCGCGCCGCGATCGAAATGGCCGAAGACCGCAAGCTCTTTCGCGAGGCGATGGACCGGCTTGGGCTTGAAAACCCGCGCGCCACCATCGTGACCGCGCCCAAGAAAGATGGCGGAGGCGCTGATCTTGATGCCGGCGTCGCGCTGGCACTTGAAGCGCTCGACGATATCGGTCTGCCCGCTATCATCCGGCCAGCCTTTACTCTGGGCGGCACCGGTGGCGGCGTGGCGTATAACCGCGAAGATTACATGCATATCTGCCGGTCGGGCATGGACGCCTCGCCTGTGAACCAGATCCTCGTCGACGAAAGCCTATTGGGTTGGAAGGAATACGAGATGGAGGTAGTGCGCGACACCGCCGATAACGCCATCATCGTCTGTTCCATCGAAAACGTCGATCCGATGGGTGTGCATACTGGCGATTCGATCACCGTGGCACCGGCGCTGACGCTGACCGACAAGGAATACCAGATCATGCGCAACGGCTCGATCGCTGTGCTGCGCGAGATCGGTGTCGAAACCGGCGGGTCCAACGTGCAATGGGCGGTGAACCCGGCCGACGGCCGCATGGTGGTGATCGAGATGAACCCGCGCGTCTCCCGCTCGTCCGCGCTGGCGTCGAAAGCCACCGGGTTTCCGATTGCCAAGATCGCAGCGAAATTGGCCGTCGGTTACACGCTGGACGAGCTCGACAACGACATCACCAAGGTCACGCCAGCCTCGTTCGAGCCGACAATCGACTACGTCGTCACCAAGATCCCGCGCTTTGCGTTCGAGAAGTTCCCGGGCTCCGAGCCCTATCTGACCACCGCGATGAAATCCGTGGGCGAGGTTATGTCAATCGGACGCACGATCCACGAATCGATGCAAAAAGCGCTGGCGTCCATGGAAACCGGACTCACCGGATTTGACGAGGTCGACATTCCCGGCGCGCCCGACAAGGTAGCCGTGGTCAAGGCAATCAGCGCGCAAACGCCTGACCGGCTCCGCACGATCGCGCAGGCCATGCGGCACGGGCTGACCGATGACGAGATCCAGGTCGCTACAAAGTTCGACCCGTGGTTCCTATCCCGCATTCGCGAGATCGTCGATGCCGAGGAAGAGGTGCGGCGCGATGGCTTGCCCGTAACCGAAGACGGGTTGCGCGCGCTAAAGATGCTAGGCTTTGCCGACGCGCGGCTCGCCAAATTGACAGGCAGGGACGAAGAAAATGTCCGCCGAGCCCGTCGCAACCTTGGCGTCAAGGCCGTATTCAAACGGATTGACACTTGTGCCGCCGAATTCGAAGCGCAAACACCCTACATGTATTCCACTTACGAAGCGCCGATGATGGGCGAAGTGGAATGCGAAGCCCGGCCAACAAACGCCCGCAAGGTCGTGATCCTGGGCGGTGGACCAAACCGGATCGGCCAAGGGATCGAGTTCGACTACTGCTGCTGCCACGCCTGCTTTGCCCTGACCGACGCGGGGTACGAGACGATCATGATCAACTGCAACCCCGAAACCGTGTCGACCGACTATGATACGTCCGATCGGCTCTATTTCGAGCCGCTCTCCTTCGAGCACGTGATGGAGATCCTGTCAAAAGAGCAGGAAAACGGTACGTTGCACGGGGTAATCGTGCAGTTCGGCGGGCAGACACCATTGAAGCTTGCCAACGCGTTGCACGATGCGGGGATCCCGATCCTCGGCACCACGCCCGACGCCATCGATTTGGCCGAAGACCGCGAACGATTCCAGAAGCTGGTGGAGGATCTGGGACTGAAACAGCCCGAGAATGCGATCGCGAGCACCGATGACGACGCCCGCGCCCGTGCAGAGGAGCTCGGTTACCCCCTGGTAATCCGGCCGTCTTACGTCCTTGGCGGCCGCGCGATGGAGATCGTCCGCGACACCGGGCAGCTTGAACGCTACATCTCCGAGGCGGTCGTGGTCTCGGGCGACAGCCCGGTGCTGCTCGACAGCTATTTGGACGGTGCGGTCGAGCTGGATGTTGACGCGCTTTGTGACGGCAGCAAGGTTCATGTGGCCGGCATCATGCAGCACATTGAAGAGGCCGGAGTACATTCCGGTGACAGCGCCTGTTCGCTGCCGCCCCATTCCCTGCCCAATCACATCATCGAAGAGGTCAAGGCGCAAACGGTCAAGCTGGCGCAGGCGCTAAACGTGGTCGGACTGATGAACGTGCAGTTCGCGGTCAAGGATGGCGATGTCTACCTGATCGAGGTAAACCCTCGAGCATCACGCACGGTGCCCTTTGTGGCCAAGGCAACTGACAGCGCCATCGCGTCGATCGCTGCTCGTATCATGGCGGGTGAGACACTGGATGCCTTCCCCGAGCGCGCGCCGTACGAAGACGCCGACTACGACTCGGTTTTGCCGCTGGCCGATCCAATGACATTGGCCGATCCCGACATGCCGTGGTTTTCAGTTAAGGAAGCGGTCATGCCGTTCGCCCGATTCCCCGGCGTCGACACGATATTGGGGCCCGAAATGCGCTCGACCGGCGAAGTCATGGGATGGGACCGTGACTTTCCCCGCGCGTTTCTCAAGGCGCAAATGGGTGCGGGCATGGTGTTGCCGCGCACGGGTTGCGCCTTCATCTCGATCCGCGACGCCGACAAGACAGCGATGATGCTTGAAGCCGCGCAGGTGCTGGTCGATCTCGGCTTTACACTCGTGGCGACGCGCGGCACGCAAAGCTGGTTGGCCGGCCATGATGTGCCATGTGATGTCGTCAACAAGGTCTACGAAGGACGCCCGGACGTGACCGATCTGATGAAAAATGGCGGTGTGCAACTGGTCATGAACTCGACCGAAGGTGCGCAGGCCGTTGAGGACTCAAAGGATATCCGCTCGGTCTCGCTCTATGACAAGATCCCGTATTTCACGACCGCAGCCGGATCCCACGCAGCGGCACTGGCGATCAAGGCGCAGGCCGAAGGCGATGTGGGCGTAAAGGCTCTGCAGGGCTAGGCTGCGTCGTGACTTGTTGCATTCGGGTCCGGCGACGGTCTGCTTTGGACGGCGGACTATCCCAAAACCCGTGACTAACGGCACCGACGACCCGACCGATCCTGTTTCGTACCCTTTCGACGACGTCCTGTTCGATTTCGCATCGGACCAGTTGACACGCGCGGATACGCAACTCTCCGAATCCGCATATGACAAATACGTTCAATCCGATCCAGTTGCAGCGCATGTTTTGGAGCGGTGACAGATGAGGCACGGCCGCCGCACATTATTCATAATGTCAGCGACGCGTTGACGCGCAGCCCGTTGGCTGGCAACTGTCGCGTCAAAAGAACCGAGCAGTCAAAGGAGCTTTACATGCGCGCTCTTCTCGCCCTAACCCTCTGCCTTGTCCTGACAGCCTGTGGCGGTGGCGTACCGCTGGTCCCGTTCATCTGACGTTCCGCAGGGTGCGTCGGGTCACACGCAACACGCCCTTGCCCGCATTTGCCTGGCGCTATAAATTCGCGCAAATCGCGCAGGGAACCGTCTCGTGAGCTATAGGCCAGCCAT
>JBCCVT010000097.1:0-9955 GCA_039195015.1 Pseudomonadota bacterium
AGGGCGCGAGGGCGCGCGCTGGTCGCCGCCCCGGACCCAGAGGAACCGTTTGCCGCCGGGCGAGTTATGCGCCACGGTGACAAACCGCGCACCATCGCGAAAGCCCTGGGGCACCACGCGGATCCCCTTGACCTCGGCCGATGGGATCGGCGGGAAGTTCACATTGTAGAAGGTCCGGTAACTGCCGTCGTCCTCGGGATGGGCCTGCAGGATCTTGCGGATCACGTCGGCGCCATGAACGGCGGCGGTTTCAAAGGGATCTTCGGCGTTGAAGTTTCGTGGCCCCAGATATTGCGACAGGGCGAGTGCCGGCAGACCCTGCAGGGCGGCCTCCATCGCGCCGCCTATGGTGCCGGAGTAGAGCGTGTTCTCGGCCGAGTTGTTGCCCCGGTTCACCCCCGAAAGAACCAGATCGGGCGGGCTGTCGGTCATCACGTCATGGAGCCCGGCCATCACACAATCTGCCGGAGAGCCTTCGGCCGCGTATCGCCGGTCGTCCATCTTGGCGATGAGCATCGGGTGGGTGTAGCTGATGCAATGCGCCACCCCTGATTGTTCGAATGCGGGCGCCACGGTCCAGACCTCGCCTTCGGGGCCTGCTAGCTCGGTGGCGATCCGGGTCAGCGTGGCCAGGCCCGGCGCATTGATGCCGTCGTCATTGGTGATGAGAATGCGCATGAGGAACCGCCCGCTGGTTTTGAACCTGAATAGGCGAGGCGCATGGTCAGGGCAAGCTGCGCCGTTCGTCTTCGCGTGGCATCCGGGCAAGATAGCCGCAACTCACGCGCGAGGGCGGGCCGGTGTCGTGCGGGTGGCATTCGATCTCGGCGAAGCCTGCGGTTTCCAGCATCCGCCGGACATCGTCGGGGCGGAACGCGGCGCTGCCCCATTTCCAGCGCAGGAGCGCGGTGCACCAGTGCGGGCGCGAGATGGCGAAGATTCCGACACCGCCAGGCACCAGCCGGGTTGCGAGCCAGTTGAGCGCCGCTTGCGGGTCATCGCAATGTTCGATCACGTGGCCGCAGAGCATCCGGTCATAGGTTTCTTCGGGCACCTCCGCCGTACCGATTGCGCCGGTGATGGTGGCAGTGTCGTCGGGGAGGCCATCGCGTGCGCGGGCCAGCATCTCGGGTGAGAGATCCAGCAGATCGAAATGGCGGGGCGCTTGCGCGGCCGCGTCGAAGGCTCGGGCAAGCGCGCCCGTCCCGGTGCCGGCATCCAGGATGCGCAGAGCGCTTTGGGAGGGCGCGTAGGTTTCCGCGCGGTCGGCGAGAACGTGGTAGGCATCGGAAAACCCGATCCGTTCGAGCCCGGATTGCCAGCTGGCTGCCGCCCGGTCATAGATCCGGGCGATCTGGTCGGGAGCGGTCAGGCGACGTGCGGGGAAGAGGGCGAAACGGGCCATGGCCAGAGTTTAGGCGAAGTTGCCGATAGTCGAAAGCGTTGGGATCTTTATCGAGGTTCCGGATCCAGCGGGACGACGCATGCAGGCGCGGGATAAAGCCGAAGGCGCCGCGCCATCGCCGGGCCGCCCCCTCGGCCCGGCGATTGGGTGATGTTTGCGCGATGGGTCGAACGTCACGCCACGGTTGGACGATAAATCGAGGGGTTCGTCGGTTGCGTCGCCGCGCCGCGGCCCGGCGATCGTGGGCTCGCGACGCCGTCGGATGGTTTCGCGGCGACGCACGCAAACAGCCCTAAAGGGCGGCAAGGATCCGGACGGCTTCCTCTGCCGGTGCGGCGAGGCCCGCGCGGTCTTCTCCGGGGAAGAACCGTGCGCGGGTGGCGGTGGGCATCGGAGCGGGTTCGGCGATATGGACCTTTGGCCCGATCCGTTCCGTCTCGGCCGCCCAGCTGCGCGCAAGGGCGATCTGGCCCGCTTTGGTCGCGCCGTAGGCACCAAAGAACTTCTGCCCGGCGCGGGGATCGTCGAAGAACAGGGCGCGCCCGTCATTGGCCAAGAGCGGGGCCACATAGGTGATGAGCCGCGCGGTCGCCGTGACGTTGACGGTGACCGATTTCTCCCAATCCTTCATGTCGAGTGACGGCGCCGGGGTGAGCGGTGCGGCGTGGATCGCCGTATGCGCCCAGAAATCCACCGCGCCCCAGCGGTCGTGGATCCCCCGGCAGAGCGTGGCCATTGCCGCTTCGTTTGTGACATCCATCGGCGCGAGTGTTGCCTGGCCGCCGAGAGCGCGAATGCGATCGTCAAGCTCTTCCAGCGCGCCGGTGGTGCGCGCGACGGCCACGATGTGATGCGTTTTGGCCAGCGCCTCGGCCAGCGCAGCGCCCAGGCCGCGCGACGCCCCCGTGATCAGGGCAATTTTCATGTCGTCGGTCATGGCCCGCTGATTTCATCCTTTTTCCGGCAAGGCAAGCGGGCTTGCTTGACATTTCGCAAGTGCAGCGGAAAAACGGGCGCGACCAACGAGGAGACTGACTGCATGACACGAGAAACCGTTCTGGGCAAAGCCGTTATCGGATCCGATGCGTGGATCTGGAAAGTGGCGATGGTGATCGGCGGATCGCTGTTCATCGCGCTGGCCGCGCAGGTGAGCGTGCCAATGATCCCGGTGCCCATGACCCTGCAGACGTTGGCCATTCTGATTGTGGGCCTGACTTTTGGCGCGCGCCTTGGGGCGGTGACATTGCTGGTCTATCTGGCGGAAGGTGCGATGGGGTTGCCGGTCTTTGCAAATGGCGGATCGACCCTGACGCTGGTCGGGCCGACGGCGGGCTTTCTTGTGGGATTTGTCGGAATGGCTTGGCTGGCCGGACTGGCGGTCGAGCGCGGCATCGCGCGCGGCGTGCTGACCACTGCGCTGAGCTGCATGGTGATCTCGGCCCTGCTCTACCTGCCGGGCGTGGCCTGGCCGATGGCCGTGGCGGGGCTTTTGGGCTTTGACGGCAGCTGGGTTGGGTCCTCGGCCGGGGCGATCTGGCAGTACTGGGTGAGCCCGTTCCTGATCGGCGACGCGCTGAAAGCGGTGATCGCGGGTCTTGTGGTCGCCGGGGGCTGGGCCGCCCTGCGCGGGACCGGTCGCGGCTGAGCACGCGCGCCGCTGGAACGACGAAGGGCGCCTTTGCGGCGCCCTTTTTCCTTGCGATCTGATCCGCCTGTCAGCGCGACAGGAGCGCCAGCCGCGTAGTGCGGCCATTGCGGGACAGAACAACGCCCGAGTTATCGATCCCCGCGACACGCGCGGCGTTCAAGCGCCCGCCGCGTTTGACGCGCTGCACGCGGCCCGACGGAAGACGCACGAGCGCTTGCAGGGCGTTTTCGGGACCAAAGACCCCGATGACCGTTGTGGTCGACAGATCCAAAGCATCCGGGTCGGTCGCCAACGCCGCGACCCGGGCCGGTGTTTCCGGTTGAGACATGAGTTTCCTTGTTGCGCAAGCCGCCTGACCGCGGTGCGCTGCCTGATTTGATTTTTGGTTTTGCCTTGGGGCGGTGGCTACCACCGGCCTCGGGGAGGGTCAAACGCGACCCGGCGACTCAATGGGTTAGCAATCGGCGCCCGGACGCTGAGCCCTGGGCAGGCGATCGCCAATGCAGGAAAACCGGCTTGAACCCCGGCCTATTCGGCGGCTGGCTTCATCTGGAAGCCCTCTTCGATCATATCCGCCGGTTCGACCGGGTATTCGCCCGAGAAGCAGGCGTCGCAATATTGCGGGCAGGCGTCGTCGCGGCCTCGGGTTTCGCCAACCGCGCGGTAGAGCCCGTCGAGTGAGATGAACTTGAGGCTGTCAACAGAGAGATGCTGGCGCATCTCTTCCTCGCTCATGGTCGCGGCCAGCAGCTTGTCGCGTTTGGGCGTGTCGACACCGTAAAAACAGGGCCAGGCGGTGGGCGGGCTGGCAATGCGGAAATGCACCTCGCGCGCGCCGGCATCGAGGATCATCTCCTTGATCTTGCGGCTCGTGGTGCCCCGGACAACGGAATCGTCGACAAGGACCACGCGCTTGTCGCGGATCAGCGCGCGGTTCACGTTGAGCTTCAGCCGCACACCCATGTTGCGGATCTGTTCGGTCGGTTCGATGAAGGTCCGGCCCATATACTGGTTGCGGATGATGCCCATCGCGTAGGGAATGCCCGATTCGAGCGAATAGCCGATCGCGGCGGGGGTGCCGCTGTCGGGGACCGGGCAGACCAGATCCGCGTCGACGGGGCTTTCCTTGGCCAGCTCGCGGCCGATGTTTTCGCGCGTCTCATAGACGCTGTGGCCGCCCAGGATGCTGTCCGGGCGGCTGAAATACACATGTTCGAAGATGCAGAGCTTTGACGGCTGCGGGCGGAAGGGAAAATGACTTTCGACGCCGTTTTCGGCGGTGATCACCACCATCTCTCCGGGTTCAAGCTCGCGCAGGAAATCCGCGCCGATGATGTCGAGCGCGCAGGTCTCGGAACTCAGGCACCAGCCGTCGCCGACCCGTCCAAGCACCAGCGGGCGCACGCCGCGCGGGTCGCGGACGCCGATCAGCTTGGTGCGGGTCATCGCAACAACCGAAAACGCACCTTCGACGCGGCGCAGAGCGTCCTCCATCCGTTCGGGGATGTTGCGCTGCAGAGAGCGCGCCATCAGGTGGATGATGCATTCGCTGTCCGAGGAGCTCTGAAAAATCGATCCGCGATCGATCAGTTCGCGCCGCAGGGCATTGGCGTTGGTGATGTTGCCGTTATGAGCAATTGCGGCGCCGCCCATGGAGAATTCTCCGAAAAAGGGCTGTACGTCGCGGATCGCGGTCTGGCCTTTGGATCCGGCGGTGGAATAGCGCACATGGCCGATCGCAAGAGCGCCGGGCAGGGTTTTCATCAGCGACTGTTCGGTGAAATTGTCGCGGACATAGCCAAAGCGGCGGGCGCTGTTGAAGCCCTGATCGGGATCGTAGGAGACGATGCCTCCGGCCTCCTGCCCGCGATGCTGCAGGGCGTGCAGTCCAAGCGCCACGAAATTGGCGGCATCCTTGATGCCAACGACCCCGAAAATCCCGCATTCCTCGCGCAGTTTGTCATCATCAAACGGGTTTGATGGGGGCATTTGTGGCAGGGTCACGCGCTGCTCCGAATCCTGTGGTCCTGTTGGGTCATCACATAGTGGCTTGAGGCCGGTCTGTCACGAAACGATCACACAGGTGACGTGACTGTCTTTGTGAACGGGACCTCAGTGCACGGATTGGGGGCGGAGGGGGTTTCGGATCGCCTTTGGCGCTCCGACCAGGTGGGGGCGCTGCCCCCGTCGCGCGCGGCGCGACTCCCCCGACGTGTATGTGACCAGAAAGAAGCAGGGGGGTGTTCGGAGCTGCAAGGCCGCGCCCGGTCAGACGCGGCCGTGAGCCAGCTGTGGGGCGGGCGGGTCAGGCCGCCCAGCGGTCGCCGAGCATCGCGCTGTCGGGGCCGCAACCCTGGCTGTCGATCATCATCAGGAGCGCGCGGGTGTCGCCGTAGGAGAGCTGCGGGAAGTGGCTGCCGTCACCCTCGCCCGGCACGTAGATCATGGCGCCGGTCTGGGCATAGATGAGTTCGTCTTCGGTGCAGGAGATCTGGCTGAGCGGGCCGCCGGCCTCGGCCAGATGGGCGCCGCGATAACCGACGAGTGCGCTGGCGCGGACCAGGACAACCGGGCTGCCATAGAGCCTTTCGGCGCGGGCATGGTGCACGGCGACCCATTGGTCTTCGGGCACCGACAGTTCGGTCGCGGCGCCAAGACAGCCGGCGGGCAGCACGATCCGGCGCGCGCTGTCTTCGACATCATGGGCCACCCGCGTGAGGGCGATGAACCCGCCGTCAAAGCTGCGTACGAGATCGCCGCGGCCCAGTTCGGTGACGGGGCGCCAGCCTTGCGGTGTCTCGAGCCAGGTGTCGGGCGCCAGCGATGCGACCGAGCGATCAGTGGCAGGGTGCAGCCGGACCGGGGTGGCGGGGGTGTAATCGGCGAAGGCTTTGTCGTGGTTCAGAAGCATTTGGAACTCCTCGCGTCTGTCATATCTGTGGCGAACTGATGACAAACGAGCACCCTAAATAGGCCACTTCTTGGACACGATTAAGGCGAAATCGTAGCACTGTTCGAGGATGCGAAACAGAGATACAGCGCGCGCGGGCATTGCGCGACGCCCGGGCGTCGCGATTAAGCCATTGTTAACGATGACGTTTCTGAAAAGGTCGCAAATGGGGCAAGATCAGGCCGCCGCGACTCAGGCGCTGCAGGCGGCGACGAGATCTTCATATTGCTGCGTGATCCAGCCGAGCGCCTGTTCGGGGGCCTGATCCTCGATCTGATCGGTCATCTGCGCAAAGACCTCGGCCGAACGGCTTTCATCGACAATCGTGTAGGTCTGCGCGGTCACCACGGTGTCGTAGACAAAGAACGCAATCGCCACCAGAAGGATCCCGCGCGCCACGCCAAAGAGAAAGCCCAGACCCTGGTCGACCCCGCCAAGCGCACTGCGCTGGACGAGCGAGGAAAAGAGCGGCGTGAGAAAGGACATCACGATCAGGGCGACCGCAAAGACCGCGGCGAAGGCCACGATGATCGCCAGCTCGCAACTGTCGCCGACAAGATCGCGGATCACCGGCGTTTCCTTGACCAGCGGTTCGACCTGGGGCGCGAAGATGAAGGCCAGAACAGCGGCGGCGACCCAGCCGGCGATGGCCATGGCCTCGCGCACCAGACCGCGCGAATAGGCCAGGAGTGCCGACAGCACAACGACGACGGCAACGATTCCGTCGATAATGGTAAAGCCTTCCATATGCCTGCCTTGTCTCTCTTGTTCTGTCGCTCAGCCTGCGCCGAATGTTTCGCCCACAAAGCCGGTCAGATCAACCGCACGGGTCAATCGGAGGCCGCTTGCTGTGCCGGTTTTGCCACCGGCTGGCGCAATGGCGGCGGTGAAACCAAGTTTTTGCGCCTCTTTCAACCGGTTTTCTGTTTGCGGCGCGGGTCTCAGCGCACCCGAGAGGCTGATCTCGCCAAAAACCACGGTGTCTGCGGGCAAGGCGCTGTCTTCACGCGCGCTGAGCAGCGCGGCCGCAACCGCGAGGTCGGCGGCGGGTTCGGCCACTTTCAGGCCACCCGCCACATTGAGATAGACGTCGAGACCGGTGAACGGGATACCACAGCGCGCCTCGAGCACGGCGAGGATCATCGCAAGCCGTCCGCCATCCCAGCCGACAACGGTGCGGCGCGGTTGCGAATGCGGGCTTGGCGCCACAAGTGCCTGCAATTCAACCAGAACCGGGCGCGTGCCTTCGATACCGGCAAAAACGGCCGACCCCGGGTTCGGCGTGCCGCGTTCGCTGAGGAAGAGAGCGGATGGATTGGTGACCTCTTCGAGCCCGCGGCCGGTCATCTCGAACACGCCGATCTCGTCGGCCGGGCCAAAGCGGTTCTTGACCGCGCGCAGAATGCGGAACTGGTGGCCACGTTCGCCTTCGAAATAGAGCACCGTGTCGACCATATGTTCGACCACGCGCGGGCCGGCGATCTGGCCGTCCTTGGTCACATGACCCACCATCACGATCGAGACGCCGCGCCGCTTGGCGAAACTGGTCAGCTCATGCGCGGCGGCCCGCACCTGGCTGACGCTACCGGGCGCGCTGTCGACGGTGTCGGACCACATCGTCTGGATCGAATCGATGACGGCGAGTTGCGGGCGTTCGGTTTCGAGCGTGGTGAGGATGTCGCGCAGATTGGTTTCCGCGCCGAGCTGCACCTGCGCCTGGGCGAGGCCAAGGCGCTGCGCGCGCATCCGGACCTGGGCGCTGGCCTCTTCACCCGAGACATAGATTGTCTTGAGGCCGGCCTCGGCGAACCTGGCGGCGGCCTGCAGCAACAGTGTCGATTTCCCGATCCCGGGATCGCCCCCCACAAGCAGGGCCGATGCGGGGACCAGCCCGCCGCCGAGCACACGGTCCAGTTCGACCAGACCGCTGAGCGTGCGCGGCGGCGGGGCCTCTTCGGTGGCCAGATCCGTGAGTGGTATGGCCGACCCTCGCTTTGCCCCCAGCGATTTTGTGCCCGGACCTGCCGAGAGGCCCGCATCCTCGCTGATCGTGTTCCATTCCCCGCAGGCTTCGCAGCGCCCGGACCATTTCGAATAGGTCGCGCCACAGGCCGCGCAGGAGAAGCTTTTTATCTTTGCCATGGGGCCGGTAGATGCCCCAAGGCCGCAGTCACGTCAAACGGTCAATCGGCCGGCCCCGGTGCGGTTCAACGCCGGTCATTCGGCCGCGTGTTTGGTCATGCCCACAATGCTTTTGACATTGTCGGCGGCAGGCGGTGGCGTCTCGGCCATATCGGGCAGGATCTCGGCCAGCTCGGCGTTGAGCCGGGCGATCTGCGACCGGGCGAGGCTTTCGTCCAGCTCAACGGCGTTATGCCATTGCCTGAGCTCCTGGAGCACGATCTTGGCCTGGCTGAGCCGGGTTTCGAAACGGGCGAGCTCCTCCTGCCGCTGAACAAGGAAGGTACGCGCGCGATCGACCTTGGTGTCCGAATAGGTGTCGGCCAGATCCTGGCTCACCCGGCTCATCTGCGCGGCGACCTCAAGGATCGCGGGTTCGAGCGCCTCGAGATCGGGGTGGCTGTTGAGATAGGCGATCCGTTCCTTGACCGCGTCGAATTCCGAAGACAGCGTAAAGACGCCCTTCCGGTCGGCGCTGTGGGCCAGATGATAGGCCCGCGCCACGTCATGCATGTTCATCGCAAACCGCCGGTGCGAGGTCTCAAGCGTCATCACCCGGGCGTTTGTCGGCAGGTAGAACAGCAACATCAGGAAGAGCGCCGTCACAGTGAGCTGCGCGATCATACCCGCCCCGGCCACCTGTTCGGTGCCGTATGCGGCCGTCACCTCGAGCCAGGGTAGAACCCCTGCGAAACTGAGCCCGGTCACCGCAAGACAGGCCACCGCCGCCACGATGATCAAAAGCATGCTGAATTGTTGAAAGGCCGAAGCCGTTGCCATGAAGAGGGGGCGCAATTGTGCCATGTCGTCACCCTTCCAATACCATTTCCATACACCATTTTCGGCTGTATTCAGCCGTCGCGCATTAGTTGCGCTCTACTCGAAGGGTTAGTTGCATATATTATATATTCACCACTAATAATTGAAGCTTACACATAATCTTCGAAAAATCTATCACTGGTTTTGCGCTGTGCGGTTGTGCCCCAACACTGTTGCATGTCCCAATGCGAGTGAGGCGAGGATGCAGCCCGAAAACAGGTAAAGCCCCCAGGCAACCTCGACCCGACCGACGCCTATGCCCTTGGCAACAGTGATGTATATGGCGATCAGGAACAGATCCGCCATGGCGAGGCGACCCATCCATTCCATCCACCCAAGCGCGCGCCGACCCACCAGTCCCCACTGCAGAGCGACCATCCAGAGCATCTTAACCATAGGTGCAATCAGCGCGAAAACCGCGACAATGATCGCCAGAACAACGTCTGTTTGCAGGAGCGAAACAATACCGGTCATCACCGAAATCTCGGACAATCCGAAAAGCGGTAAGAACCCCGCGCGCAAAAGCGGCGCGAACCAGGAAATCGGATAGAGCACAAGCACTGCGAGTGTTGCGGCGCGCAGGACGGCTTGCCGTCTGCTCATGGGGTGGCCACCGAAAGCGCGGCGGGCACAGGCCGACCTTTGGGGCCGCGCCGCATCGCTACCGTACGGCCTCGATCGGGCCGGTGGCGCTGCCGGAGATGAACTGCGCAACGAAGGGATCGGCGCAGTCGTCCATCTCGGCGACCGGGCCGCTCCACTGGATGACGCCGTCATGCAGCATGGCGACGGTGTCGGCGATGGCGCGGACCGAGCTCATGTCATGGGTGATGGTCATGGCCGTTGCCCCCATCTCGACCACGATCTCGCGGATCAGATCGTTGATGACGCCGGCCATGATCGGGTCGAGCCCCGTGGTCGGTTCGTCGAAAAAGATGATCTCGGGCTCGGC
>JBCCVT010000098.1:0-9887 GCA_039195015.1 Pseudomonadota bacterium
CTGGCCGTCGATCAGGCTGCAATGGCCGAAGATCTGTTCTTTGGCGCGGTGCAGCCCGCCTATTCCTATGTCAGCCAAGAAGCACTGGACTGGAACACCGATCTGGACGACCAGCTTTTGATCTTTGACGTCGAGAAAGCAAACGCGATCCTTGACGAGGCCGGCTGGATGCCGGGCGAAGACGGCGTGCGTGCGAAAGACGGCGTAAAGCTAGCGCCAACAGCCTATGTTTTTGCCGGGTCCACATGGGGCAAGATTTCCGAGGCAGTTCAGGCCTATTTGCGCGAAATCGGTGTGGATATGCAGATCCAGGCGTTTGATGCGACGGTGGCCTGGGGCAAGCTTGCTACGCAGGAATTCGACATGTTCGGCATGTCTTTCCCCTATGTGTCATCGGGTGACGCGCTCAACCTCTACTTCCGCAGCCAGAACATCCCGACGCCAAATCGGATGAACTGGGATGATCCGGAAACCGATGCCTTGCTGCTGGCGGGTGCAACGGCAACAACGGATGAGGCACGGGCCGAGGCCTATGGTGAGGTGCTGCAGCTCGTGCATGACGCAGCGGTCTGGTTGCCGCTCTATCACGAGCCGATGGTCATCGCACAGACGTCCAATCTTGAGACGGTCGTGCCACACAACATCTACGGCGCAGGGCTCTACAAAGGGCTCGACCTGAAGTTCAATGAGTAACGCAGCGAAAGGCGGGGCGACTGCACGATGGCATTCAAACCTCGGCAGACGCCCCGCGCGCGGAGCCAGGTGACTGTTTCGCCCCTTGCCTGGCCCTGCGAAGGGTGTGTCTTGTGTCCGGCCGGCTCGGGGCACACCCGCCAAAACACAGAACGTACACAACAGGTGAGACTGCCATGTCCGCGACCGTGATCCGAAATGCAGCCTGGGTGGTTGCCTATGACGCCGACCTGGGCGGGCATCGCTATCTGCGCGATGTAGACATCGCTTTTGACGGCGATACGATCACCCATGTCGGGTCCGGCTTTGACGGCACGGCTTCGGTCGAGATCGATGGGCGTGACCGTCTTGTCTTTCCCGGATTGGTGAACGTCCATTCCCACCCGTCATCCGAGGCGATGAACAAGGGCATGCTGGACGAACTGGGTTCCCCGCGTCTAGGCATGTCTTCGCTTTACGAATTCATGCCGCTCTTCCGGCCGGACGATGACGGTCGTGAAGCCTGTGTGCAGGTGACCTATTCGGAACTCCTGAAATCCGGTGTCACCACGCTCGTCGATCTGTCGGTGGCCTGGGACGGCTGGATCGATACATTCGCGGCCTCGGGGCTGCGGGGCGTGGTCAGCCCGATGTACCGATCCGGGGCGTGGTACACCAAGAACGGCCATGTGGTTGAATACGACTGGCTGGAGGATGGCGGGCGCGCGGCGATGGAACAGGCAGTCGCAACTGTCGACGCGGCGATAGCGCACTCTTCGGGACGGTTGTCGGGTATGATTTCACCCAGCCAGATCGACACCTGCACCCCAGAGCTGATTGCAGACAGCTTCGCACTTGCACAAGACAAGGGGCTGCCATTCCAGATTCACGCCGCGCAGTCGGTGGTCGAATTCAACGAGATCACGCGGCGACACGGAGTCACTCCGATCGAGTGGCTGGACGATCTTGGGGTGTTGACGCGCGGAGCGATTATTGGCCACGGCATCTTTCTGAACGACTATGGGCATGTTTTCTGGCCGGAGGCGGATGATTTCGGGCGTTTGCAACGCTCGGGCGCGGCGGTTGCGCATTGCCCCGTCGTGTTTCAGCGGCGCGGCATCGCGATGAACACGGTCGGGCGCTACATACGTGGCGGAATACCCGTAGGCATAGGAACGGACACCTACCCTCACAACATGCTAGAGGAGCTGCGCACCGCACTCTACAACTCGCGGCTGGTGTCAAAAAACCCTTATGACCTGCGCACCTCGGATATCTTCAACGCGGCAACCCTTGGCGGTGCTGGGATGCTCGGGCGCGACGATATCGGGCGGCTTTCGGTCGGCGCAAAGGCGGACCTTGTTCTTGCGGATCTCTCGGCTCCGGCAATGAAGCCGGTTCGAGATCCACTGCGGTCACTAATTTACGTGGCGGCCGAACGGGCGGTGCGGGACGTGTTTGTCGATGGCCGCCATGTCGTCGTGAACGGCGACGTTCCCGCGTTCGATCTGCCGGATGCCTTGGCGCGCCTTGAGGCAGCGCAAAGGCGGGCCGAGATTGCATTCCAGGGACTTGATTTCGCAGGCCGCCGCCATGACGAGGCGTCACCAATGGTGTTTCCGGTCGCATGAACACGGAACCGACGCCCTTGCTCGAGGTTGAGGACCTGGCTGTGGAATTCCGGCTGGACGGTCGGTCTCAGCGCGCGGTCCAGGGTGTCAGCTTTTCGCTTGGTCGTGGTCGGACGCTTGGGGTGGTCGGTGAATCGGGCTGCGGAAAATCAGTGACCTCCCTGGCGATCATGCGCCTCGTGCCGCAACCGCCGGGCCATTACGCCGGTGGTGCAATCAGGTTCGACGGTCAGGACCTGTTGGACCTTCCCGAGCGTGACATGCGTCGACTGCGCGGCGGGCGCATCGGCATGATCTTTCAGGAACCAATGACGTCGCTGAACCCGGTTTACACCTGCGGCGATCAAATCGTGGAGAGCCTGACCTTGCAATCCGGCCTGTCGGGGAAGACCGCGCGGGAGCGGGCGATCGAATTGCTTGATCTGGTGGGCTTGCCCTCACCCCGATCGCGCGTGGACGATTACCCTCACCAGTTGTCCGGCGGTCAGCGACAGCGCGTGATGATCGCTCTGGCCCTTGCGAACGATCCAGACCTGCTGATCGCGGATGAGCCGACCACGGCGCTTGACGTCACCATCCAGGCACAGATCCTCGATCTGATTGCCAATCTGCAGGAGCGGACCGGAGCAGCCGTACTTTTGGTGACGCATGATCTGGGTGTGGTGGCGCAGACCTGCGAAGACGTGGTCGTCATGTATGCCGGTCGTATCGTCGAACGTGCTCCAACGCGGGCCTTGTTTGCGGATCCCCAGCACCCTTACACGATTGGATTGATGGCGGCAGTGCCGCGCATCGACGCCGCGGTGGGTCGGCTGGCAACAATACCTGGCACTGTGCCGCCGCCCTGGGCAAAGCTCAGCGGCTGCCGGTTTGCATCCCGCTGTCCGCTTGCCACCGAAAGATGCGGGCGCGAGGATCCTCCGCTGCGCGATCTGACACCGGGACATGGCGTGGCCTGCTGGCGCGCGCCGATTGAGACGGCGGCTTGAGAGCGATGCTGGAAGTTCGCGGCCTCACCAAGCATTTCCCGGTCAAGCGCGGCATCCTGCGGCGCGTTGTCGGTCATGTCGAAGCCGTGACAGATGTCAGTTTTGATGTGGCCGAGGGCGAGACGCTCGCCGTTGTCGGTGAAAGCGGTTGTGGCAAATCCACCATCGGTCGCAGCGTGTTGCGCCTGATCGAGCCGTCTTCGGGGCAGATCACACTGGACGGGACCGATGTTTTGGCGCTTTCCCCTGACGCCTTGCGCGAAATGCGCCGCAAAATGCAGATCATTTTTCAGGACCCGTTCGGTTCGCTCAACCCGCGCATGACGGTGGCCGAGACGCTGGCAGAACCGCTGCGCCTGCACGGGCTCGCCACGGATCGCGATGTCTCTGAAAAGGTTGCGGCGTTGCTGGACACTTGCGGCCTTCAACCATGGCATTCGGCCCGCTTTCCACACGAGTTTTCGGGAGGGCAGCGCCAAAGGGTTGGCATCGCCCGCGCTCTTGCGACGCGGCCCAGATTCATAGTGTGCGATGAGCCGGTCTCAGCCCTTGATGTTTCGGTGCAGGCGCAGATCGTGAACCTTTTGCAGGATCTACAGGGCGAATTTGGCATCGGATACATCTTTATCAGCCACGATCTGGCCGTGGTGCGGCACATGGCAACACGCGTAGCGGTCATCTACTTGGGCCGCATTGTCGAAGTGGCATCTGCCGCGACCCTGTTTGCAAACCCACGCCACCCCTACACACGCTCTCTGATTGCTGCGGCACCGCGCCCGGATCCAGCCTCTGGGGTCGACCGGCAACAGGTCGCCGGGGATTTGCCGTCTGCGCTGGCCCCACCCTCTGGCTGTGCCTTTCATCCGCGCTGTCCCATGGCGCAGGCGCGCTGCGCGTCGGAGCGTCCCGCACTGCGGCGCATTGGCGGCAGCGAGGTCGCATGCCATTTTGCGGACACCACACCAGCGACCGACGCTGTCGTAACACGTGCTACGTCGCGCGTCTTGCAAACCCGGTTGAAGGTCCTAGAAGCCGCACGTGCAAAGGAAGCCACACATGCCTGACGCATTTGACATGAACGGGGCCGAAAGCGTGGTTCGCTCGCTGCATCAAGCCGGCCTGCGCGTATGTTTCGCCAATCCCGGCACGTCCGAGATGCAGTTTGTGGATGCGCTGGACCGCACCGGCCTTCTGCGATGCGTCTTGTGTCTGTTCGAAGGGGTCGCAACCGGGGCGGCGGACGGCTATGCGCGCATGGCGCATATGCCTGCCGTGACACTTCTGCATCTGGCCCCTGGGCTCGCCAATGCCGCAGCGAACATGCACAACGCCCGCAAGGCGCGATCACCGATGATCAACCTTGTTGGCGATCACGCCGTGCGCCATCGCGGGTATGATGCGCCGTTGACTGCGGACGTGGCTGGGGCCTGTGCGCCGTTTTCGGATTGGGTGGGCACCGCGACATCGTCCGACACATTCGCCGCCGACGCTGTGTCTGCACTTGAGGCGGCAGTGTCCTATCCCAACAAGGTCGCATCGCTCGTAGCCCCTGCGGATATCGGGTGGGATCGGGGTGGCCAGATTGCGCCACCGCCGCCACCGCCGCAGTTTGCGACGCTTTCGCCTGACGGCGTGAGCACGGCGGTTGATCTGCTTGGCCCGGACACTGTCATCCTGACAAGCGGTCGGGTCCTGGAGACACCGGATGCGCTGGCGCAACTTCATGGTATCTGCGCGCTGACCGGGGCCTCGCTTTACGCCCCCACGTCAAACCGCCGGTTTGAACGGGGCGCGGGACGTGCCGGCATTGATCGCATACCCTACCCGATCAATATGGCTCTCGAGACTCTGGCCCCGTTCCGACGTGCCGTCCTGATCGAGACCGTCCCACCCGTCGCTTTTTTTGCCTATCCCGGGCGACCCAGCCTGCTTTTGCCGGAAAGGTGTGAGGTGTTCACCCTCACCGGCCTTGATGGCGACGGGCCAGCGGCGGTGGCGGCTTTGGCAGATCAGCTAGGTGCCCCGCCGCAGACAACCTCACCTAAGCCGTTGGTCTCGCGTCCCGGGTCAGGCCCGATTACGCCCGCTTCACTCGCCGCGGCCGTTGCGCGCGCGCTTCCGGACGATGCGATCATCGTGGACGAAAGCATCACCGGCGGTCGCGACGTCTGGGCAGCGACCAATGACGCCGCGTGCCATTCGTGGATCTCCCTTGCTGGAGGTGCGATCGGCGAAGGCATTCCCATGGGCCTCGGTGCCGCGATCGCCTGTCCGGATCGTCCAGTGTTGTGCCTGCAGGCCGATGGATCGGCCATGTATACCATCCAGGGGCTCTGGAGCCAGGCGCGGGAAAGCACGAATGTCACCACGGTCATTCTGGCCAATCGCACCTACCAGATACTCAAGACCGAGCTCTTCGCAGTGGGCGCCAATCCCGGCCGGTCAGCGCTGGATATGCTGGATCTCGACCGGCCCGAACTGGATTTTACAAGTCTGGCGCGCGGCATGGGCGTGCCCGGACGACGTGTCACTGACGCCGCAGAACTGTGCGAGGCGATATCTAGCGCCATGTCGCAGCCGGGTCCCAATTTGATCGAGGCCATGATGTGAGCCCGCCAACGTCTTGTCGTGGACACTTGTCCACCTACCCTCCCGCAACTTTTGAAAAGGAACGCTAATCATGATGAAACATACCTTGCTGATGGCGGCTGTGTCGCTTGGTCTGACCGGCGCAGCACTGGCACAGGACAAATTCACGGTCGCACTTGACGGCACGTTTGCCCCACATGCGATGCCCTCTCTGTCCGGCGGCGTCGAAGGGTTCAACGTCGATCTGGCCAACATCATTGGCGACCGCCTCGGGGTTGAGATGGATATCGTGGCAACGCAGTTTTCGGGCATTCTTCCGGGCCTGGCTGCGGGCACATATGACTTCGTTGTCGCACCCACCACAATCACCGAAGAGCGCGCCGGCAATCTTCTGTTCTCCGAAGGTTATCTGAACACCGACTTTCAGTTTGTCGTGCAGTCGGGTGCCGATGACATTGTGGATCTGGAGGGGTTTGCAGGCAAAACCATCGCCGTCAACCGCGGATCCGTCTACGACAGCTGGGCACGCGATCTGGAGGACGAGATCGGCTGGACCGTGGAAAGCTATGGCACGAATTCCGATGCCGTTCAGGCCGTTGTCTCCAATCGAGCATTTGCCAATGTGGCGGGCAACACCGTGTCGGCCTGGGCGGTCAAACAGAACCCCGCGATCAAGCTGTCCTACCTGCATTCCACCGGCCTTGTCTGGGGCATGCCGTTCCAGAAAGGCGATCAGGAATTGCGCAACAAGGTCGAGCAGGTGATCGAATGCATGAAGATCGATGGCACCATCGCTTCTCTGTCGGAAAAGTGGTTCGGTGTCGCTCCGGCCGAGGGTTCGGCGGCTGTGACACCGGTCGCGGGGTTCGGCCAGCCGGGCTTTGAGGGCTTTGTCGAAAGCGATCATACGCCGAGCTGCGGGTGACAAGAATGCCCGCCCCCGCACCGCCCGCGCTGGACATTCGCAGGCTGCACAAATCCTTCGACACCGAAACCGTGCTGAACGGTATCGATCTGTCGCTGACGATCAGCGAGATGGTTTTTGTGTTGGGGCCTTCGGGGTCGGGCAAATCGACGATGCTGCGTTGTTGCAACCGGCTCGAAGAGCCCGACAGCGGTGAAATCCTTATCGAAGGCGATCCGGTCACTGGTCCAAGTGTGGATTTGAACCGGATGCGCCAAAGGATCGGGATGGTGTTCCAAGCCTTCAACCTCTACCCGCACCTGACCGCGCTAGGCAATGTGAAGCTGGCCTTGCGTCGCGTTCAGAAAAAGGACCCGTCTGAGGCCGAAGAACTTGCGCGCGAAGCGCTGAGCAGCGTCGGACTGTCTGAAAAAACCAGCCAGTACCCCAACCAATTGTCGGGCGGTCAGCAACAACGTGTTGCGATCGCTCGGGCCTTGGCGCTGCGCCCGCGGGTTATGCTTTTTGATGAACCGACCTCGGCGCTTGATCCTGAGCTCGTTGGCGAGGTGCTTGCAGTGATGCGCGACGTCAAAAGCCAGGGAATGACGATGCTGGTTGTCAGCCACGAGATGAAATTTGCCCGGGAAGCGGCCGATCGCGTGGTGTTCATGGATGGCGGTCGTATCGTGGAAGAAGGGCCGCCCGAACAGATTTTCTCGCATCCCAAACAGCCACGCACGCAAGCATTCCTTGCACGGGTGAGCAGCTAGCGCCATGGATGTGTTTCTCGACACTTTCCTGAATGCCGAGGTTCTCGCGCAATATGCGCCGTCGATCCTCCAGGGCGCGCTGGTGACGGTTTTGCTGTCTCTGCTTATTGTGGTCTTCGGTGTCGCCTTTGGAGCAGCCCTGGCCTGCCTGCGATCCTACCGTTTGCCCGGCGTTGGAGCAGTGATCGTGATCTTCGCCGACGTGTTTCGGGCCCTGCCGCCACTTGTCCTGATCCTGCTCATCTTCTTTGGCCTGCCAAACATCGGTGTTGTCCTGTCCGCACCCGTTGTCCTCTTCCTTGTCCTCAGCCTTGTTCTGGGCGCATTCGCCGAGGAAATAGTCTGGGCCGGGATCACGGCGACGCCAAAGGGGCAATGGGAGGCCGCGCGGTCGACCGGTCTGAGCTTTACGCAGGCGCTGATCTGGGTGGTATTGCCGCAAGCCATGCGCATGGTCATTCCGCCGCTCACCAACCGCGCGATCGCGATCACCAAGATGACCGCGCTTGGCATGGTGATCGGCGTGCCGGACATTCTCGGCCAGGCAAGCACAGCGCAGAGCTTTTCGGCCAACGCGTCGCCGCTGACGCTCGCCGCGATCGCCTACGTGGTGTTGTTCCTACCTTTTGTCATTGCGTCGCGGTGGCTGGAGGCCCGGTTTGCAAGGCCGGTGCGCTGAGATATGGACGCAATCATCCAACAATTCTTCAACCTCGAAGTCATGGGCAAGGCACTGCCGCTTGTGATCCAAGGGCTGTTGATGACGGTGCTGATCTGCAGTGTCGTGATCCCATTGGGATTTCTGGGAGGTCTGCTTGCGGCCCTCGGATCTGTCTCGCGACGCCCAGCCTTGCGCTGGTTCTGCATCGTTTTTGTCGATCTCTTTCGCGCGCTGCCGCCGCTGGTTCTGTTGATCTTCATCTACGCCGGGCTGCCATTTGCCGGGCTTCGTCTGTCGCCGTTCGCGGCCGTTGTCCTGGGGTTCTTTCTCAACAATTCCGCCTATTTTGCAGAGATCCTGCGTGCCGGATTGCTGTCAGTGCCCAAGGGACAATCCGAGGCCGCGCGCTCGACCGGCATGACCGGGCTGCAAACACTGGTCTGGGTCACGCTGCCGCAAGCTGTACGCAATGTGTTGCCAGACTTGCTGTCGAACGGGGTGGAGATCGTAAAGCTCACCTCGATCGCGTCCGTCGTGTCTTTGGGCGAGATGCTACATGCGGCCGGTCTCGTGAGGTCTTTGACATATAACGCATCCCCGCTGGTCTTGGCCGCGGGCATCTATCTGGCACTGCTTTGGCCCGCAATCCGCCTGATTGCCCGGTTCGAGCGGCGCATCGCAAGCTGAGGAGGACGCAGACCCATGCGCGAAATCGTCATTGGCGGAGCACAATTGGGCCCAATACAGAAAGCCGACAGCCGCGAAGATGTGGTCGCCCGAATGCTGGCTCTGTTGGAGCTGGCGGCAGGCGCCGGATGCACCCTCGTGGTGTATCCCGAGCTAACCTTGACAACGTTCTTTCCACGCTACTGGATGGAAGACCAGGTCGAAATCGACGCTTGGTTCGAAACGGATATGCCAGGCCCGGCAACCCAAGTCCTTTTCGACCGGGCAAGGTCTTTGGGGATCGCGATCAGCTTTGGCTTTGCAGAAAAGACGCCCGAGGGTCGGTATTTCAACACGTCGATCCTGACGGATGCGCAGGCGAAGATCATCGGCAAGTATCGCAAGGTTCATCTTCCGGGTCACTCCGAATACGATACAGAGCGCGCCTTCCAGCATCTGGAAAAGAAATATTTTGAACCCGGCAACATGGGATTCCCGGTCTGGCGAAACATGGATGCATGGATGGGCATGTGCATCTGCAACGATCGGCGCTGGCCGGAAGTATATCGCGAGATGGGTCTTCAGGGCGTCGAGCTTGTGATGCTGGGCTACAACACGCCCTCGGTGAACAGTCAGAACAGCACCGAGGGGCTGGAGCAGCGCCTCTATCATTCTGAACTGAGCATGACGGCGGGGGCTTATCAGAACGCAACCTGGGTCGTTGGTGTCGCAAAGGCAGGTGACGAAGACGGGCATCCCCTGATGGCAGGTTCGATCATCGTGGATCCCAACGGCTACGTCGTTACGCGTGCCAAAGGCGAAGGCGATGAACTGATCGTGCATGCCTGCGACATGGATGCGTGCACGTTCGGCAAGACAACGATCTTTGATTTCGCGCGCCACCGTCGGATCGAACACTATGGTCGTATCACTGCGCAAACCGGCGTGGTCCACCCTCAATGACGGTCTCTGTAGACTTTGATACGCTTCCGGTGGCCACAC
>JBCCVT010000099.1:0-9759 GCA_039195015.1 Pseudomonadota bacterium
CGGTGACAAAACTTGTGAGTTAGCCGATGCCGTTAATGCGTTGACCTATCAAGCCAACTTGCCTTTACTGGGCGCGGACGCAGGGTAAACCCGCGGCATAGCCGGGAAGCATTGCGTTTTTTTATTGAGGGGGTGTTTGATTTGGCTGTGTTTCAGAAAGTGATGCGACCAAAGTGTCTGAAAGGCGCGCATGCCTTGGCCTTGAACTTTGGTGCAACATGGTCGCGTGGCGAACCCGTCGAACTCCGGACATCGGGGTCAGCGCGCGGATGAGGCAACATGGCGACGTGCATACCTCAACGGGCGACTTGGACGTGGACTGGCAGGTGTTGAGCAATGGCTGATCATTTTCTCACGAAGACCCGGATCGAACTTGGACAATGCCTGGAATTTGGCGAAGGTCTGGCGCTGGATGCGTACCCGGCCCTGCACGAAGCGCTGAAAGCCAAGGCCGGGCCCGAGGCGGCGCGGCTTTTTGCGGAACCGCTCCTGAGCCGGGGAAACGATAGCGCGCCGGCGTCTGTATCCTGGTACACCGATGCAGAGGGATCGGGCCAACCCTTCAATCGACTGGATGACGCGGCGCAGTCCGGCGCTGCATCCGCCCTGTCACGTCAACTGGCCGAGATCGGGCCGCTGATCGATGATCCGGATGTAGGCGCGCTGGTATCGGCCGCGATGCATCTGCGAGATCCCGACGACATCTGGGTGGTGGGCGGCCGACCCGTCATCATCAATTGGGGTATGCTGCCCGCCGATCAGGCGCGGGATGCATCAAGCAGAAAGGCGCAGTACGAAAAGACATTCGGGCGCTTTCTGCCTTTGGCCGCCGCCCCTCCGCTGACGACCGCTGAACGGGATGCACGCAGCGCGCAGCTGGCCGACGCTCCACGCGCAAACGCGGCACCGGGCGGTACTGCAGCAGCCACTGCCGCTGGTGTCGGAGCGGCGACCGGTGCGGCGGCGTCAACTGCCGCCGAGACAGCCGAGGCAAGCACACCGCCTCCTCCGCCCCCGCCGCGCCGTGCGGTGCCGGCCGGCGCATGGATCCCGTTGGTCCTGCTGCTCTTGCTGGCCGGTGGGACGCTGGCCTGGCTGCTCGTGCCGGGAAACCGCATCTTTCAGGAACGCCGCGCCGACGCGGTCAGCACAGAAGAGGCCGCAGCCCTTGCCGCAGCCGTCAACCAATCTCTGGAGGAGCGGGTCGTTGCCTTGCGCGCTGCGCTCGATGGGGCGGTCTGTACCTCGGATGGAACCTTGCTGATGCCCGACGGGGTCACGATCGAAGGGCTTCTGCCGCCCGACGACCTCGACCCGCTTGACCGGCCCGGTGAGGTTCGCATCGCTCGTCCCCGATCCATCCTGCCCCCTGCCGCCGAGCGGGTGGAAATCCCGGTTCAAGGGGGGTTTGCGGAAACCTCTTCCCTGCTTCAGCACATTGAGGAACGCACCGGCATGGTTCTGGTGCAAGGATCGCGGGGGCTGGAGACCGGCACAGGGTTCTTCGTGGCGCCGGACCTTCTGGTCACAAACTACCATGTGGTCGAATCCGCCGTGGAAGGCGGGATTTACGTGACCAATCAATCGCTTGCATCGCTCAAGAACGCCGAGCTTGTCAAAGCGCTCGGGCCGATGAACCTCACCGGAGGTGACTTTGCGCTGTTGCGCATACCGGGCGCGTCTGAGCCAAGCTTCCAGGTGCTTGTCGCCGACCAGAGCCTGCGCTTGCAGTCAGTGATCGCCGCCGGTTACCCCGGTGATCTCTTGCGCACCGACCAGCAATTCCTGGCCTTGCGCAGCGGCAATCTGGATGCCGTTCCCGAGCTTTCGGTCACCGACGGTACGATCACAACCGAACAAAGATTCAACGCCGCGACCGAAGTGATCGTGCATTCCGCGCCGATCTCGACCGGCAATTCCGGCGGGCCGCTGATCGACATGTGCGGACGTCTGATCGGGATGAACACCTTCGTCGTGCAAGGGCCACTGCGAAACCTCAATTTCGCGTTGTCGGGCGGAGATCTGATCCGCTTTCTCGAAGGTACGGCCGCTCTGCCCACTGTGGTCACGTCGGAATGCGTGCCGCGGATCGAACGGCCTTCGCCACCGGTGGAAGAAGCGGCCGTTCAGGAGGAGACCGAACAAGGCACCCTGCCGCCGCTCAACCTGCCCAAGATCGAAAACTGACGCAGGGCGCTGGTGGACAACGTGCTGATAGCGACCACATCGACCGAAGGGCTCAAGCCCCTGGGCACCGCACCGCAGCGGTCATATGAGTTGCTTGTCAATTCGCTGAACGATGCGCAGGCGGCGCTCTTTGCCGAGCCGGTTTCATCGGATTACGGCGATACGGTGGATTGGTACTCCGAGCGGCCCGGACGCGTGCAACCGCTCGCAAACCTTGATGAGGAGGCCACCGCAAAGCTGCGCGCGCGTCTCGACACATTGGTGTCGGAAATTCGCGCGCTGGCGGATGGCTATCTGGCCGACGAGGACGACACCGAGAAGCAACGCCTGGGCGAGGCGCTTTTGAACGCGCTTGAGATCCCAAACGAAGACAGCATCTACGCCCGGATCGATGGTGATAACGCACCCGAGCCGGTTCTTTTGAATTGGGCGTGGATCGAAGACCGCCAAAACGCTGTGCGCGGCGTGCTAAGTGGTGCGGACACGCGCGTCGATCAGGCTGCAGTGGCCGCGGCTGCGGCAGCAGCAGCGGCGGCCGCCGCACGAGAGGCCGAAGCTGCCGAGGCTGAACCGGAACCGAAGCGATCCGGTGCGGATGCTACTGCTGCGGTGACCTCGCCGCTTTTGCTCTGGTGGCTCTTCTGGATTGGCTGGCTGCTTCTGGCACTGATGTTGGCGGCCATCCTTCTGATGCTGATCGCGCCTTGTGGACTGCGGATCCCGGGATTGCCAAACCATTGCGAGACCGGCAGCGCCGAGGCATCGGAAGACGACCGTTACACAATCCTTCTGCGTGACCAGATCGCGATTCTCGAACGTCAGATCGCAATCGCCGACCGCGCCTGTCAGCCGGAACCGGAGCGCCCAGATTTCCTACCCCGGATGACCGTACCCGACCGGACCGTACCGCTGCCACCGATTGACGACGATCGGGCCGAAATCGATGACCGGCTGGATCGGGCTGGCGCTGAAATCGGCGAACTCACCTTTTCACTCGTCTGGGACGGTCCGGATGATCTGGATCTTGAGGTCACCTGCCCCACTGGCGAACGGCTGTTCTGGGGCACCAAAGCCGGCTGCGGCGGACGCGCGGATATCGATACCGGTGTCGGTTCGGCCGCATTGGAGCCGGTCGAGAACATCTTTTTCGAAACTCCCACCGCCGGCGATTATAGCGTGCGAATCACCATGCCCACGTCGCGCCGTGGCGGGGCACCGCAGGCGTTCCAGCTGCTGATCCGCGACGGGACGGATGTGCAGTTGCTGGACGGCGTCGTTTCGGGCCGGGATCGGGAATGGACACATAGCTACCGCTTCGGGGGGAATTAATGCTGAAATCTCGGGTCAGTCGTTTGCGGCCGCTTGTCGAATTCCGGGACGAGATCACACTCGTGCCCTATTCCGGGCTTCAGATGCTGGATTTCGGGTTCAATATGAACGACCTCGAACTCAAACCCTCGAAATTCATCGAACGCACGACCGGCGAGACGGATGGCGTGGCGGAACGCAGCCTTTTTCCACTGAGCGGGGATGCCGAACGCGATGCCGATGTGCTCGACAAGTCGCACAAGGATGACGAGGAGTATTCGATCCGCCCCATCGCGGCGCTCGAACCCTACCTGGAAAAATGGGTGCCTGTGCCGGTGTTGCGCCTCAAAAGCCAGCGCGGCCCCAGCGGCGAGGAACGGTTTGACCCGGGCCCATCCAGCTGGGCGCGGATCCGCACGGTCGAGCTGGAAGAACCCGACCCCGATACCGGGCACACGCACCGCGTGCAGCTGGCGCTCGACACGACGCTGGCGGCGGATGAGCAGGGCGAGCCCTATCTGGCGCCCGAACGCGGCGATGCCGAGAAACAGCGCGAATTCCGGCTGGTCTCGGACCCGTTTGACATGGACTGGTTCCTGCGCCGGCTTGAGACGGACGAGGACGGCAACGTCATCGATCTGCAGCTTTGGGTCTCGGACTGGCTCAAGGAGCTGTTTCTGGATTTTAAGCGCGCGCAGAACCCGGCACGGCTCTTTTCCGAAGACAAACTGCCCTATCTCTTTGAACATTGGGCGCGCTACCTCGCCTATTTGCGACTGATCGACAAGGTTGCGCAGCCGCCGAAGATGCGGTTCGTCAACACCGTGTCGAAACGCGATGGCGTGACGCCGGTCGATGTGGATCTGGTGCTCGACATCGGCAACAGCCGGACCTGCGGCATCCTCATCGAAAACTTCCCCGGCGAATCCCGCGTCGATCTGGCGCGCTCCTATCCGCTGGCCATTCGGGATCTGTCGAAACCCGAATTCTACTACACCGGCCTCTTCCCCAGCCGGGCGGAGTTTGCCGAATTGAGGTTTGGCCACGAACGCTATGCCAGCCGGTCGGGACGCCGCAACGCGTTCCTTTGGCCCAGTTTCGTGCGGATCGGTCCCGAGGCGGTGCGCCTCACGCAAGGCGAGGAAGGCACCGAGACTTTGTCAGGGCTCAGTTCGCCGAAACGCTACCTGTGGGACGACGACGCATCGAAACAGGACTGGCGGTTCCAGAACCACCACGACCCGAACAACCTCCCGAAATCGGTGCGCGCGGCGATGCGCCATATCAATGAGGCTGGCGATGTGATCGCGCAGGTTGAATATGAGGAACGCGAACGGCTGCGCAAACGCGGGACAACCTCGCAAAGCCCTGCGATCCGGCCCCGGTTCTCGAGGTCGTCGCTTTTCGGGTTCATGATGGCCGAGATTATTGCCCATGCGGTTGTGCAGGTGAACGATCCAGCGTTGCGCTCGCGGCGCGCGCAAAGCGACCTGCCGCGACGCCTCAACCGCGTGATCCTGAGCATGCCGACGGCAACCTCGATCCAGGAACAGGCGATCATCCGGTCACGCACGGCGGGCGCGCTCAAACTGGTGTGGTCGACCCTGCAGCTGAGCGACGACGACCGCCCCGATCTTCTCGTGGATTGGGACGAGGCCTCCTGCACGCAGCTGGTCTATCTCTACAGCGAGGTGACGCAGAAGTTCGACGGACGGATCGACACGTTCCTCAAGCTCAAGGGCCGCGAACGACCGAATACCCAAGGGGCCGATGAACCCTCGCTGCGGCTTGCCTGCATCGATATCGGCGGCGGGACCACCGACCTGATGGTCACCACCTATCGCGGTGAAGCCAACCGTGTGCTGCATCCCGAACAGACCTTTCGCGAGGGTTTCCGGGTTGCCGGGGACGATCTGGTCCACCGCGTGATCGGCGCGATCCTTCTGCCCAAGATCCAGGCCTCGATCGAGGCGGCCGGCGGCCGGTATGTGGGTGAGAAGCTGCGCGAGCTTTTCGGGGGCGATATCGGCGGTCAGGATCAGCAGGCGGTGCAACGACGCCGCCAGTTTGCGATCCGCGTGCTGGTGCCTCTGGCCGAGGCGATGATCGAACATTGCGAAAACTCCGAGGAGTTCGAACGCTTCGACCTGTCGGTTGCCGAGATCCTTGGCGCACGGACGGCAGAACCGGAGGAACCGGCAGATCCCGCGCAAGACGCCGAGGACCTGCCTCCGCCGCCTGTAGAGCTGACCGTAGGCGATGGGATCATCGGATACATTCAAGAGGCCGCGAGGTCGGTCGGCGCGGACAGCTGGCGCTTTGCCGATGTGGTGATCTCGACCACCCGCGAAGAGGTCGACGCGATCAGCCGCGAAGTGTTCCAGAAGGTTCTGGGTAATATGTGCGAGGTGATCGACCATCTGGGCGTCGACCTCGTTCTGCTGACCGGGCGGCCGTCACGCCTTCCGGCGGTGCGGTCGATCGTCGAAGAAATGCTCGTCGTGCCGCCGCATCGTCTGATTTCCATGCATACCTACAAAACCGGCCGCTGGTACCCGTTCCGGGACCCGATCACCCAGCGGATCGGCGATCCGAAAAGCACGGTCGCCGTGGGCGGCATGCTCATCGCACTCAGCGAAAATCGGATCCCGAACTTCAAGGTCGTGACCGGCGCCTTCCAGATGCGATCAACCGCACGGTTTATTGGCGAGATGGACAGCAACGGCCAGATCGTGTCGGAACGCGTGCTCTTTACCGACGCTGACAATGCTCAGGCTTCAGGGGGTGGGGAAACGGCCATGGTCAACGTGTTCTCGCCCGTCCATATCGGATCGCGGCAGCTATCGCTGGAACGCTGGACCACAACACCGCTCTACCGGCTTGATTTCGCGAATTCGGATGCGCAGCGCCGCCCTGCGCCGATCCAGGTGGAACTGATCAAGGCCGAATATGACGATAACGAAGAAAACCAGGATTCCGAAGCCAAGCTGCGCCGCGAAGCGATGCAGGAGGCCTTCCAGATCGGCGAAGTGACCGACGGTGAAGGTGACGCGATGAAGGTCAGCGACATGGTGCTGGCCTTGCACACGCTTGGCTTCGAAGACGACTATTGGCTCGATACGGGCGTGTTCAGGATCTGACGCCGGAGAATGACGATGAGTGAACAGGCTCAACTGGCCGCAAGATGCGATGAGATCGCGCGCCTCTCGCGCGAGGCGCTCGCGTGGATCAATGATGACGAGAACGCCGAAAAGGTCTCGGCGCGCAAGAAAGAGTTGGCAAAGCTCTTGCGCAAAGGCGCTCGGCGGGCGGAACGACTCAGCAAATCCGCCCAGACCAAGATGAGCGTCAGCGTCTTTGGACCAAGCCAAGCGGGGAAGTCGTTTCTGGTGTCTGTGCTAGCACGCCCCGCTGATGGTCGGCTGGTGGCTGATTTCCAGGGGCCGGGTGGCACGCTCGACTACATCAGCCAGATCAACCCGGCGGGCGACGGCGAATCCACCGGGCTGGTCACACGCTTCACGATGAGCAAGGATCCAACGCCCGACGGCTTTCCGATCAAGCTGAACCTGCTGACCGAGGCGGATATCGTCCGCACGATCATCAACAGCTTCTTCGAAGACGGCGATCAGTCGGAACCGCAGCCCGACGCCGAAACCCTGCAATCGCATTTCCAGGCGCATTCGGGCAAGGCGACGGGTCCCGAAACCGCGGGCATGAGTTTCGAAGAGATCTATGAGATCGCCGAATATGTCGAAAACACCTTTGGTAAGGTGGCATACGCCGCCGGGCTCAAAGGGTTCTGGGATGAGGCCGCCTATCTCGCCCCACGGATGTCAGTGACCGATCGCGGCGCGTTTCTGTCGATCCTTTGGGGCGGCTATGATGAACTGACGGACCTCTATGTGAAACTCGCCTCGGCGCTCGCCAAGATCGACCATGCCGAAGTGATCTATGCCGGTCTCGATTCCCTGCAGCCTCGCGAAACTTCGATCATCGACGTGAACACACTGCAGGGTCTTTTCGGACCCGAGGATCAGGACCTGCTCAAGGTGCAGACCGCAGCGGGCAAGGTGGCCAGCCTGAACCGCGCGCTGATCTGTGCGCTCGCGGCCGAGTTGGTCTTTCCGATGCAGACACAACCTTCAGATTTCTTTGCGGAAACCGATCTTTTGGATTTTCCCGGCGCGCGCAACCGGTTCGAATTGCCGCTGGCGAAGACGCTTGAAAATCCCGAAGAAGCCGTCACCAACATGCTTCTGCGGGGTAAGGTCGCGTATCTTTTCGATCGCTACGTTGCGAACCAGGAAATCACCTCGATGCTGCTCTGCGTGCCGGACAGCAACATGGAGACGCTGAGCCTCCCGGGCCTCGTGGAAAACTGGATCGACCTGACCCATGGCGCGACCCCGGCGGAACGCGCCAATAGCGACTGCATCCTATTTTTTGTGATGACCAAGTTCGACAAGCATCTGGGCGAAAGCGCCTCGGGCGGATCAAGCTCGGAGCGGTTCGAACGCCGGATGGACGCATCGCTCCTCAAAGGGTTCGGCAAGGTGGCGGATTCCTGGGTCCACAAATGGAGCGACACGCAGCCCTTCCAGAACTGTTACTGGCTTCGGAACCCGAACTATTTCGTCGAAGGCCTGCTGAACTACAACGAAGACGAGACCGAGCTTGAAATCCGGCCCGAAAAAATCGAACGCGTGGCTGAGCTGAAAGAAGGATGCCTCGCGACACCCGCCGTGCAATCCCATTTCAAAGAGCCCGAGCGGGCCTGGGATGCCGCCCTCACCTTGAATGATGGTGGCGTAGGCTACCTGACGGCCGAGCTGACGAAGGTCTGTAAACCGCAAAGCAAAATCCGGCAGATCTCGAACCAGGTGGAGGCTGTGGCGTCAACCCTGCTCGCCGAGCTCTCGGGTTTTCACGTCTCGGACGATATTCAGAAACGCATCGAAGAAAAGCGGATGCTGTCAGCCGAGATCATCGACCGCCTGGAACTGACCTTGCAGAGCCACCGGTTCGGGGCATTGCTTGGCGCGCTTTGCGTGGACCGGGACATCATTCAGGACCGGATCTCGCGTGTGCCAGCCTCGATCCGGATCACCAATGCGCTGCAGTCCGAAGAGGTTGTGAAACCAGCGCGCGGAAACGGCGCTGATCCGACTCCCGCGGCGCCGACACGACCGGGCGCACCAGCGCGGCCCGGCGCCCCAAGCCGACCGACCGCGCCCATGCGTCCCGGCGCCCCTGCCCGCCCGGCCCCGACCGAAGCGGCCCCGGCGCCAACCGCGACCGAAGCACCGCCAGAAGACGGCCCGCGCATCCAGACGATGACGCCCGAAGCCTTTCAGGCGGACACAGCGGTCGATGTCTGGATCGAAGGGCTCGGTCGTCTGCGCGACGACGAACACCGGCTTGCTGCTTTCCAGCTGACACCCGAAAACGCAGCCAGTCTGATCGGCGAAATGGTCCATGGTTTCCAACGCCTTGATTACCGCACGCAGATGCTGTCGGGACTGCGCGATATCAGCTTCGGGATGACCGTCGACAAACAGGCGGCCCCGGCCGCGATCGTCTGCGGCGAGACGATTAACAATTTTGTCACTACGCTTGGTGCCCGCGACATGGAAGAACAGGAGCGTCCGGAAATCCCGCTGCCTGATGGCAGCACCCGCCCGGCGTTCGATAACGGAGCGGCGTCCAACAGCGCCGACAACCTGCCGAGCGTCGCCCGTGCGGCCCATTCGGAGACCTGGACGGATTGGGTTTTCACGCTTGAGGCGCTGTGCGTGGGCAATGCAAAGGACAGTGACGCCGGTTCGATCAACATCGAACAGAACTTGCGCATCGGGGAAATCCTGAGCGGACTGGGACATTGACCGGCTCGCAAATGGCGACCGAACAGGCATAGAGAGACAGGGGCAAACCACGTGATGATGATCCAACCAGACCCCGCACATCCCCGAGGCGGTTATGCGCGCATCAGCTTTGATGCGTCGGCTGTCTCGGATGCGGCCGTGAGCATCACGTTGCGCAACAGTTTCAACGACAAGTATCTGGGTGAAGGCGGCTGGCAGGCGGGCAAGGCCTATTTCGGGCCTTATGACGTGACCGTCGCGGGAGACAAGGCGGAATTCGTGGTCGGCACTGAGATCGTGAACCTCGTCGAAGAATACACGCCCTTGGCCATCGGCATTGGCGATCGCGAGTTCGAGACAAGCTGGCCGGACGACATCAAGGAAGGTCCGCCCGCTGCCA
>JBCCVT010000100.1:0-9708 GCA_039195015.1 Pseudomonadota bacterium
CGAGATCAGTGCCACGAAGAACAGCATCGCCAGCAAGTTGCCGCCCGACAGAAACTCAACGAATTCAGCCATCACCTGCCCGATCCCGGTGAGGGTCACCGCGCCCACGATGATGCCGGCCACACCCATTGCAGCCGCCAGTCCGATCATGTTGCGCGCACCCGCGATCAGGCCTTCGGCGATGTCGGCCGCGCCATGCCGGATCTCTTGTGCAACCGATCCGTTGCGGCGGAAGAATGCCTTGAGCGGGTTTTGTGTGGCCAGGATGAAGAGCATGAAGATGGTCGACCAGAACGCCGACAGCCCCGGCGATTTGCGTTCCACCATCAGCAGGTACATCAGCAGCAGGATCGGCATCAGATAGTGGATGCCGGTTTTGAAGATCTCGCGCGCGGGCGGAAGATGCTCCATCGACTCCAGGCTCATGTCGAGATCCGGTCCGCGTGCGGCAAACCGGACGGCGGCAATATAGACCACGAGCATGAAGGCGAGGATCACCCATAGGGATGCACCTCCGAACGCGGCACCAAGCGCGCGGACGATCACACCACAGATCCAAAGCGTCCCGCCCGCGATCACGATCGACACGGCGATCATGAAGATCGCACCGAGAATGAATTTCACCGGGTGCATGCGGCTGGTGCCCTTCATGCCCGATTTCAGCGCCTCGAGGTGAACGATATAGACCAGCGCCACATAAGAAATAGCGGCTGGAACGATGGCGGTCTTAACCACCTCGACGTAGGAAATCCCGACATACTCGGTCATGAGGAACGCCACCGCGCCCATGACAGGCGGCGTGAGTACGCCATTGATTGACGAAGACACCTCGACCGCGCCGGCCTTGGTGGCGGGGAAACCGACTTTTTTCATCAATGGGATGGTGAAGGTGCCGGTGGTGACCACATTGGCAATTGACGAGCCCGAGATCAGACCCGTCGCGGCGGATGCAATGACCGCGGCCTTGGCCGGGCCGCCGCGCAAATGGCCAAGCGCGGCAAAGGCGAGTTTCAGAAAGTAGTTTCCAGCGCCCGCCTGGTTCAGCAATGCGCCAAAAAGGACAAAAAGAAAGACAAAGCCGGACGATACGCCGAGGGCTACGCCAAAGACGCCTTCGGTCGTGAGCCACATGTGGCTCATCGCCTTGTTGATTGATGCGCCCTTCCACTGCACCACCTCGGGCAGACCGGACCATGAACCGAAGAAGACGTAAGCGAGAAAGAACAGCGCCACGCCCATCAGCGGGAAGCCGAGCGAGCGCCGCGCGGCTTCAAGCAGCAGGACGATCCCGATCACCGCGATTGCAACATCCAATGTGCTGGGTGATCCCGCCCGTGCGGCGACGCCGGCATAAGCGTACCACTGGTAGGAGGCGGCCGCTGCGGCGACCAAGGCGACACCCCAAGTGACAAGCGGAATGCGATTGCGCGGGCTTGACCGAAGGCCCGGGAACGCGATGAACGCCAGAAACACTGCAAAGCCCAAATGGATGGCGCGGGTCTGTGTGTCGTTCCAGACGCCGACACCCAGCATGAAGGGTAGCGGCGAGGCGATCCAGAGCTGGTAGATTGACCAGACCAGGGGGATGTACCAAAGCGCCGAGCGCCCGAACGCGTCTGACGGTGCGCGACCGCCGGTATCGGCGTCGGCTACGATGTCTTGCAGATCAGTGTCGGTCTGACTTTGCGTCTGGCTTTCAGACATGCTGTCCCCCTGTCATTTGAATGACTTATGGAAAGATCCCGGGCAGGTGCCCCGCCCGGGATGATGTCTTGGGTTGGTGCGCGGCGCGCTTACATCCAGCCGCGTTCCTGATAGTATTTCAGGGCGCCAGGATGCAGCGGTGCGGACAGACCGTCCTTGATCATCTGTTCTTCGGTCAGGTTGTTGAAGGCCGGGTGCAGGCGCTTGAAGTCCTCGAAATTCTCGAAGATCGCTTTGACCAGTACATAGACAACGTCTTCTGACGTGTTGGCGTCGGTCACAAATGTTGCCTTTGGACCCCAAGACTCGACATCGCCGTCATTGCCCGGGTAAAGCCCGCCGGGAATGGTCGCGGCCGCATACGCCGTGTTCTCGTCGAGCACTTTGTCGGTGCCCGAAGTAGTCAGGTCCAAAAGCTGGATGTCACAGGTCGAGGTCGCCTCCATCGTCGATCCATTGGGCAGACCTGCCGCCCAGATCGCCGCGTCGATCTTTCCGTCGCAAAGCGCGGCGGCCTGTTCGGAGGATTTCAGCTCGGCTGCCAGAGCAAAGTCACCGGGTGCAACGCCCGCCGCATCCATCAGCACGCCGGCGAGAACGCGCGTTCCTGATCCAGGGTTGCCGATGTTTACGCGTTTGCCGGCAAAATCGGCAACCGACGAGATGCCCGCGTCAGAGCGCACCATGACATGCATCGGTTCTGGATGGACCGAAAAAACCGACCGCAGGTCGCCGTAAGGTTCGTCCCCTTCAAATGCGCGCACCGCCTCCATGGCGGCTGATTGCACATCCGACTGTACGACGCCGAAATCCAGTTCGCCCTCTCGGATGGTGCGGGTGTTGTAGACTGACCCGCCGGTCGATTCGACCGAGCAGCGGACGCCATGTTCCTTGCGCCCTTTGTTCACCAGCCGACAGATTGCGCCGCCGGTGGGGTAATAGACGCCGGTGACGCCACCTGTTCCGATGGTAATAAACGTCTGCTGTGCAAAAGCCGCACCGCCCAATGTCACGGTGGCCGCCAGTGCGGTTCCCGCTGCCAAGTGTCTGACAAACATCTCAATACTCCCTATGTGTGATGGTTGGCATGGTGTCACGGTTCCCAGGTTTCGCCTAGGCCGTGTATCTGTTTTTCAGCTCCGCGGATCATGTCTTCGGCATCGGATCCGGCGCGGGCAAGCAATTGGCTGACCATCGCTTCGATCAGGACAAGCGTTGCCGCGTAGGACGAAAAGAATTGTGGGCTCTCTGTTGGAACCGCAAAGACATAATCGGCATGGGCGCAAGCCGGCGACGCGTAACTGTCTGTGACAAAGACGGTCGGAATGCCGCGTTCATGCGCCGATTGCAGCGCCAGGATCGACCGGCGGGCATGGGGCGTTTTGGAGAGCACGAAAACGGCGTCATCAGGCCCGAGCCGCGACATCGCGGCCGACAGGATGGTGCCGTTGCGCCCGGCGACGATCCAGTTTTCGCGAAACCAATGCGCGAGGTATCCGAAATAGTCGACAAATCCCGACGAACCGAGCGATCCAACCAGCATCACCGTCTTCGCGCGGTGCAGCGCTTCGACGGCGCTACCCAGTTTGGCGGCATCGAGATCTCTGCACATATAGGAAAGGTTCGCGGTGCAGGCCTCGACGTGAGCAGTCAGCATGGCTTGCGAGGTTTTTATCGTCTGCGTCTCGCGCAGTGTCTGGGCGCGTTCGGAAAACGGGATCAAGCGCCGGCCCATCGCAGCGCGACCGTCATCGCGCATTTGAGCGAAGTCGTCATATCCAAGAGCACGTGCAAGGCGTGACAGAGTTGCGGGCGACACTCCGCTATCCGTCGCTACAGCACGCAAGGATCGTGTCGCGATCTCGACCGGATGATCCGCCACATAGTCCGCCGCAATGCGCAGCTTGTCGCTGAGCCCGGCATAGGTCCGACCAATGCGCTCTTCGATCGACAAGCCCCCCATGGGTTTGCGAATCTCCCTCTGACGTGAAACAGGGTGTTTCAAACGTTTCATCGTTGTCAAGCCTCGGAACATTCGTTTCAATCGGCTGAAACAGGAGCCGCAAATGTCAGATTCGACAGTGCCCACGTATGCGCCGGTCGTGGTGATCGGCGGCGGGATCATGGGGTGTTCGACGCTCTATCATCTGGCGCAGATGGGGGTGACGGATGCGGTTCTGCTCGAGCGCAACCAGCTGACTTCTGGGACCACCTGGCATTCGGCGGCGCAGGTGCGCGCCCTTCGCCATTCGCGCAACCTGACGCGGATGATCAAGTATTCGGTTGACCTGTACGCTGGGCTTGAAGCCGAGACCGGGCAAAACGTCGGCTGGATTCAGAAAGGGTCGCTGTCAATCGCCACAACGCCTGGGCGGCTGGATCATGTGCGACGACAGGAAGCGTTGGCCCGGTCGTATGGGTTAAACACGCAATCGTTGTCTCCGGATGAGGCGGGGGAGCGCTGGCCATTGATGCGCGCGGATGACGTTCTGGGTGCGGTGTGGTCACCGGATGACGGGCGGGTCAGCCCATCGGACGTGTGTGCCGCGCTGGTCAAGGGAGCCCGCAGCGGCGGGGCACGGCTGTTCGAACAGACCGGCGTGACAGGCATCGTCACCCGAAACGACCGCGTGCATGCGGTTGAGACAACGCGCGGGGCGATCCGGTGTGATGCGGTGGCACTCTGTGCCGGGCTCTGGTCGCGCGAAGTGGGGGCGATGGCCGGTGCGGATGTGCCGCTTTTGGCGTGCGAGCATTTCTACCTTCTCACCAAGCCCGTTGAGGGCATTCAGGGCAACATGCCCACGCTTTCCGATCACGATGCGCATCTCTATATTCGCGACGACTCCGGCGGGCTTCTGGTGGGGTGTTTCGAGTCGACGGGCAAACCGATCGCGCCGGGTGTGCTGGACGCAACTTTCGCCTTTGGCCTGCTCCCCGAGGACTGGGACCATTTCGAGCCAATGATGCTGAACGCGCTACATCGCCTCCCTGCGCTTGAAACCGCCGAGGTTAAGATGCTGCTGAATGGTCCCGAAAGCTTTACGCCCGATGGTATGTTCATGCTGGGTGAAACTGCTGAGACACGTGGCTTATTCCTTGGCTGCGGGATGAATTCCGTAGGCATTGCCTCGGGCGGCGGTGCGGGCATGAACCTCGCCCATTGCATCGTCCACGGCCGCACGGCTTATGATCTGGTTGAGGCGGATGCCAAACGTTTCGCGCCGGTTTTCAACTCGGTCGAGCATCTCATGGCCCGTGCCCCGGAAATTCTTGGGACGCATTACGAGATCGCCTATCCCGGGCGGCAGTTGCGTACGGCTCGCGATCTGCGCCTGTCGCCCTTACACCAAGCTCATCGGCAGGACGGCGCTCGGTTCGGGCAGGTCTATGATTGGGAGCGGCCACTTTGTTTCGGGGCGCCGTCCAAACCAAGCCTGCGCTTTGGCCGGCCCGACTGGTTCGATGCGGTCGGGCGCGAAGTGCGCGCGGCACATGAAGCGGCAGCTGTGTTTGACGCCTCAAGCTTTGGGAAGATCGAGGTGCAGGGGCCGGACGCCGAGGCGTTCCTGCAATTCGCCTGCGCATCGAACATGGCCAAACCGCCGGGCCGCGCCATTTATTCAGCGTTGCTGACGGCTGAGGGCACCTATGCGTCGGACATCACCGCCCACCGTATCGGAGCGGACCACTACCGGCTTTTTGTGGGAACGGCGGCGATCCGGCGAGACATGGCCTGGTTGCGGCGGCTGGCCGATGGGTTCAGCGTAACGCTGACCGACAGCACGGATGACTACGCGGTGATCGCGCTTACGGGGCCGATGGCGGCCCGGATTGCCGACAAGGTCGGCGCACCCGAACTGAATGCTCTGGGTTTTTTTCATGTCGGACCGGCCCATGTTGCAGGCTGTCATGTGCGCGCCGTTCGAATGTCCTATGTCGGCGAGGCGGGATGGGAGATTACGACACGCGCTGACGCGGCCAGCAAGGTCTACGCCGCCCTGCGCGCTGCGGGAGCTATGCCTGCAGGCCTCTACGCCCAGACGTCGATGCGGATTGAAAAAGGCTTCGCCGCGATGGGGCACGAGCTTGACAGTGATGTAAGTCCCGTTGAATGCGGGCTCGATACGCTGGTGTGCAAGACCAAGGATTACCACGGCGCCGAAGCTTTGGCACGCCGTCGCGGGATCGCGCATCGGACGCTGGTCACAGTCCTCTTCGAGGATCAACAGGCTGTTCCATTGGGGCATGAACCGATAGGATTGGATGGTCGGATCATTGGACAGACCACGTCCGCGAGCTACGGCTATCGTGTCGGCGCACCGGTTGCCCTGGCCCATGTCGATTGCGACGCGCCGGATGGCCGGCGGGTCGAAGTTGAGGTGACCGGGCGGCTCTATGCGGCGCGCCTGCAGCTGGCTCCGGCCATTGATCCGGATGGTCTGCGCATGCGGCAAGTCTACGCGTGATGGTCCGAGCACATTTTGCGAAGGCGCAATTTCCATGAAAGGGAGCCGCGAACCATGTCACACGTCTTTCCACGTCACTGCCATGCGGCTTTGCCGACTGCTGTGGCGGGCGACGGTTGCTATCTGATCGATGCTGACGGCAAACGGTACTTTGACGGGTCGGGCGGGGCGGCCGTCTCCTGCCTCGGGCACAGCGACCGCGCGGTCAAGGACGCCATTCAGGCGCAGGTTGAAACGCTAAGCTTTGCCCATACCGGTTTTTTCACGACCGAGCCCGCCGAAGCGCTGGCCGATCTGTTGATTTCCCATGCGCCGGATGGGCTGGACCGCGTGTATTTCGTCTCCGGCGGGTCCGAGGCCGTCGAGGCCGCGCTCAAGCTTGTCCGGCAATATCACATTGAACGCGGCGACCCAGACCGGCACCATGTGATTGCCCGGCAACAGAGCTATCATGGCAATACGCTGGGCGCGCTGGCCGCGGGCGGCAATCAGTGGCGTCGCGAGCAATTCGAACCGCTGTTGATTGGCGTGTCACATGTCGATCCCTGCTATGCCTACGCCGAGCGTCGCGACGATGAGACCCTGGCGGCCTACGGCTTGCGCGCGGCCCAAGCGCTTGAGGACGAAATCCAGCGCCTCGGCCCCGAGACCGTCATGGCCTTTGTGGCCGAACCGGTTGTCGGGGCGACAATGGGCGCGGTTCCTGCTGTCGAGGGGTATTTCACCCGCATTCGAGAGATCTGCGACCGGCATGGCGTCCTGCTGATCCTTGACGAGGTGATGTGTGGGATGGGGCGCACCGGCCACTTTTATGCTTGCGAGGCTGATGGTGTCGTGCCGGACATCCTCTGCATCGCCAAAGGTCTTGGCGCCGGATACCAACCGATCGGCGCGATGATCGCATCGCGCGAGATCTACGACACGATCGCGCAAGGAAGCGGGTTCTTTCAACATGGGCACACCTATGTCGGCCATCCTGTCGCTACGGCGGCCGGCCTCGCAGTCTTGCGATCCATGCTGGATCGGGCACTGGTGCCTGGGGTCCAGACGCTTGGTGGCAAGCTCGAGGCTGCCTTGCAGGAGAGGTTTGGCCAGCATCCGCATATCGGTGATGTCCGGGGGCGCGGGCTGTTTTGGGGCGTCGAGCTGGTGGCCGATCGGGCAACCAAGGCACCGTTTGACCCCAAGGCGGGGGTTGCCGCGCGGGTCAAGGTCGCGGCAATGGAGGCCGGTCTGATCTGCTATCCGATGTCGGGAACGCGCGACGGATGGATCGGCGATCACGTGTTGCTGGCGCCGCCGTTTATCATGACCGAGGATCAGATCGACGAGTTGGTGGGCAAGCTTGCGCAGGCCTTCGACGCGGTTTTGTGATCTGCTCACGATCCGCACGGGGTTATTGTGCCAACTCGCTGCCTTCGACAAAAAGCTCCTTCAGCAAGGGCTGACAGGCCGCGCCCAGCGGTCCGGCGGTGTCGCCAAGCTGGCTTTCGTGGAACACCGGCGGATGGATGCCGCGATGGTCAAGCCGGATCGATGCCTTTAGAAGTCGCGCGAACAAATCGCGCCTGATCTCGGCCGGGAATACGCCGTCGATCACCACGTTCGTTATGTCCAGCGCGGCAACCACCGACAGCGCCGCGCGGGCCATCGAACGGGCGGACTGATCCATCCAGTTTGACACGAGCGGGTGCTCTCGCTGCCAGAAAGATCCATAGGCACGGATGTTTACGGGCCGACCGTGCTTCTGGCTGAGTATCTTTTCCAGCGTGATCAGAGACGACGACGCGATGAGTTGTGCATCAGGGTCTGCCTCTGTTCCCGTTGGTATCGACCCGAACGCGCCCGCATTGCCGTTTGCGCCGTGAAAGACGCGCCCGTTCATGACGATCGCGCTGCCGACATAAGATCCGACGTAGAAATAGATGAAATCCCGCATTCCGGCGCCGACGCCAAAGAGAAGCTCTCCGGTGCAGGCCAGATTGACGTCATTTGATACGAGGACAGGCAAGTCTGTGAATTTTGCGAACCCGTCGTCGAACCGGTAGCCGAGCCATTTCCGGGCCTCGTCACTGGGAGCACCGAGTTGGTCCAGCCAGTTCCAGATCTCGAAGGGCGATGCGACGCCAAGTCCGACCACACGACCCGCATGGGTTGCTGTCAGCTGCGCGCCAAGCGTTGCGATCCCGTCGCGGCAAAAGGCTTCGATCTGTTGCGGGACCGGATAGGCATAGCGCTGACTGATCTGTGCAACGACCGTGCCGAGGAAGTCGACAAGCACCAGATCGGCGCTGCGACGGCCGATGCGAAGCCCATACGCATATGCCCCTTGCGGCTCCAGCGCCATGGGGATCTACGGTTTGCCGACGCGCCCTTTGATCGGGGGAAACTTGGTGATGACTCCCTGATCCTCAATCGCGCGAACAATAACGGATGCCGTCTGGGCGGACACGTTGAGCGCTTTGGCGATCTCTGCGCTGGCTGTGGGCCCACGGTCACGCAACATCGACAACACCGCGCGTTCGTTGTGATTGCGCAGCTTCGTCGGGTTTGCGCGATGACGAAGCCGCTTACCGGTCTCTGACGCGTCGCAGTGGCCGTCCAAATTCAGTTCCTCGCATCGCGAGTTTGCAGGTATTAAATAATAAATCCACGTGATTAATTTATTAACACAACTCATCATCCCCGGTCTATTTGTGGCAGTCCACAGGATTGGACTCAGCCCGACAGGGTACTGGGAGGAAATTACGAAGAGACTACTTGTGGTGACCGCCATGGCTGTCCTGTGTTCGACCGGCGCTGCGTTGGCGCGCAAGGTCGATGGCGACCATGAAACTCAGGTTGCCGCGATCGAAACTTGCATTGCCAACGGTGCCAAGGGGATCCTGCTGACGGCGTCTGACACATCGTCGATTGTACCTTCGGTTCAGCAGGCCCGGGACGCGGGCCTAGTGGTCATCGCGCTCGACACACACCGCTGGAACCCATCGACTCTGCAGACATGACGTTCGCCACGGGCAATTTCCTGGCTGGCGAACTGATTGGTAAGTGGGCGGCCGCGTCACTTGGGGATGACGCGGCCAATGCCAAGATCGGCATGCTGGATCTGGCCGTGTCGCAGCCGAGCGTCGGCGTCCTGCGCGATCAGGGCTTTTTGCAGGGCTTTGGCATCGATCTGGGTGATCCCAACAAATGGGGCGACGAGACCGATCCGCGCATCATCGGCAATGACGTGACCGCCGGGAACGAAGAAGGTGGCCGTCGCGCGATGGAGAACCTGCTGGCCAAGGATCCGATGATCAACGTCGTCTACACGATCAACGAGCCAGCCGCTGCCGGCGCTTATGAAGCGCTCAAGGCGATCGGCCGCGAGAACGATGTGTTGATCGTGTCGGTCGATGGTGGCTGTCCGGGCGTTGAAAACGTCAAGGCCGGCGTGATCGGCGCGACGTCACAGCAATACCCGCTGCTGATGGCCTCTAAAGGCATCGATGCGATCGTGGCCCGGGCCAAGGATGGAACGAAACCTGAAAAC
>JBCCVT010000101.1:0-9698 GCA_039195015.1 Pseudomonadota bacterium
CGTCGCTGGTCACTGGGGCCGAACCCGAGGAGAACATCTCAACCGCGTCACCGGTCGTCGCGTCGCTGGTCACTGGGGCCGAACCCGAGGAGAACATCTCAACCGCGTCACCGGTCGTCGCGTCGCTGGTCACTGGGGCCGAACCCGAGGAGAACATCTGCACAAGCTCACCTGTCAGAGCCGCGGTCGACGTCGCCGGCGCTGAGCCGGAAGAGAACATGTGCGTGCCATCGCCGATCAGGGCATCGCTGCGCATCGTGGGCGCCGAACCGGACGAAAACAATGCTGTTGCATCGCCGCCATGAGCGCATGTTGCGTCAGCCGGCGCCGAGCCGGATGAGAACATTTGAGTGCCTTCTCCATCAAAAAGGCTAACGTCTGCAGAGGATACCTGAGTTTCAGTTTCGTAAACTTTCAGAAGGGTGTTCATGGCAGTCTTTCCCTGAGTTGCGTGGTTAACGATGCGTTAAGCGTTGCAGCTTTGACGCGATCCTCAAAACGTTTTTTCTACTCAGGGGTTAGTTCGACTGCCTTTATCCACATTAGATTAGCAAGATAATTATCTGTGCTTCAACTTTTACGTGTTGACGCCAACCCGCGAAAAAAAACTTATCCACAGCCCCTAATTAGCGGCAGTTTGGACAGGTTTTGTGCCGGATGCTGGGCGAATCACGGGACGGAATCACCATTGACTTGGTCGCGATTGGCACAAGGTGACGCGGCTTAGCTTGCCCTCGCCAGAGGTATCGGTGATAGAGTCGTGGAGAAGTGCCGCAGCGGCAGGGAATAGCCAAATGAGAATCGCGACTTTCAACATCAACGGAATCAAGGCGCGCGCTCAGGCATTGCCCGCGTGGCTTGATGATGCTGCGCCGGATGTTGTTCTTTTGCAAGAAATCAAATCTATCGACGACGCATTTCCGCACGAGCCGTTCGAAGAGCGCGGCTACAATGTCGCGACACACGGGCAGAAATCGTTCAACGGCGTGGCCATCCTGTCGAAACTTCCGCTCGAAGATGTGACGCGCGGTCTGCCCGGAGATCCCGAGGATGAACAGGCCCGCTGGATCGAAGCAACAGTTGTTGGTTCGCGCGCGGTGCGGCTATGTGGACTTTACCTGCCGAACGGCAACCCGGTGCCCGGTCCGAAATACGATTACAAGCTGGCCTGGATGGACCGACTTTTGAATCGTGCGCGTGATCTGATGTCCGCCGAGATGCCGGCCTTGATGGGCGGGGATTACAACATCATCCCGCAGGCCGAGGACGCCGCCCATCCCGAGGCCTGGACAGAAGACGCGCTCTACCTCCCTGAAAGCCGCGCCGCGTTCCGGAGGATCGTGAACCTCGGCTTTACCGAAGCCTTTCGTGCACGCGTTCAAGGGCCTGGCCATTACAGTTTCTGGGATTACCAAGCCGGGGCGTGGGACCGGAACAATGGGATCCGCATCGACCATTTTTTGTTGACGCCACAATGCGCGGATCTGATGATCGATTGCGGCATCGACAGAGAGGTGCGTGGCGCTGAAAAACCGTCGGACCACGTACCCGTCTGGATCGAGCTCGATATCTGACGCAACCTGCCTTATGGGTCGGAAGTCACGTCGTGGCGATAAAGCCAGTCGAACTGACGCACCAGACGCGCGGGCATCACCCGCCCCGCCAGATGCAAGCCAAGATGCCCGATCCAGCGCGCCGGTGGAAATGCCAGATGGTACTTCCACGCATTGCGATTGGCCGCCGAGATTACGCAGCGCACGCGCGGCGACCGGCGCGCCTGATATTGTTCAAGGGCATTAGACCCGGCCATACGGTCCAGGCAATCGGCAAGTACCCACGCATCCTCAAGCGCCATATTCGCACCTTGCGCCAGAAACGGCAGCGTGGGATGGGCCGCATCGCCCAGCAACACAACACCGCCCGCGTGCCACTTGGTCGCCACGGGATAGCGAAAGAGGCCCCATAGATGCACCGCATCCACCTGCTCAAGGACCGCGCGCAGGTCATCTGAAAAGTCCGAAAAGGCATTCGTCAGATTCGCCGGGCTGTCTGTGTGGGTCCATCCGTCTGCCGTCCACGCGGCCCTTTCCTGCACGGCGACGAGGTTCAGCCTATCGCCGACGAGGGGGTAGCTGACCAGATGCCGGTGCGGCGCCATATGCACATGCACCTCGGGCGCTCGACCTTCAGGCAAACGACACAGCGCGCGCCACGCGACCTGGCCTGTGAAAAACGGACGATCGGCTCCGTTCAACGCGGTACGCGCCACAGACTTCAGACCATCGGCCGCCACGACCAGATCTGCCGCCATCGCGGCCCCGGTTGCCATCTCGATCCGGACCGGACGTCCCGGCGTGACGCTCGTGACCTTTTGAAGCAACCGTACATGTACGCCCGCTTCGCGAGCCGCCGCAGCCAGAATGTCGATCAGTGCCGCGCGATGGACAAACAGATAGGTGAGATCGGCAGCGTGCTGATCAAGATCAAGCCGAGCGACAGCGCCCGCGCGCCGGTAATCCTTGAGCACCACGGACCGCGCCCGAATACCCGCCGCGCGCACCGCCTGGCCCAGCCCGAGCGCGTCCAGCACAACGAGGCCATTGGGGCTGATCTGCAGGCCCGCACCCACTTCGGTGATGGCCTCGGCCTGTTCAAGAACAGTAACCTCCGCGCCGCGTTGCGCCAAAGCAATCGCCGCCGCAAGCCCACCGACCCCTGCGCCGGTGACCGTTATACTTTGCCCCTTCAACGCCATAGCGTCATCGCGCAAAAAACGGGCGCCTCAGCTTTCGCCAGGCGCCGTGTTCAGCCCTTCATCAAACGGGTGGCTTAGTCATCGCGGTGCACTTTTTCGCGCCGCTCGTGACGTTCCTGCGCCTCAAGGCTCATTGTTGCGATGGGCCGGGCGTCGAGGCGTTTCAGCGAAATGGGTTCTCCCGTCACGTCGCAATACCCGTACTCCCCTTCGTCGATCCGGCGCAGAGCCGCGTCGATCTTTGCCACCAGCTTGCGCTGGCGGTCACGGGTACGAAGCTCTAGCGCCCGATCGGTTTCCTCGCTGGCGCGGTCGGCCATGTCGGGAATGTTGCGGGTGTTATCCTGCAGGCCTTCGATCGTGTCGCGGCTGCCGGCGAGCAGTTCCGATTTCCAGCGCAAAAGCTTGCGACGAAAGTATTCCGTTTGCCGTTCGTTCATAAACGGTTCGTCTTCTGCCGGCCTGTAGTCGTCGGGCAGAAAAGTTTCCTGCTTCATTTCGGCTCCCTCGGTTTGGCCATGAACGTCTGATAGTTCGTATTGTTTAGACATCAGGCTCCCCTCTGCCGCTGCGTTTAGCCGACCGGATCGGGATTGTCACTAGGCAATAACGTGAGCGAACGGCAAACGACGCGCGGTAAATTTATCCGGCGCTTTTTGTTAGATTTCAGGCACATCTAGGGCAATTTGACGCAATGTCCCACAAAGGCTTCATTCCGTACGGCAGACAGCTTTGGCAGCGCCTTGCTGCGCACGGCGCGACTGCTATTGTCTGCGCCAGATCGATGATGAGGAATTGTGATGAAATTCGACGGCACCGACGCCTATGTGGCCACCGACGACCTGAAGGTGGCGGTCAATGCCGCTGTCACGCTGGAACGGCCGCTGCTTGTCAAAGGCGAGCCCGGGACCGGCAAGACCGAACTGGCCCGCCAGGTGGCCGAGGCCCTTGGGCTTGAGATGATCGAATGGAACATCAAGTCGACGACGCGCGCGCAGCAGGGTCTTTACGAATACGACGCGGTCAGCCGCCTGCGCGACAGCCAACTGGGCGAGGAACGGGTCCATGACGTCGCCAACTACATCAAGAAGGGCAAGCTGTGGCAGGCATTTGAGGCAGACAAGAAGGTCGTTCTGCTAATCGATGAGATCGACAAGGCGGATATCGAATTTCCCAACGACCTGTTGCAGGAGCTCGACCGGATGGAGTTCCATGTCTATGAGACCAGCGAAACGATCTGCGCCAAGACGCGCCCGATCGTCATCATCACCTCCAATAACGAAAAGGAACTGCCCGATGCCTTTTTGCGCCGCTGTTTCTTTCACTACATCCGCTTTCCGGACGACGAAACGATGCGCGCCATCGTCGAGGTGCACCACCCCGGGATCAAGGCCGCCCTTCTGACCACGGCACTCACCCAGTTTTATGAAATCCGCGAGACGGCGGGGCTCAAGAAAAAGCCATCAACCTCCGAAGTGCTGGACTGGCTCAAGCTGCTTTTGGCCGAAGATCTGGATGCCGAGGATCTCAAGCGCGACGGCGCCAACGCCCTGCCCCGGCTTCATGGCGCGCTTTTGAAGAACGAACAGGATGTGCATCTGTTCGAACGCCTTGCCTTCATGGCCCGCAGTCAGCGATAGTCGATGAACCGCCCGGCGGATCTCCGTCGCGTTGCAGCTCCAGGATCCGTCACATGGCCCCAGAGACAGATGTGATCATTCGTCCCCTGCGACCCGAAGACCGGGACCAGTGGGCCGTGCTCTGGCACGATTACCTTGCGTTCTATGAAACGGCAGTTGCGCCGGAGGTTTACGACTCGACCTTCAAACGGCTTCTGGGGGACGACCCGCAGGATTTCAGCTGTTTCGTGGCCGACCGCGATGGCCAGTTGCTCGGGCTTGTGCACTATCTCTTTCATCGCCATGCGTGGAAGGTCGAAAATGTCTGCTATCTGCAAGATCTCTTTGCGGCGATCGAGGCGCGTGGAACCGGTGTCGGACGCAAGCTGATCGAGGCGGTCTATGCGGCCGCCGACGCTGAGGACGCGCCGAGCGTCTACTGGCTGACGCAGGATTTCAACAAAACGGCCCGACAGCTTTATGATCGGATCGGTACGCTGACCCCCTTTATCCGGTATAATCGCGCATGAAATCCGCGATTGCCCTCTGCGGTGTGCTGGCACTCGCCGCCTGTGCCGCGCCACCTGCGCGCGACACACCGACCCGGGCGGCCGTGATCGCGGACACGACACTGCCGCCGATGAAGCAGTTTGCGCGACCCGACCCGCGCCCACCGGTCGCGTCCAACTTAAACATCTCCGACGATTTTCTAGATCTGCATTTCGAGCTGGAAAGCGGACGTGAACTGCCCGTGTTCACGCGCTTCGAGACGCCGATCACCGTGCGCGTAACCGGGTCGCCGCCAACCCAGCTCGGGACGGATCTGTCGAAACTGCTGACCCGCCTACGCAGTGAGGCGCAGATTGATATCCGCCAGGTGCCGCGCGCGCAACGCGCCAACATCACCATTCAGGCCGTAACCCGGAAAGAGATCCGCCGCGCCCTGCCCCAGGCCGCCTGCTTCGTTGTCCCGAATGTCGACAGCCTCGCACAGTTTCGCCGTGACCGACGCAAGGACAGCACAAACTGGGCATTACTGCGCGAGCGCCAGCAGATGGCGATTTTCCTGCCTTACGATGCCAGCCCGCAAGAGGTGCGCGATTGCCTGCACGAAGAGCTTGCGCAGGCCATCGGTCCGCTGAACGACCTCTACCGCCTGCCGGATTCGGTTTTTAACGATGACAATGTGCACACTGTCCTGACCGGGTTCGACATGCTGATCTTGCGTGCGACCTACGCGCCCGAGCTTACCAGCGGCATGACCCGCGATCAGGTGGCCGCGCGCTTGCCCGTCATCCTGAACCGGGAAAACCCGCGTGGTGCCGGACGTGCCCGCACAGCCGTCGTGGCCACGCCTCGCAGTTGGATCAACGCGGTGCAGGCCGCGCTTGGCCCGGGGTCGTCGCCCGCGACCAGGCGGTCGGCCGCGAACGCAGCGCTCCAGATCGCGCTCCAGCTAGGCTGGCAGGATCATCGTCGGGCCTTCAGCCACTACGTGCTGGGCCGAATGGTTCAGTTTCGCGACCCGCTTCTGGCGCAGCAGCATTTCCAGACCGCGCTCCGGTTCCTGTCACGCACTCCCGGCGCGCAGCTGCACAAGGCCTATGTCTCGACCCAAACGATCGCCTTTGAGATCTCGCAAGGTGACGGTGCCGAAGCACTGCGCCAGATCGAACCGGGCCTGCGCGACGCCGCTCGCGCAGAAAACGCGGCGCTTCTGGCGACGCTGATGCTTCTCAAGTCCGAGGCGCTCGGCCTGCAAGGTCGCGCCGCCGAGGCGCGCGCCGTGCGGGTGGACAGTCTGGGCTGGGCACGCTACGGCTTTGGCGCCGATTGGGCGGTCCGGGCCAAGATGCAGGAAATTGCGACGCTGCGGCCGACGACCACGGAACCGGGAACAAGGACGCGTTGAACGCATGATCGTACTGGGCGGAGGTATCCTTGGCGCCATCATAGGTGCCGTGTCGGCGCGCAAACGCGGCGGCAACCGCTGGGACATGGCGCAATATGCGGCAGGCTACGGTATCGCCTTCATGCTCCTTGCCTTGATCCTCAACGTGATCCTCTTGCGGATCGCGACCTGACCGCGATGTTTGTGCCTTTCTTTGAAAACCTTCGCGCGACTGGTATTCCCGTGTCGCTGCGCGAATACCTGACCTTTCTCGAGGCGGTGAAGGCGGGGCTCGTTACCTACGACATCGATGGCTTTTACTACCTCTCGCGCAGCGCGATGGTGAAGGATGAACGCAACATCGACAAGTTTGACCGGGCCTTTGCCGCAACCTTCGAAGGGCTTGAACAGATCAGCCTTGATCAGGTGTTGCAGGCGGTGGACCTGCCCGCCGACTGGCTCACCAGGATGGCGGAGAAGCACCTTTCGGAAGAAGAACGCGCCGAGATCGAGGCGATGGGCGGTTTCGACAAGCTGATGGAGACGCTCAAGAAACGGCTTGACGAGCAGAAAGGCCGCCACCAGGGCGGCAACAAGTGGATTGGCACTGCCGGAACCTCACCCTATGGCGCCTATGGCTACAACCCCGAAGGCGTGCGCATCGGTCAGAAAGAAAGCCGCCATCAGCGCGCGGTCAAGGTCTGGGACAAGCGTGAATTCAAGAACTTCGACGACACAGTTGAACTTGGAACCCGCAACATCAAGGTTGCGCTGAAACGCCTGCGTCGCTGGGCGCGCGAAGGTGCGAATGAAGAGCTGGACTTGGACGGCACGATCCGAGCGACAGCCGAACACGGCTATCTCGACGTCAAGACGCGGCCCGAGCGCCACAATGCCGTCAAGGTCTTGCTTTTTCTTGATGTCGGCGGCTCGATGGACCCGCATGTGAAGGTGGTTGAAGAGCTCTTTTCCGCCGCTCGGGCAGAGTTCAAGCATCTGGAATATTTCTACTTTCACAACTGCCTCTACGAAGGCGTCTGGCGCGATAACCGACGTCGCTGGGACGCGCAGATCCCAACGCATGAGGTGCTGCGCACTTATGGACCGGACTACAAATGCATCTTTGTCGGCGATGCCTCGATGTCGCCCTACGAGATCGCGTATCCCGGCGGCGCAAACGAGCATTGGAACGCCGAGGCCGGTCAGGTCTGGCTGGGGCGCGCGCGCGAACAATGGGCGTCAAACCTCTGGATCAACCCGATTCCCGAGAAATACTGGGGCTACACCCACTCGATCCAGATGATCCGCGAGCTCTTTGACGATCGAATGGTGCCGATGACGCTGGCCGGGCTCGAGACCGGGATGAAGGACCTGACGCGCTAACCCGTCGGCATGCCGGCCTTCACGCCTTCATCGCAAGACGGCGTTCAAGAGATCTTGTTGCTGACCTCGACAAGGTTGCCATCGGGATCGCGGAAATAGACCGACATTATGGGTCCCACAGCGCCCGACTTTTTCGCAGGGCCTTCGATGATTTCAACATTGTTCGACCGCAGCCGGGCGACGACATCTTCCATATCCAGATCGGTCAGAACGCAGAAATTGCCGCTGCCGGGCACGGTCTTTTCGGCAAGGCGCGGAGCATTCGTCGCAGCCTGCAGGCTGATCTTGTTGGAACCGAAATGCAAAGACCACTTGCCGGCGCGCTCCTCGCGCCCCTCCATCCCCAGGACATCTTGGTAAAAGGCAAGCGATGCCTGCACGTTGCGGACACACAGCACGATGTGGTCGAAGCCATAGATATTCATGGCAAAAGACTAACCGCGCACCCGCACGCAGGCCAAGCGGTTCAACGCGCGCCGAACCATGACTACGCGCCGCGACCTAAGTCGAGGTGACCCGGCCCGCGCTGAATGGTAACTTTCAATCGCGGAGGATGCCGATTTGCACACACTGCTCACAACGCTTGCCCTGATCGCCCTGATGAGCGCGGCGCATGCAGACCCGCCCGTCACGGTCGAGGATGACCTGGGCATTCTTAACCCGCAGGATACCGGGCGTGAGATGCTGACGCGCAAGATCGAGATGGGGCTTATTGATTCCGTCACATGTTCTCTGGGCATCAACGTCACCAAGAACGACAATTTCGAACTTGCGCGCAAACTCACAAAACGCTGCGCCGAGGCGGGCTATACCAAGGCAATGACCTGGATGAGCCAGCTTGAAAACAACGGCCTCGGCGGCGAGTACAACCCCGATGCCTCAGCCGAATGGGACCGCCGCGCCGCCGAGGCGGGCGATCCGGTCGGGCGGTTGAACCACGGTCTGAACCTGATGCGGAGCCACGGCATCGCGCAGGACGAAGAACTGGGGCGCAGCTTTGTCGATCAGGCGGCGAAGGACGGGTTGGCCATCGCCAAACGTCTACAGAGTGCCGGCTATGATCTGGATGAGGTCACGCCGGACGCCGACAACTGGAAATACGGCCCGCTGTTCTAGAGCAGTCGCGCGACCCAAAACAACCAACGTGCGTTACCTTAGCCGGGCCAGCAACTCTGGTGAGGGGCGTCCTGTGGCCGCCAAAGCGTTGTTCCGCTGATAGGCTGCAATCGCGCCCTGGCTGCGGGGGCCAATCACTCCGTCGGTACCACCGGTGTCATATCCAGCGCGGGTCAGACGCTCCTGCAGCTCTTTGCGGTCATCTTGGGTCAGCCCGGTGGCATCTGGACCAAAGGCGGTCCGCAGCGGCCCCTCCCCGGCGATCCGGTTCGCGAGATATCCGACCGCCAACGCATAGCTGTCGGAATTGTTGTAACGCTTGATCACATTGAAATTGCCGTAGACGCGAAAGCTTGGACCGGGGGATTGCGGCTGCAACACGGATCCGCCGGATGTGCCCGGCAAGGCTTCCGTGACCCAGGGCTGACCCCGCCGCCAACCTGATCGGCTGAGATAGGCGGCGGCCGATGCCAAAGCATCCGTCGGATCATCCGACCAGATGTCACGCCGACCGTCACCCTGAAAGTCGACCGCAAACGTCTCGTATGAGGTCGGAATGAACTGTGTGTGACCCATCGCTCCGGCCCAGCTGCCGGTCATGCGGTCCGGCGTTACGTCTCCGCGCTCGAGGATCCGCAACGCCGCGATCAGCTGTTGTTCAAAGAACGCGCCGCGCCGCCCATCATAGGCGAGCGTTGCCGTGGCGGATATGACCGGCACATCGCCGCGGCGGGTGCCATATCGGCTCTCGACACCCCAGATCGCGACAACGATCTGCGGCGGAACTCCATAGCGCGCCTCGATCTGACCAAGCAGGCTGGCACGGTTGCGGAACTCGGCGCGGCCGGTCTCGACACGTTCCTCGTTGGCCGTGATCGCAAGGTAGTCTTCAAAGGATCGCCGGAATTCGGTCTGGTTGCGATCGCGTTCGACC
>JBCCVT010000102.1:0-9629 GCA_039195015.1 Pseudomonadota bacterium
AGCGTCGCGCCGTGTTCCAACGCCGCAAGCCCGGGCGCGAGCCCCGCCGCGCCGACAATGGCCGACATCACCCAGTCGGCGGGGCGATTTGCGGCCTCGATCAGAGCCGATGCCCCCGCCGCGGCCTCGACATCTGAGCCTGTGAGTGCCGCGCGCAAGTCATCAAGACGGTCCTCATAGGCCGTTACGGCCAAATCTGCCCTCAGTCGGATCGCGTCCTCGGCCAGTTGGTCAATATTGCCGCCGCCGGTCAATGCTACGACGTGATAAAGATCTGGTGCGCGGGCGATCAGATCGATCGTGTTCTGGCCAATCGACCCGGTGGCGCCCAGGATGGTGATGCGACGCATGGCTTAGTCTATCCGCACCGGCGGATACCCCGTGAGCTGTGCGGTCAGTAGAACGAACAAGGCCGCCGCCATCAACCCATCGAAACGGTCCATCAGGCCTCCGTGCCCGGGGATGAGCGCGCTGGCATCCTTTACTCCGGCGTACCTTTTGATCGCGCTTTCCGCGATGTCCCCCAACTGCGCAGCAAAGGATACAGCCACCGATACGAGGACAAGGCCAATCCCCGCACCCAGTTGGATCATGAACCCGCTTCCGACCACCGCCGCCGCCGCCCAACCTGCTGACGTTCCTGACCACGTTTTCTTGGGGCTGATCCTCGGCATAAACTTCGGACCACCGAACGCCTTGCCCGCGAAATATCCGGCGACATCAGTTGCTATGACTACAAGCATCAGCCACAGCATCCAGACCAAACCTGAACCGTCGCGCATGGACATCATTGCGAATCCAGCCAGTGTGATAGCCGCCATGTATGCTGCAAAGAGCCATTTGTTCTGCGAAAGCTGACTGATCCCGACAAGCGCGGGCGCGATCAGAATTGGAAAGGCAAAGTTGGCAGGCAGATAGATCGCGGTGCCCACAGCAATCGTCGCCAGCACCGCCAGTTGTACCGCCGCCGCGCGCGCCTGTGGGTCAAGGATACGCGCCAATTCCCAAACCATCAGGCCGACGCACAGGGCTACGAGCAGGTGAAACACCAACCCGCCTGTAACCACGGCCCCAAAACCGATCAGGATCAGGATTGCGGCGGAGCCAATACGGACCGCCAGATCCCCCCATCGCCCGCTCGAGCTCATACCAGGACAGCACCGAACCTGCGATCGCGGGCGCTGTAGCTCTGGCACAGCCGGGCCAATTCCGCGGCCGAGAAATCCGGCCATAGTGTGTCGACAAATTCGTATTCCGAATAGGCCGACTGCCAGAGCAGAAAGTTCGATATGCGTGCCTCGCCACTGGTGCGGATGACCAGATCCGGGTCGGGCAGAACATGTGTGTCGAGAAATCGCGGCAGAGTTTCCTCATCGACATCTTCCGGCGCAAGGCGGCCCGCTGCCACCTCCTCGGCCAGACGACGGGAGGCGCGCGCAACCTCGTCCCGGCCACCATAGTTCAGCGCTATTGTCAGATTGACCCGCGTGTTCTTTTCCGTCACGCCTTCAAGCTCGTCCATCAGGCCGATCAGTTTGCTGTCGAGCTTGACGCGATCGCCGATAAACCGCACCCGTACGTCTTCGGCATCCAGCGCACGCGCCTCCTTGGAGATGTAGCGACGAAAGAGGCTCATGAGGCCAGCGACCTCGACCTGCGTGCGTTTCCAGTTCTCGGTCGAGAAGGCGAAGATCGTGAGGTAGCGGATACCCAGATCAGGCGCCGCCTTGACCACTTCGCGCACCCGGCGCGCGCCGGCGTGGTGCCCAAAGAGCCGTGGTCGGCCGCGGGCCTGTGCCCACCGCCCGTTGCCGTCCATGATGATCGCCACATGGCGTGGCCCATTAGGAACAGGCGTGAATGGCGGCGTCGCGGGGGGTGCGCTTTGATCCATGAATGAGCCCGGTCAGACCTGCATGATTTCGGATTGCTTTGTATCGAGCGCCTGATCCACTGCCGTGATCATCTTGTCGGTGAGGTCCTGCACTTCGCCTTCCCAGAACTTCTGGTCGTCTTCTGAAATACCATCGGCCTTGGCCTTCTTGACCTGATCCATGCCATCGCGCCGGATGTTTCGGATCGCGATCCGCGCGTTTTCCGCGTACTGACCGGCCACCTTGCTGAGTTCGCGGCGGCGCTCTTCATTCAGCTCCGGGATCGGCAACATGATGATCGTGCCGTTGAGCTGCGGGTTGATGCCCAGACCACTTTCGCGGATCGCCTTTTCGACCGCGCCCACCATGGATTTGTCCCAGACATTCACAGTGACCATGCGCGGTTCGGGCACATTCACGGTGCCCACCTGGTTGATCGGCGTGCGCTGCCCATAGGCTTCGACCGTCACGGGTTCGAGCATGGACGCGCTCGCCCGCCCTGTCCGCAATGAGGCGAATTCGGTCCTGAGCGCGCTCATCGCGCCATCCATACGCCGCTCCAGATCATCGGTGTCGAGCATGAATTCGTCTGACATGGACCCCCCATAAGTTTTCAAGGGCTTATAACCGTCCGCCGCGCCGAAAGTATAGGGCTTGTCTGGTCAAGATGGGCAGAAAACGGCCCGCACCGTGCGCTGTACCGCATTGCCGTTGTCAGAGCAGATGGTGTTCGGATTGGTTCGAGACCGGAGCACACCCAGACGCCATATCTCATCGCCGAACACGGAACGCGAAAGATCGCGGTGGCTGAAGTGTCAGCCCTGAACTTTCGTATAAGTCCCTCTGCCCGCCAGAATTCCCCGAAAGCCACCGGGTTCGTCCAGTGAAAACACGATGATCGGAAGGTTGTTGTCACGGGCAAGCGCGATGGCGCTTGCATCCATGACGCCAAGCCGTTTGGCCAGACAATCGTCATAGCTGACCTCGTCATAGCGCTTTGCATCGGCAAACTTCTTGGGATCTTTGTCGTAAACACCATCCACCTTGGTGCCTTTGAAGATCGCCTCGCATGACATCTCGTTGGCCCGCAACGTCGCGGCGGTGTCGGTCGTGAAATAGGGGTTTCCGGTGCCGGCGGCAAAGATGCAGACCCGGCTCTTTTCGAGGTGTCGCACCGCGCGGCGCCGGATATAGGGTTCAGCCACCTCATCCATGCGGATTGCGCTGATCACCCGCGTGAACACCCCCATCGCCTCAAGCGCCGATTGCATCGCCAGCGCGTTCATGACGGTGGCCAGCATCCCCATATAATCGGCCGTGGTGCGTTCCATCCCCTGGGCTGAGCCCGACAGCCCGCGAAAGATGTTGCCGCCGCCGATCACCATGCAGATCTGGACCCCCAAATCGTGCACCGACTTCACCTCATCCGCGACCCGTTGAACCGTGGGCGGGTGCAGCCCGAACCCCTGATCCCCCATCAGCGCTTCGCCAGAAATCTTCAGCATGACCCGCTTATAGGTGGTGGACGGCGTGCCGCCTTGCGGTTCTCGTGGGGCGGAGGGCTCGGTGACGGTGTCGGAATGGAGGGAAGAGGTCATGTTGCGCTCCGCTGCGGCCCGGGTTTATTTTCGCGCAACTTGAAACAATTCGGCGCCGGGTTCAATGCGGCAGCCGGACATTTGCGTGCGACTGCCGATGCCCAAGAGTCCATCCTGATGGGGCTGATCGATCAACTGCCCAAGATTGCGGCAGACCGTCCGGTGCTGATCGCGGGGCCGACCGCGTCCGGCAAGTCCGCGCTGGCGCTGGCGATCGCGCGCCGCGACGGTGGGATCATCGTCAATGCGGATGCCAGCCAGGTCTATGCCTGCTGGCGCATTGTCACTGCCCGCCCGAATGCAGAGGAAGAGGCGCTGGCGCCCCATCATCTCTATGGTCACGTGAACTGGCGCGAGCGTTACAGCGCGGGCCATTGGCTACGCGAGGTCGTGCCATTGCTGGCGCGACCTGAGCGTCTGATCATCGTAGGCGGAACCGGGCTCTACTTTCGTACGCTCACGGTCGGCATGGCCGAGATTCCGTCGATCCCGGCCGAGATCCGGACCGAAGCAGATGCGCTGCCTCTCGACACGATGCTCGGCGCGCTTGACCGCGGAACGCGCGCAGGCATCGATGTACGAAATCGCGCCCGCGTCCAACGCGCGTGGGAAGTGCAACGCGCCACGGGTCGATCAATTGCAGCGTGGCAGGCTAGCACGCCGCCGCCTACCCTGCCGCTCTCGGATGCGGTGCCGCTGGTGATGGAATGCGACAAGGACTGGCTCAACGACCGGATCGCCCGACGTTTTGAAAACATGATCCAAGATGGCGCACTTGCTGAAGTCGCCGAGATGCTTCCGCACTACGACGCGCGCTTGCCCGCATTCCGAGCCATCGGCGTGCCCGAACTGACGCGGCATCTGCGCGGCGAGATCACACTCGATGCCGCCCGCGACGCCGCCAGCATCTCGACCCGTCAATTTGCCAAACGGCAACGCACCTGGTTCCGGTCAAAGATGCGGGACTGGCACGCAATCCGACCTGACGCATAGGCGGCCTTGCACATAATCAACCGGCGTTAACACAATTTGCGTGCAATTCGATCAAAATTACGTCTTTCTTCGATATATGCCGGGTCTGCCCTCGTTCATGCGCAAGGATCGCCCCGCCGCGCGGCTGGTGACACTCGCGGCGCTGTCGCGCCGCGGCGCGTGGGAAACCACTCTTGCCCATGACCGTGACGATCACCTGCTGATCTGGATCACCAAGGGCCAGGGACTGGCGCTTTTGGATGGCAAACGGCGCGGGGTCGGAATTCACAACGCGGTTTTCGTGCCAGCCCGCCATCTGTTTTCGATCGACCTCGGGCGGCAGGGCTTTGCACAGGCGCTGGTAATGCCGCGCGGCTTGCGCTTCAACCTGCCGTCCGTGCCGCTGCATCTGCGCATCCGCGAGGTGGGCCCGCAGGCCGAGCTGGTGGCGCTGCTCGATGCTGTCAGCCGTGAACAAGGTGCCGGGCGTTTGATGTCAGTTGAGGCGTTGACCGCGTATTGCGAGTTGATCTGTATCTGGCTGCATCGGCAAACGGCTGAATTGCCCAAACCGGTGCGCCGGTCGGCCGGGCATCGCCTGATAAGTGCATATGCCGACCGCATAGTCGCGCAATATCGCACTGGCGCGGTGATGGCGGACTACGCCGAAGCCCTGGACGTCACACCCACCCATCTGACCCGCGTCTGTCGGGCCGAGACCGGGCGGACGGCTGCCGCGCTCCTGACCGAACGGATCCTGCATGCAACACGCGGCACGCTCTTGGACAGCGATGCGCCAGTGCAGGCGATCGCAGGCCAGCTCGGGTTTCGCAGCGCCGCATATTTCACCCGGTTTGTGCAGCACCACACCGGCCTTCCGCCGACCAAACTGCGGCAACAGACACCCGAAGCCACACTGGTCAGAACCGCCTCATGACCCGGGCCTTGTCGCTTTCTGACAAGGCAGATGTCGCAAAAGAACCATCAAATGACGAAAGCAATCGTTGACGCGTCCGGATTTCTCATGCGGAATGGACCCATGGGGGCAAACCTAGACCAAAAACCAAACAGCCCGAGCGCCACCGGATTCGCCCGGTTGAGACGCCAACAGCCCCGCAGTCGAATGACAGGGAGACTGGAATGAAACCCGAAACCATCAATGGCAAGCCCATTCACTGGGCTGCCAGGATGCATGCACGGGAATTCACCGAAGGCAAACTCGGCCGGCGCGAATTTCTGACGCGTGCAACGATGCTGGGTGTGACCGCCACGGCCGCCTACGGCATGATCGGACTGAGCAATCCGGTACGAGCCAGCGGCCAGGCCCAGGATGGTGGAACACTGCGCATGCAGATGAGCGTGCGCGCCCTGAAAGATCCGCGCACCTATGACTGGTCCGAAATGGGCAATCAAAGCCGCGGCACGCTGGAATACCTCGTCGAGTATAACTCCGACGGGACGTTTCGCGGCATGCTGCTGGACAGCTGGGAAATCAACGAAGACGCCACCGTTTACACTCTGAGCGTCCGTCAGGGTGTGACATGGAGCAACGGCGATGCGTTTACCGCCGAAGACGTCGCCCGCAACATCGCTGGCTGGTGCGACAAGTCGGTCGAAGGGAACTCGATGGCCGGGCGTTTTGCGACACTGGTCGACGAGGCCACCGGCCAAGCGCTGGAAGGCGGGATCGAGGTGGTCGACACGCACACGGTGCGGCTTAATCTGCCCAAGCCCGACATTTCGCTGATCGCGGGCATGTCGGATTACCCGTCGGCGATCACGCATGCTTCATTCCAGAACGAAGATCACACTGCAAACATTGGCACCGGACCCTACCGCATCGACGTTCTGGAAGTTGGTGTGAAATGCACACTGGTGCGCCACGAAGACCACAGCTGGTGGGGCACCGATGTTGTGGGCGGTCCGTATCTCGACAGCATCGAATACATCGATTTCGGCACCGATCCTTCGGCCTGGGTGGCCGCAATGGAAGCGGACGAAGTCGACGTTCTGCACGAATCCGTAGGAGAGTTCATCGACGTTTTGGATGGGCTCGGATACGTGCAGTCCGAAGTTGTGACCATGGGCACGGTGGTGATCCGACCCAACCAGTTGGCCGACGTAAACGGCACGACACCTTATGCCGACAAACGGGTCCGAAAAGCGCTGCAGATGGCCGTCGACAATGCGGTCTGCCTTGAGCTTGGCTACGGCGGTCGTGGCGCAGTCGCGGAAAACCACCATGTGGGCCCGATCCATCCTGAATACGCCGAATTGCCAGCGCAAACAGCCGATCCTGCAGGCGCCAAGGCACTGATGGAAGAAGCGGGCATGCTGGATTTCGAGCACGAGCTCTTGTCCATCGACGACGACTGGCGCCGCAATACGACCGACGCCGTAGCCGCCCAGTTGCGCGATGCGGGGTTCAAGGTGCGCCGCACGGTGCTGCCGGGATCGACTTTCTGGAACGACTGGACGAAATACGCCTACAGCTCAACAAACTGGAACCACCGCCCGCTGGGTGTGCAGATCTGGGCGCTGGCCTATCGCTCTGGCGAGGCCTGGAACGAATTCGGGTGGGCCAGTGCGGAATTCGATGCGCTTCTTGAGGAAGCGTTGTCGATCGCAGACGCCGACAAACGCCGCGAGATCTCGGCCAAGGGTCAGGCGCTCATTCAGGAGGAAGGCGTGACAATCCAGCCTTTCTGGCGCTCGCTTTACCGTCACGCGCGCGAAGGGCTGGTGGGCACGGACATGCATGTGGCCTTTGAGCACCATCACTACAAGTGGGGGTTCGCCGCGTAATCCAATTGGGGCCGGGCCGTTCTCGGCCCCGCCCTGCCGGTCTGACAAGGGCCGGAGCCACGATAAGCGTTCGCGCGAAGCGGGCCAGACCGAAGCCTGACCAACAGGGGACCAAATGGGACTATTCATATTACGCAGATCAGGCGTGATGTTGCTGACGGCACTATGCCTGACCTTCGTCGTGTTCTTCCTGACAAACCTCTTTCCCAATCTTGAAAAGCTGGCCAAGACGCAGGGCAACTTCCGGATGTCGGATGAGGCCGTGAACAGCTGGCTTGACAGCAACGGGTACTTGCAGCCTTTGCCGGTCAAGTACGGTCAATGGCTCGGTGTCCTGCCGGGCTGGACTCGTGAGGCCGACGACGGTGTGAGCGGGCGCTGCATCCGCGGCGTCGTGACCGCCGAGTTGGCGGCCGAGTCGCCGCGCTTCTGCGGCATCCTACAAGGCGACTGGGGTTATTCCACCGTCTTCAAGGATGATGTGGGCAGCATCGTTCTGGTCAGGCTGGGCCTGACGGGCAAGCTGATGGGCTTTGTATTGCTTCTCATGGTGCCCATGGCGCTGATTGTGGGCGTCCTGGCGGGCATGAAGGAAGGCTCGCCCATGGACCGGTCCCTATCCACCTTTTCCATCATCACAACCGCCACGCCGGAATATGTGTCGGGCGTGATTTTCATCGCCGTCTTTGCCTCCTCCGCCGTTGGGCTCAAATGGTTCAAAGGCACGGCAACAAGCGCGATGGAAGACGCGACCTTTGGCAATTTCTTCCTGCCGGTCCTGACGATATCGCTATACGGCATGGGATACATCGCGCGGATGACGCGCGCTTCGATGACCGAGGTGATGACAGCGCAGTACATCCGAACCGCCCGGCTCAAGGGTGTGTCGTTCCACAACATCGTCTTGAAACACGCGCTCCGCAACGCGCTGATCGCCCCCTTTACGGTGATCATGCTCCAGGTGCCGTGGCTCCTGAACGGTGTGGTCATCGTCGAGACGCTCTTTAACTACAAGGGCTTCGGCTGGGTGCTGGTGCAGGCCGCCGGCAACAACGATATCGAGCTGCTGCTTGCAGTTTCGGTTGTCTCGGTCGTCGTGGTTCTGCTGACGCAGCTGATATCGGATATCGGTTACGTCTATCTCAACCCGCGCATTCGCATATCGTAAGGGAGGGCTGAGATATGGAACCGATCGGTTGGGCCGAAATCCTGGGCCGCATTTTCTATCAGTTCACCTCGGTATGGGTGGCGCTGATCATTCTCTTCGCCTGCTCCATTGCGTTCAAACGGCGCCTTGGACTTTACGGCAAGCTCTTTGACAGCCCCATCGGCATGATCGGCTTTGGCCTCGTCATGTTCTGGGTCTTCACCGGGCTTTTCGGAGCGCTAGACCTCATCGTGACCCATGACCCGCTGTCGCAGGTTTCGGGCATGAAGAACAAGGTGCCCGGCACGCCCCTGCGGGGCGCCGAGGAAGGAGACTATGCCTATTACCTGCTGGGGGGCGACAACCTTGCGCGGGACGTCTTCAGCCGCATGGTCAGCGGCGCTTGGGTGGTCGTTCAGATCGCTCCGCTTGCGACGCTCTTTGCCTTTATGGTGGGGATCACGCTGGGCCTGCCGGCAGGCTATTATGGCGGGCGTCTGGACACGTTCCTGTCTTTCCTCGCGAACCTGATCCTCGCTTTCCCGGTGATCCTGCTGTTCTACTTGCTGGTGACGCCCGAGATCGTGGCGACGGGTGTGCCGAACTACATGGCGACCGTCCTCTTCGTCTTCCCGATCATCTTTGTGGGCGTGTTGCTGAATTCGCGCTACTACACGCAGCCAAACTTTCGCACGCCGCTACTGGTGGGCGTGCTGGGCGTGATGATCTGGCTGTACCTGTCGCTTATCTCCGAGGCAGGGACGAAGGTCAGTGTGCTTCCGAGCATCCTTGATCTCTTCGACATTCCAGGCGGGATCCTGGTTGTGTTTGTGTCGGTGGTGTTCGTGAACTCGCCCACGGTTTTCCGTATCGTCCGAGGCCTCGCGCTCGACATCAAGACACGCGACTATGTGGCCGCGGCGCAAACCCGTGGCGAGGGGCCCTGGTACATCATGCTTTGGGAGATCCTGCCCAATGCACGCGGGCCGCTGATCGTCGATTTCTGCCTGCGCATTGGCTATACCACGATCCTTTTGGGAACCTTGGGCTTCTTCGGTCTGGGGCTGCCACCGGAAAGCCCGGATTGGGGATCCACGATCAACGAAGGCCGCAAGCTCTTGTCGATCTATCTGCATCCTGCGCGTCCGCCCGCCCTGGCACTGCTTAGTCTGGTTCTTGGTTTGAACCTGCTGGCCGACGGTCTGCGTGAAGAAAGCTTGAGAGACTAAACGC
>JBCCVT010000103.1:0-9622 GCA_039195015.1 Pseudomonadota bacterium
AGCCAGACCCGCAAGCTGTTCGAGGTCTGCCGCCTGCGCGATCTGCCGATCCTGACCTTCTGCAACAAGATGGACCGCGAGAGCCGGGATGTCTTTGAGATCATTGACGAAATTCAGGAGAACCTCGCGATCGACGTGACCCCGGCATCATGGCCGATCGGCATGGGGCGCGACTTTCTGGGCTGTTACGATCTGCTCCGTGACCGGCTCGAGTTGATGGACCGCGCCGACCGCAACAAGGTCGCGGAAACCATTGAAATCAATGGGTTGGACGATCCGAAACTTGCCGAACACGTGCCCGAAGCGCTGCTGGAACAGCTGCGCGAAGAGCTTGAGATGGCGCGCGAGCTGCTGCCCGCGATGGACCATCAGGCGCTGCTCGACGGGACCCTGACGCCGATCTGGTTCGGCTCGGCCATCAACTCCTTCGGCGTCAAGGAACTGATGGATGGCATCGGCAGCTTCGGCCCCGAGCCACAGATACAAAGCGCCGAGCCGCGCCAGATTTCGCCAGAAGAAACAAAGGTTTCCGGCTTTGTCTTCAAAGTCCAGGCAAACATGGATCCCAAGCACCGCGACCGCGTGGCCTTTGTCCGCATGGCTTCGGGGCATTTCAAACGCGGCATGAAACTGACCCATGTCCGGTCGAAGAAACCGATGGCGATTTCGAACCCTGTGCTGTTCCTCGCCAGCGACCGCGAACTTGCCGACGAGGCCTGGGCCGGCGACATCATCGGCATCCCGAACCACGGTCAGCTGCGCATCGGCGATACATTAACCGAAGGCGAACCTTTGCGTGTTACAGGTATCCCGAGCTTTGCGCCGGAATTGCTGCAAGGCGTGCGCGCCGGCGATCCGATGAAGGCCAAGCATCTGGAAAAGGCCCTGATGCAATTTGCCGAAGAAGGCGCGGCAAAGGTTTTCAAGCCCTCGATCGGGTCGGGGTTCATTGTCGGCGTGGTCGGACAGCTGCAATTCGAGGTGCTCGCCAGCCGGATCGAGATGGAATACGGCCTCCCCGTCCGGTTCGAGCAGTCGCAATTCACCTCGGCCCGCTGGGCCAGCGGTGACAAGCTGGTGGTCGACAGATTTGTCAACGCCAACAAACAGCACATCGCCCATGATCATGACGGCGACATCGTCTATCTCACCCGCCTGCAATGGGATATCGACCGGATCGAGCGTGACTACCCCGAGGTCCGCCTCACCGCGACCAAGGAGATGATGATCTGAGCGCGACCTCACCAACCTGGGGGATCGTCGCCACAGTGAAGGCAGCGGATGCGGATGTCCTGGCCTTTGCGGCCCATCACCTCGATCTCGGGGCGCATCGGCTTTTCCTCTATCTCGACGCACCGGATGCAGAGTTGCCATCGGCCCACACTCATGATCGGCTCAAGGCGCATCCCAAGATCCGTGTGACCCGCTGCGATGCGGCCTGGTGGCGCCAGCGCGGACGCAAGGCGCCCGAAAAACACCAGGTGCGTCAGACACATAACGCCACATACACCTATGCGCGCAAGGCGGACGTGACGTGGCTTGCGCATATCGATGTGGACGAATTCCTCTGCCCCGAAGGCAACATCGCCGCGCTGCTCGGCGCGCTTGCGCCGGACGCGCTTTGCCTCCGCGTCTTCCCTGATGAGCTGCTGGCCGGGGGTGGCACCGCGTACAAACGGCACATCCCGCGCGGTCCGGAGCGCGAGCGGCTCGTGGACCGGCTCTACCCGGCCTACGGGCGCTATTTGCGCGGCGGCTTTCTCAGCCATGTCGAAGGCAAGCTGTTTGCCCGGACCGGCCTGCCCGATATCAGCTTTCGCATTCACAACATCCGCCAGGGCGATGTGGAAAATCCGGGGATGGTCTGGCAGCCGGGCCTGAGCCTTCTGCATCACCACGCACCAAGTTGGGAGGCCTGGCGCGCAGCTTATGACTATCGTCTGGCCAAGGGGTCATATCGCGCCGAGCTTCGCCACGGGCCCTCCTCCAAGCTTGGGCCCATCAATCCGCACACCCTGTTTCGCACGCTCGCAGCGCAGAATGGCGAACGTGCCCTGCGCAGTTTTTTTGACGAGGTCGCCGCTGACACAGCCGCTCATCGCGCCCTTCTTGCGGGCGAGGGTCTCTTGCGGGTCTGTGACCTTGATCTCGATACCAAGGTCCGGGCCCATTTTGGGTGATGGATCAAAGGGTTTATGCGGATTTGTCCTCACGTCGATTTGACGGAACGGTATGGCCCTGCTACATGCTCCGATGAAAGCCGCATGCGCGACGTGCGCAGGCCGCACGGGCCCGGCTGACTGCCAGACGTGCGGGCCGAGACAGTGTCCGCGAAAGACGGATACATATGACAAAGTTTTCGGATCTGAACCTTAATCCTAAGGTGCTGCAAGCAGTTCAAGACGCCGGTTACGAGACGCCGACGCCGATCCAGGCCGGAGCGATCCCGCCCGCGCTGGAAGGCCGCGACGTGCTCGGCATCGCTCAAACGGGCACCGGCAAAACGGCGAGCTTCACCCTGCCAATGATCACCATGCTCGCACGCGGGCGCGCACGGGCGCGCATGCCACGCAGCCTGGTGCTCTGCCCGACGCGCGAGCTTGCCGCACAGGTGGCAGAGAATTTCGACGCCTATTCCCAGCATCTCAAGCTGACCAAGGCACTTCTGATCGGAGGCGTGTCGTTCAAGGAGCAGGAGCAGCTCATTGATCGCGGCGTCGACGTTCTGATCGCGACACCGGGGCGGCTTCTGGATCATTTCGAACGCGGCAAACTGCTGCTTACGGGCGTGCAGATCATGGTGGTCGACGAAGCCGACCGCATGCTCGATATGGGCTTTATCCCTGATATTGAACGGATCTTCTCGCTGACACCCTTCACGCGGCAGACGCTGTTTTTCTCGGCGACCATGGCGCCCGAGATCGAACGGATCACCGACACGTTCCTGTCCGCACCCGAACGGATCGAGGTCGCCCGTCAGGCGACAACCTCGGAAAACATCGAACAGGGCGTGGTGATGTTCAAAGGCTCGCGCCGCGACCGCGAGGCCAGCGAAAAGCGTCGCCTGCTGCGCGCACTGATCGATGCCGAAGGCGACGCCTGCACCAATGCCATCATCTTCTGCAACCGTAAGACGGATGTGGATATCTGCGCGAAGTCATTGAAGAAATACGGATATGACGCGGCGCCGATCCATGGCGATCTGGACCAGAGCCAGCGGATGAAGACCTTGGATGCGTTCCGCGACGGGACGTTGAAATTGCTCGTGGCCTCGGACGTGGCAGCGCGCGGGCTCGATGTGCCTTCGGTCAGCCATGTGTTTAACTACGACGTGCCAAGCCATGCCGAAGACTACGTGCACCGCATCGGCCGGACCGGTCGGGCCGGACGTGATGGCAAGGCGATGATGATCTGCGCGAAGCGCGACGAAAAGAACCTCGATGCCATTGAAAAGCTTGTGCAAAAGGGGATCCCGCGCGTTGAGAACCCGATCAAGCCCGCCGAGAAGAAGAAAGACGACGCGCCCAAAGCCGAGGCCGAGCCCGCCGCAGAAGAGACAAAACCAGCGCGTGGAAAATCCAGCCGCAGCCGCAAACCTTCCAAGACCGAAAGCCGCTCGGGCAGCAATCGCACCGACGCGAAATCGGACGCACGGACAACGGGCATGGGGGACCATCTGCCAAGCTTCATCGCGCTGAGCTTTGATCAACGGCGGGCCGGCTGACGCCCCCGCCTGACGGACCGTTTTGGCCGTCTTGTCCCTCCGGGGACACCGCAACAGCCCGCGCCGCTGAGCCCGGAACAGGCACGGCGTTCGCGCAAGCGCCGGGCGTCAGCGCAGGCGGCTGACAATCACGGTGACTTCGGGCTTCTTGCCGATCTCAGAGAGCGACGTCTGGCGCGCAACGCGCCGCAGCCCGTCTTCAATATGGCCGTCATCGGACAGTGTCTTCGTCTCAGCGCGCATCAGAAACTGGCTCAGGTCTTCTTCCAGCACCTCGACCAGCGGCGCATTCGACTGCCCCGTCTCAGGCAGACCCACCGTCTCGCACCAGGCCTCGCCCAGCGGTTCATCCTCTTCATCAAGGATCACCGTGACGACCACATGCCCGTTCAGCGCCATCCGGATCCGGTTGCGAATGACACCGTCGAGCGCCCCAACCTGCACCGAGCCGTCCAGATAAGTGCGCCCGGTTTCGACATAATCCACTACGCGCGGCGCATTGCCGGCCAGGTCCAGCATGGTGCCGTTCACCGCGATTATGCTCGAGATGCCGGCCGCCTCGCCCAGTTTTGCATGCGCGCGCAGATGCCGGTGTTCGCCATGCATCGGCACCAGAATCTGCGGCCGCACGATGCTGTGGAGCCGTTCCAGATCCGGGCGGTTGGCGTGGCCCGACACGTGGTAAAGCCCGCTGCTGTCATCCACCACATCCACGCCCATCTCGCTCAGCTGGTTGATGACGCGGATCACACCCTTTTCGTTGCCGGGAATGGTCTTGGACGAAAAGAGAAAGAGATCACCCTCTTTCAACTCGATCCCCTGGTACTTGCCGCGCGCCAGCTGGGCGCTCGCTGCACGGCGTTCGCCCTGGCTGCCGGTGACCAGCAGCATGAGGTTGGCGCGGGGAATGTCCCGCGCGTCCTCGGCGCTGACCACGGACGGGAAATCTCCAAGCACCCCGGTCTCGACCGCAACCTCGATCATCCGGCGCATCGCCCGCCCCATCAGGACGATCGAGCGTCCTGCAGCCCGGCCCGCCTCGGCCAGCGTCTTCAAACGGGCCACGTTCGACGCAAAGGTGGTGGCAACGACCATGCCGTCGGCCTCGGCCACCAGCTTTTCGATATTCGGGCCAAGCTCGGATTCGGACCGGCCCGCATGGGTCGAAAACACGTTGGTGGAATCACAGATCAGCGCACGCACACCCGGTTTGCTGACCTCGGCCCAAAGTTCGGGGTCAAAGGGTTCGCCCACCACCGGAGCCGCATCCAGCTTGAAATCCCCGGTGTGGATCAGACGGCCCGCCGGTGTGTCAAGGATCAGTGACCCGCTTTCGGGGATCGAGTGCGACACCGGCAGAAATCCCACCGTGAAGGGGCCCGCCTCGATCACCTCGGGCCAGGGCGAGGCCGTGCGAACGGCATCCTCGGGCAGCCCGTGTTCATCCATCTTGCGGCGCGCGATATTGGCCGAGAACGCCCGCGCATAAACCGGCGCGTTCAGCGCGCGATAATGATGCGGCACGGCGCCGATATGGTCCTCATGCGCATGGGTGATGAAAATCGCCTCAAGCCGGTCCGCCCGCTCGGCCAGCCAGCTGATATCGGGCAGGATCAGATCCACCCCGGGCGTGCCGTCCATATCGGGAAAGGTGACGCCGAGATCAACGAGGATCAGCCGCTCCTCGTCGGGCGCACCATAGCCATAGACATAGGCGTTCATGCCAATTTCGCCCGCGCCGCCGAGCGGCAGGTAAATCAATCGGTCTTGGCTCATGCGCTGGCCTGATCCTTGTTGTATTGGTGGATGACCGTCAGGCCATGCATCGTGAGGTCATCTTCGTAGGCGTCAAATAGAGCAACCGCCTGCTGGAACAAAGGGGCGAGGCCACCGGTCCCGATCACCTGCATCTCGCGGTCCCGTTCGGCCTTGATGCGGTCGCAGATCTCGCGCACCAGCCCGACATAACCCCAGAAGACACCCGATTGCATGCAGGCCACGGTGTTGGTGCCCACTACGCGCTGCGGTTTGGAAATGTCCACATGCGGCAGCGCGGCGGCGGCCATGTGCAGCGCCTCGAGGCTCAGATTGACACCGGGTGCAATGGCGCCACCCACATAGGCACCGTCGCTTGCAACCACGTCAAAGGTCGTGGCGGTTCCGAAATCCACGAGGATCAGATCACCGCCATGCAGGTCATGGCCGGCCACGGTGTTGACCAGCCTGTCAGGCCCCACCGCTGTGCCTGCGTCGACACGTACGTCGACGGGCAGCAAGCAATCGGGCCGCCCCACCACAAGCGGGCGGGTGTTGAAATAGCGATCGGACAGAACCCGCAGGTTGAAAACCACACGCGGCACGGTGGACGAGACAATCACATCCGTGATCTGCACGTCGATCTCCTGCAGGCGCATAAGGGTGCTCAGCCAGACGTAATACTGATCCGCCGTTCGCTGATGTTCGGTCGCCGTCCGCCAGGTGCCGATGAAACGCGTGCCGTCCCAGATCGAGAACACCGTATTGGTGTTGCCGCAGTCGATGGCCAGAAGCATGGGCATGGCCCTTTCCTAGAAATAGATATCGGCAGCAGGGATCGCGACCCGTCCGTGGGCCGTGCCTAGAACAAGATTGCCTCGGTCGTCCACCGTTTCGAAGTTCCCGCGCGTTTCGCTGCTGCCGGTGCGCGCGGTGATCACCTCGCCCAGCCGCGCAGCCGCGGCCAGCCAGGCGGTGCGGATCGGTGCAAAGCCATAAGCGCGGAAGGTTGCCTCGTGCGTTGCATAAGCGGCCGCCAGATGGGACAGGAACGCATCCGGCGCGACGCTGGCTCCGGTTTCCGACACAAGTGACACGGGCCGGAGCGCGCCGAGTTCGACCTCGCCCCGGGCCGGCGCCTCAGCCAGATTGACGCCAATCCCGATCGCCAGATGCTGCATCCGGCCAACCTGCCCAACGCTCTCCAACAGGATTCCCGCCAGCTTGCCGCCATTCAGAAGCACATCGTTCGGCCATTTCAGTTGAAACGCCTCCGCCCGACCGGTGACCGCGACGCACGCATCCCGCAGCGCAAGCGCCGCAACAAAGGACCGAAGCGCCGCCTCGGCCGGCGAGCCGCCGGGCTGCATGAGCAAGGTCGCCGCCAGATTTCCCGGCGGCATGCGCCAGCCCCGTCCGCGCCGCCCCCGCGCCGCACTCTGCCGATGCGCCATGATCCACACCGGACCGGTCGCCGTCGGCGCCAGCCGCGCCGCCTCATCCAGCGTGCTGTCGACGCTGTCCAACACGTGCAGGCCATAGCCTTGTGGCCAAACGCTCATCTTCTTCTCTTTGCAAATACTCCCGCCGGAGGCGCCTTCCCGCTCCGCGTCCGGGATCAGTTCACCAGCGTGGCGGCTGCCGCTGCGGCCGCCTGTTCGACACCCAGCATGTTCACGACGCCAAAAAGCATGATCGCCGCCGACCCCGCAAGGAAGGTCAGCAGGACAACCGATCCACGGGCATCTGCCTCATCCCCGGTCTCTTCGCCGAAATACATGAAATAGACGATCCGCAGGTAATAGAACGCACCAATCACCGAGGCGATCACACCCGCCACCGCCAGCCACACCAGCCCGGCATCATACGCCGCGCGCAGGACGTAAAGCTTGCCGAAAAAGCCCAGCATCGGCGGCACCCCGGCCAGCGAGAACATCAGAATCAGCACCGCCAGCGCCTTTCCCGGCTCGCGCTGCGCGAGCTGGTTCAGAGCCGAGATATCGGTGACAGGTCGGCCGTCTTTCTCCATCATCAGGATGAACGCAAAGGTGCCCACGTTCATCGTTACATAGATCGCCATGTAGATAAGCAGCGCCTGCACCCCGAACATGGTTCCGGCCGCAAGTCCCATCAGCGCGTATCCCATATGCGCAATCGACGAAAACGCCATCAGCCGCTTGATATCGGTCTGCCCGATCGCTGACACGGCGCCAAGGAACATCGACGCGACCGAAAGCAGCGCGATGATCTGGCTCCAGTCGCTGGTGGCACCGCCAAATGCGTCATGCAGGACCCGCGCAAAAAGAGCCATCGCCGCGACCTTGGGCGCAGTGGCAAAGAAGGCGGTCACAGGGGTTGGCGCGCCTTCGTAGACATCCGGCGTCCACATATGGAAGGGAACCGCGCTCACCTTGAACCCGAGACCCGCGATCAGGAACACCAGGCCAAAGAGCAGCCCCAGCGACACATCGCCCGCCTGCGCGGTCTGGATGATGCCGGAAAAGAGCGTGGTGCCCGAATAGCCATAGACCAGCGACGCGCCATAAAGCAGCAGCCCCGAACTGAGTGCACCGAGCACGAAATACTTGAGCCCCGCCTCGGTTGATTTGGCGCTGTCGCGACGCAGCGCGGCCACGACATAAAGCGACAGCGATTGCAGCTCGAGCCCCATGTAAAGCGCCATGAGGTCACCAGCACTGACCATCATCATCATGCCTACGGCGGCCAGCGCCACCAGGATCGGGTATTCGAACCGCAAGAGGTCTCGACGGCTCATGTATTCCTGGCTCATCACCAGGACACAGGCGGCGGCGGCGAGGATCGTGACCTTGGCAAATCGCGCAAAGGCATCATTGACGAACATGCCGCCAAACGCGACGCGTGTGTCGGTGCCGGATGTGGCGATGCCGATCGCAAGCACCACCATCAGCCCGGCGGTGAGCCAGACCAGCGCTGGCGCCAGATCGTCCTTGCGGGTGTAGACGGCCGCGATCAGGGCGATCATGGCGTAGACCGACAGAAGGATCTCGGGCAGGATGACACCCAGATCTTGCTGGATCATGCTTTCCATCGCGCCGGTCCTTCTCAGTTCGATGCCATCTGCGTCGCGGCTTCGGTCGCCGCAAGGCTGGTGTCAAAATTGTTGACCAGGGCGGCCGTGGACGGGCCGATGATGTCGGTCACCAGCGACGGGTAGACGCCCAGCAGGATCGTCATCACGATGAGCGGGGCAAAGACTGTGCGCTCGCGCCAGCCCATATCGTCGATTGTCTTGAGGCTTTCCTTGATCAGGTCGCCAAAGACCACCCTCCGGTAAAGCCAGAGCGCGTAGCCCGCCGACAGGATGACGCCGGTGGCCGCGACGGCGGTGACCCAGGTGTTGGCCTGGAACGCGCCCATCAGGGTCAGGAATTCGCCCACAAACCCGGATGTTCCCGGCAGGCCCACATTGGCCATGGTGAAAAGCATGAAGACCAGCGCATAGGCGGGCATCCGGTTCACCAGCCCGCCATAGGCATCGATCTCGCGCGTGTGCATGCGGTCATAGATGACACCCACACAGAGGAAGAGCGCGGCCGAAATGAACCCGTGGCTGAGCATCTGGAAAATCGCGCCATCGACGCCCTGCTGGTTCGCAGCAAATATGCCCATGGTCACGAAACCCATATGCGCGACCGAGGAATAGGCGATGAGCTTCTTCATGTCCTCCTGCACCAGCGCCACGAGCGAGGTGTAGACCACGGCGATTGCCGACATCCAAAGAACCAGCGGCGCGAGGATATCGGACCCTACCGGGAACATCGGCAGCGAAAAGCGCAGGAACCCGTAGCCGCCCATTTTCAGCAGGATCGCAGCGAGGACGACAGATCCGGCCGTGGGCGCCTGCACATGTGCGTCCGGCAACCAGGTGTGGACCGGCCACATCGGCATCTTGACCGCAAAGCTTGCGAAAAAGGCCAAAAACAGCATGGTCTGCAGCCCGCCGACGATCTGGATGCCAAGCACGCTAAAGGTCTCGGTCCCGAACTGGTGGGTCATCAGCGTTTCGATGTCGGTGGTCCCGGCATCGGAAAACATCGCCACCATCGCCACCAGCATCAGCACCGAGCCGAGAAAGGTGTAGAGGAAGAACTTGAAGCTCGC
>JBCCVT010000104.1:0-9576 GCA_039195015.1 Pseudomonadota bacterium
GCCAACAAGCCCTTGCGCGTGGAGCCGCGCAATCAGATCCCGGCTGATCTCTTTCCCAAAGATATCCTTCAAACCGTCCCGGGTGATCGGCTGGTGATAGGCAATGGCCGCAAGCACCGCGATTTCGTATTCGCGAAGATCGAAGTCTTGAGCGTCGATATCTGCTGCTGCCCGGATCGAAGACGCGTAGGCCGCACAGGTCCGGAGCATCCAGCCACCAGCAACTTTCGCAACCTCGAATGACCGTCCTTCCAGGTCAGCCGCAAGATCCTCGACGAGGAGTTCGACTGAGACCCCCTGCCCCACCACACGCGCTAGATCCTCGCGGGGCACGGGCGACGCGGACGCAAACAGAACCGCCTCAATCCGGCGCATCCATTCGCGCCAACGCAGATTAGCTGGCAGATCCTCCAACTCGCGATCAAGGTCGGTCTCTGGACGATCTTTCGCCATCCCTCAGAGTCCGTAGAGCCGAAACGTGTCGCGGCCGGTAAGCTCTCGCACCACGCCTAGTTCTACAAGCCGATCACAAAACCGGCGCGCTGCGCGGTCAGATCGCAAAGACGTAAGTGCACTGGGCGCCACCGAGTCTTGCGAAAGAAACAGATCAACGGCTTGCTCTGCTCCTTTGGCCCGAAGCTTTGGTACGACGCTCTTCAGACCAGCGGCGCGCCGAGCAAGCACAGCCGCCTCGCGTGTTGCTTCGGTTGCGGCCTTGGCTATGGCTCTATGTGAGGCGAATTGCAGGTCTTCGCACGTCTTCCGAAGGTCACTTCTTTTTAGCCCAAGAGTCAGCAAGGGTACCAGATATGTCCAGCCTAACGTTTGGGCCAAGCACGCCTCTGCCAAAACCAAAGAGGTCACGACATCGCGGGGTCGGTCTTGGTGTACAGAAGATGCAACAAGCGTTGCACGCGTAACCGCTCCACCACGCCCCACGTCAAGCCACTCAGCCAACTGTGCTGCGTCGAAGTTTGTTAACACACGGTGCAACGCCTTCACCGAAATCGTGCGACCGATAGCTCTGCGCCACACCAAGTAGACTTCTCCTGCGGGCCCGGGGCTGTCGCCTGGCAACAAAAACCCAACGGCGTCACGCAGGTCGGATGCACGTTCTGATCGCCCTGTATGCGCTACACTTGCCTCTGCGGCACGTAACGCCAAGCGTTCTCGGAGCAAGGTCTGGGGGACATCCTCTTGTTGAAGCACAAGATGCAGATGACTCAACGCTGCTCCTGACAAAAACGCAACATCTTCAAGGGTTTCGGCACGTGCTGACGTGACCCATGATGGCATTTGAGGTAATGTATCTAAGCTATCGGACACAAAAGTCATGTCATGAGACTATCTTGTTCCGGCGGTTTTTCCCAGAAAATAGTAACGAAACCGCCCCACCTTACCGGACTCATCTATGTCCAATAAGTTTGCCTTATCGGGCATAATGCGATAGGGCTCCAATCCATGGCAAACCATCCCGAAACCGGGCCCCGCGGGGGCAGATTATCGAGCGCCGAGCCGCTGAATGCAACCACCGGGGACCCGGACGGCGACAGGGATCCGTCCGCGACGGACCCGGGCCCCCTGCCCGCCCGCGATGATGGCCGCGCGGGTCTGGCCGGGTCCGGCACGCTCGATCGGCTGGTCGAGACCGCCCGCGACTATGCCGAGGCGGCGACGGCTGAGAACACCTCCAAAGCCTATGCCGCCGACTGGAAACACTTCACCGGCTGGTGCCGTCGCCACGGGGCGGATCCGCTGGGCCTGGACGGGCCGGACGCCCCCTGCCCCGACCCGCAGCTGATCGGGCTCTACCTGACCGAGCTTGCCGCGCCGACAAATGGCGCCGCCGCGCGGTCCTGCAGCACCATCGAACGGCGCCTCTCGGGCCTGGCCTGGACCTATGCGCAGCGCGGGTACAGGCTCGACCGTCAGGACCGGCATATCGCCACCGTCCTTGCGGGGATCCGGCGCAAACACGCCCGGCCGCCGGCCCAGAAAGAGGCGATCCTGGCCGAGGATATCCTCGCCATGGTGGCCACCCTGGCCTTTGACCTGCGGGGGTTGCGCGACCGGGCGATCCTGCTTCTGGGCTATGCCGGCGGGCTGCGGCGGTCGGAGATTGTCAGCCTCGATTGCGGCCAGGAGGACACGCCGGATTCGGGCGGCTGGATCGAGATTGTCGACGCCGGCGCGATCCTGACGCTGAACGCCAAGACCGGCTGGCGCGAGGTCGAGATCGGCCGCGGGTCGTCGGATCAGACCTGCCCCGTCCATGCGCTCGAACAGTGGCTGCACTTTGCCCGGATCGACTTCGGGCCGGTCTTCGTGCGCATCTCGCGCGATGGCAAACGCGCGCTTGAGAGCCGGCTGAACGACCGGCATGTGGCGCGGCTGATCAAGGCCACCGTGCTCAAAAGCGGCATCCGGAGCGAGCTGCCGGAAGCGGACCGGGTTGCGCTGTTTTCGGGCCATTCCCTGCGCGCCGGGCTGGCCAGCTCGGCCGAGGTGGATGAACGCTATGTCCAGAAACACCTCGGCCACGCCTCGGCCGAAATGACCCGCCGCTACCAGCGCCGCAGAGACCGGTTCCGCGTGAACCTGACAAAAGCCGCAGGGCTTTGACGGCTGTCCCCGCGGCGACAGCTGTATTCAATCATCAAGCGCGTCGAAAAACGCAGCAACGGCAAGCTCAAGCCGTTGCCGCTCCAGCCCGCTGAAATCCCGGTTCATCCGCAATTCCAATCGCCCATCCGCCGCCGTACATTTCGCCAGCCCTTCGGGACGGGTCACGCGGAACGTTGTTTTCGCGGTTTTCTGCGCCTCGGATTTCCGCTCGGGCGCGGGGCGCGTCGATGCGAAGGTCTGCAACATCTGCGCCTCTTGCTCGCCGGTCCGCTCGGGCCACGCATCAAGCGTCTGCTTCAATTCGGCGATTGCGTCGGGATCCTCGTCCAGACGTTTCACCAAGGACAGACCCAGGGCCCGCGGCATCATCTGAGGATACTTCACCGACCGGCCCAGCATACTGAGAAGCCGCGCGAAGGATTTCAGGTATGCGCGTTTCTGACGACCCGCAGATGCATAGAGCAGCTCGACCGCATGATCGTAGCTTTCCACATTGGGGTCCTGCGCGCGGTAGGAGATGGCCAGCTGCGCCAATTCGCCAAAAGACACACCACGCCGCACCATGTTTTCGTCGACCATCCGGCGATAAAGCCGCAGCGCATCTTCGCCGCGCGCGTTGATTGCGGCCGGAATACGCGAAAACTGCGCATCACCGGTTTCGGCAAACAATTCGCGAAACGCGGTCAGCCGCCGATAGCCCTGGATCAGCTCGTAGCCGCCATCAACCTCTTCGACGCGGATCGGGTTCGACAGGCCGATGGACTGGATCGAGGCCTTGAGTTCATCGATCTCGTCATCGCGCTCGGCCGCGCGGTCGCGGGACAGCTTGTCGGCGCGAATGGCGTCCAGAGCGATCCGATCGGTCACAAGACCGGCTTTCTTGAGCCGCACATGTTCCGCCGCCAGCGCGTCGTTCTCGTTGCGGATGGCGGTCTCGGCGTCGCGCCGGACGGCGACGGCCTCGGCGTTTTCCACAATGGCAGCCGCCATCGGACCGCGCCGCGCGGCGGAAGGGTCGGGGTCCACCTCGTCAGGGGAGGGGACGGGTGGCTCTGTCCCCGCGGGGACAGGTTCGTCAAAGTCGATGTCGAATACGCGGCGTTTCTTGCTCACTGCTCAGCCTCCAGCGTGTCCCAGGCCGTTATCAGGTGGCCCTTGAATTCCTCATATGCCTGATCGAATGACGCGCGCGCCCGGCGCCATGTCTCGCGGGTCATGTCGCGATAATCGATCTCGTAGATCGACGACAGGAAGCGGCCCGACTGTTCCACGGCCCGTGTCATTTCGATCGGGTGCTCGGCCATTCTGTCGCCAAAAACCTTGCCAAAGGCCGATCGCATCGCACGGTGCAAATCGTTGTTGGGCTCGAACCGGGTAAGAAGGAACCGGACATCGGCGAAGGCCTTGGGCAGGTGCAGTGTCCCCGCGGGGACAGAATTGCCGAACCGTCCCAGATCTTCGAGCGCCTCGGCCAGCTGACCGATAAAACTGGTGGTGCTGTCATATTCCCAATAGCCGGGACCCGAGGGGATATAGAGCACATCCGCCGCGAAGACCGCGTTCATCGACTGGTACCCGATGGCGGGCGGGCAGTCGAAGAGGATGAGGTCGTAACTGTCCGCCGGGATCTGGTCGAGATAGCGCGCGACAGCGGCAAAGAACGACCATTCGGGATTGAGGTGGCGATACTGGGCGCTGGCGAATTCCACAAAGGCCGCGTTGGCGCAGCTTGGCAGGATATCGATTGTTGGCCAGGCCGTGGGCTTTATGAAGTCGGTCACGCGCAGATCCGCAAGACCCATATCGGTGATCTGCGAGGGCAAGCGGCGTTGGGGCAGGGCGGCACCGCTTTCGGCGCCCTGCGCGGCGGCGTTCATGCGATTGGTCTCGCGAATGAGATCGCGGGCCATGACACCCCACACGGTGACCTCTTCGGCGACGTCGGTCACGCCCATGGAATGGCTGAGCGTCGCCTGCGGGTCGAAATCGACGCAGAGCACCCGGTAGCCATCCAGCGCGGCGGCATGGGCAAAGTGGAGCGCGACGGTGGACTTGCCCGCGCCGCCCTTGAAATTGGCGATGGCGGCGCGGATCGCCCGACGCCCGGACGGACGGTGCGGCATCAGCGACTTGCGGTTCACCTTGAGCCGGCGCCGCAGCTCGTTGATCTCGTCAAGCGCGTACCAGCGCTGGCGACCGTCCTCTTCCACCTGACCCTGGGGCAAGCTGGGGTCGGCCGCGAGACGCCCGCGCAGGGTCGACTGGTTCACCTTGAAGATCAGTTCGCCCACCTCCCAGCTTGAGAACCGCCGCAGGGTCTTTTCCAGCTCGGGCGAGTAGGTCTGCTGTCGGATAAAGCTCTGCATCTTGAGCGACTGCGCCTGCAGCCGCGACAGGTCGTGATGCGTGTACATTCTGCCTCCTGTCCCCGCGGGGACATGTGTTGTCTACATTGTGGCGCGGAATCGTGAAACGCATGGGACGTTAATTCTCGCGCTTTTTCTATTTACGCCGGGATTGCCAAAAAAGCAAAAGCGAATATTGTGGGAAAGGCAGGTTTCGCGCCTTTGTGCGGATCGCCTGAAAACAAAGGCGAAACCGGGCGGGGCAGAGCCCAAGCGATTCGGGACCTCACAGGGCGAACCCACCAAGGATTGGGGGACGTCTTTGAAGGAACGCCTGCATATTGGGGGACAAAACCGCCCGAATAGGGGACACACTGCATGTCCCCCAATACCATTTAATACCAATTTCATTTTCAGAATGGGTTTGATCGGGGCAGGTTATCCACAAAGCCCTTGACAGAATCGACGCTCCGGACGCAAATCAGATCACGGTCGGCATGTACGTTGTGTTTTCATCGCGTTCATCTCCGTCTGGCAACACGGGGCATGAGATCCCGCAAGACAAGACAGCCGCGAGTGCAGGCGGTGAAAGGCAGGCGTAATGCGCGCAACAAAACCGGTGGGCCGTGGAGCGGCCTCGCGCAAATATGATATTCTGACGGCGCTTGGCGCCCATGCCCTGTCGCTGGGCAAGAGCGATCAGCGCCGGGCATTGCGGCTGATCACGCTGGTGACGGCGCGCTACAACTGGGCGCGCGACGAACTGGCGGTGGGACAGCGCGAGATTGCGCGGCTCTGGTCCTGTGACGAACGGACGGTCAAGCGCGAGATGGCCTGGCTGCGGGGGCAGGGCTGGCTGGTGGTACGACGCCAGGGCGCGCGCGGGCGGGTCACCGAATACGGGCTGGATATCGACCGGATCTTTGATGTGACACGGGGCAGCTGGGCCGCAGTGGGCCCGGATTTCGAGCTGCGGCTGGACGGGCAGGGGGCCTTGCCCGATGTGGTGCCGTTTCCGCGCGCCGGGGCCGAGGTGCCGCCACCAGATCCGGGCGCGGGCACCGAATGGGCGCTGGCGCAGACGATCCTGCACAGCGAGGATCCGGGCGCATACGGCGCGTGGATGCGCGCGCTGGATCGCGACAGCCGTGCGGGGGGCCGGTTGGTCCTGCGGGCGCCAAGCCGGTTTCATGCGGTCTATGTGCAGACCCATCTGAACCGGCGTATCCTGGCCGCCTGTCAGGCCGTGGATGAGAGCGTGACCGAGGTTCAGATCCTGCTCTGAGCGGCAAGGGGGGTGACGGAGCGGCGAACCGCTCCGCCAGATGGGTCAGACGAAGGCGAACATGTCGCTGTCGAGCTCGTAGACATGCACACCGCGCAGGGTCAGGCTGTCGGTCTCGCTGAATTCGAGCACCGTGCTGCGTCCCTGGCGGCTTGCCGCGGCCAGCACGTCGTCAAAGCTGTCGACACCGTCGAGATCCAGAACGATCGTCTCGGACGGCCAGGAGAAGAAGAACCCCCTGCCAGTGTCGAAATCGCGGATCTGATCGTGGCCGCCACCGAACACAAACGTGTCCCGGCCCCAGCCGCCTTTCATCACGTCGTCACCGGCTCCGCCGTCAAGCGTGTCGCGCCCGAAGCCGCCGAGCAACAAGTCGTGCCCGTCGCCACCCTGCAGATCGTCGCGACCAAAGCCGCCGCTGAGCCGGTCGTTATCGGCGCCGCCCAGAAGCATGTCATCGCCCCACTGGCCGTTCAGCGTGTCGTCGCCTTCCGCGCCCGACACGATATCGTCGCCAAAGCGGCCGTTGATCCGGTCGTCATCGGCGCCGCCCCGCAGCAGGTCGTCGCGGAAGGTGCCGCGCAGATTGTCGGAGGATGCGGCCGGCAGGTCCGCGACCGTGAAGTTGAAGGTCGACGTGTCGCCTTCGGCGATCCCTTCATAGGGGTTGCCTTCGCTGTCCAGGAACGCACCCGCCGAGATCTCGACCGCGTAGCGCGCGTCGGCCTCAAGATGCGCAGGAGGGGTGATGGTGACATCCGTTCCGTCAAAGTCGACCAGCCGCTTGTCGGTCACGTCGATTTCGACCCGCTCGCCCGTGTCGCGGTTGACGAGCGTCACCGTGCCCGATCCGGCCTTGACCGCTTCGGTGAAGCTCAGCGCGAGGGCGGTGTCGTTGGACACGTCCCGGGCATTGTCGCCCGGAGTGGCGGAGACCAGGAACGGATCGGCCGGACCGTCAAGCGTGATTTCCTGCGGGAAATAGACCGATCCGTCCGACGCGAAGCCAAGCCGGCCGTCGGAATTTGACCCCCAGGTGAAGATCTGGCCGGTATCGGCCACCGCGATGATCGAGTTCGGCCCGGTCTGGATCTCGACGATGTTGAGGTCGTCGAGCTCGGGGATCAGGGTCGGGAAGAAGGCAGCATCGCTTTCCGCCGCCGGATCCCCGTCGAGCCCACCGGTCGGACCTTCGTCATTTGGCCCCCAGGCATAGACATCACCATCATCCGTCAGCGCCACGAACCAGCGCGCGCCGCCCTTGACGTCGACCACATGGCCCGGCACGTCGAGCTCGACCGGCGCCAGCACGTCAGCGGTGTCGGGCGTGAACGTGCCATCGCCATTGTCGGTGCCCTGCAGCAATTGCCCGGTGCGGGATTCGCCCCATCCAAAAAGACGCCCATCGGCGGTGACCGCAAAGGTCGTCTTGGTGTCGGCGGTCACCGCGACGACATTGCCGGGCAGGCCCTCGACCAGCGCCGGCAGTTCGAACCGGCGCAGGGGTGCGCCATCGGCATCGAGCGCCTCGGGCGCGCCCAGTTGCCCGTCCGTGTTGCTGCCAAAGGCATAGACCTGCCCGTCGGCGGTCAGCACCACCGTGTGCGAGGTGCCCGAGGACACGTCGATCACGGTTTCATCGGCAAGCGCCTCGACAAGGACCGGGCTCAGCCGTTCCTCGAGATCGCCGAGCCCGAGCTGGCCGTTCGAGTTGGTGCCCCAGGCGTAAAGCTGCCCTGTGGCGGTGATCGCAAACGAGGTGCTGTTGCCGTTCTCGATGCCGACCACGTCGATGTCGTCGAGCGCGTCGATCTTCACCGCCTCGGTGCGGGTCTCTTCATCGCCAAGCCCGAGCGGTCCGCGATTGTTGAAGCCGAACGCATAGACATCGCCGTCCTCGGTCAGGAAGGTCGTGTGCAGAAGGCCGGCCGAGACCGATTTGATCGTCGCGTCAAAGCCTTCGGGCAGCAGGACCTCGACCGGTGTCTTGACGTCGAACCCGGTGCTCCCGATGCCCAGCTGACCCACGATATTCTCACCGCTGGTGTAGAGCGTGTTGGTGTCCTGATCGAGAAAGACCGAGAAGTGATTGCCGCCACCAACGGTTGTCGGGGCAGGGGCGGGGGCGCCTTCGTAATATTCAACGGCGCGGGCGCGGTCGAGCTGTCCATCAAAATCGCTGGACGCAACGACCACCGTTTCGCCCGCGTCGAAATAGTCGCCGTCACCGTTCAGATCCGTCAGCTGGATCACATTGCTCTGGCCCGAAAAGGTGTTGCCGGTGAGGGTCAGGCGGCCATCTTCGTCCGCGGCGAGCGAAAATCCGATCTCGGCGCCGAACCCGTCGGGCATGGCGTCGGCGGTCCAGACCTCGACCGCCTCGGCGGCATCATCGATCTGGCCCGAGCCGTCGAGGTCGGTCAAACGGTAGAGGCGCATGATCTCGCCGAAATCGGGGATCCAGGTGAGCGTGTAAAGCGACCCGCCGACCCCGACCGCGTTGGCGATATCAACCGGCGCGCCAAAGTTCATGTCATCCGAGATGAACGCTGTGACCTCATCCGTCTGAATCGTGCCGTCGCCGCTGGTGTCTTCGATCCGGTAGATCACGTCCGTGGCGGCGCCGGTGAGGTCGCTGAGATAGGCCACATCGCCGTCAAAGCTGAGATCGAAGGGAACGGCGGTGTCGATGATCGTCTGCACGTCGAACCAGAGCGTGGCTTCGCCCGCGTCATCGGCATCGCCGTCGCCATTCAGATCCTCGGTCCGATAGATCGCATCCTGCGGCACCGAACCGGTGCCCGCATTGGCGATGTAGATTGCGCCGTCAGCACCTTCGTGAATGCCGTTCGGCGTGACAGTCGAGAGGCCTCCGGCATTGGCGGATGAAAACCACACGCGCGCCTCGCCCGCGTCCTGCGCGTCGCCATCCCCGTTGCGATCGGTAAGCGCGTAGACCGTGTCGGTCGTGCCGTCGCCGATATAGACGGTCTTGTCGCTGGACTGGTGAATCGTAAAGACGTTGGCGGTCGGGCCGACAAGGCCCGAGGCGTTATTTTCATCAAAGAAAACAATTGTTTCGCCGGTCGAGGACGCTGAACCGTCACCGTCGAGATCCTGAACGAACAAGACCTGGTCAAGACGCTGGTCGCCGACGAGAATACCGTTCGGCACCCGTGATACGCTGTTTGCCATTTGCAAGGCTCCACATACTGGTAGGAATTCGATTTTGCCTTGCAGGGAACGGCTGGGTTGGGGCTCGGTAGCCGATGTTTCCAACTCTGTCGAGAGAGGGCAGGGGGGACGGGTGCGGCGATTGGA
>JBCCVT010000105.1:0-9561 GCA_039195015.1 Pseudomonadota bacterium
CCGTGACCTATCTGGACGAAACCGGCGTGACGGTCGAGCGCGACTTTGTCGGGCTCGAGGCCACCAGCGTCCAGCATCAGATCGACCATCTGAACGGCCGGATGTATTTCGACCGGCTCAGCAAGGTGAAACGCGACATGCTGCTGCGGCGCGCGCGCAAACTGGCGGGAGGGTGATCGGATGCGGCTGGTTTTCATGGGCACGCCCGCGTTTTCCGTGCCCGCTCTGGAAGCGTTGATCGCGGCAGGCCACGAGGTGGCGGCCGTCTACTGCCAGCCTCCACGCCGGTCCGGGCGCGGAAAGAAGGAGCGGCCGACGCCGGTGCAGGCGCGCGCGGAAGACCTGGGGCTTTTGGTCCGCCACCCGGTCTCGCTGCGAGATCCCGAGGCACAGGCGGCCTTTGCCGATCTTCGCGCGGATGTGGCTGTCGTCGTGGCTTATGGCCTGATCCTTCCACGCGAGGTACTGGATGCGCCGCGTCAGGGCTGCCTCAACATTCATGCCAGCCTGCTGCCGCGCTGGCGCGGCGCGGCGCCAATTCACCGCGCCATCATGGCCGGAGACACCGAAACCGGCATCTGCATCATGCAGATGGAGGCGGGGCTCGACACTGGTCCGGTGCTTTTGCGTCGCGCGGTCGCAATCGGCGCACAGGAGACGACCTCGCTCCTCCATGATCGGTTGTCGGAGCTGGGGGCGACGGCCATTGTCGATGCGCTGGCAGGACTTGATGAGATTGAGCCCGAACCGCAATCCGAGGCCGGCGTGACCTATGCCGACAAGATCGACAAGGCGGAAGCGCGTATCGACTGGACGCGGCCGGCCGTGAACATTGACCGGCAGATTCGGGGGCTGTCACAGTTTCCGGGCGCCTGGACAGAACATGATGGCGCGCGACTCAAGCTTCTGGGCTCGGAGGTGGTGGCGCAGAGCGGTCCGCCCGGAACGGTCATTGCGCCAGACCCGGTTGTCGCCTGTGGCACGGGCGCCGTGCGCCTGACCCGGCTGCAGCGCGCTGGTAAGGGCCCGCAGGAGGCCAGTGAGTTTTTGCGGGGCGCGCCTTTGCCCATCGGAACGGCATTTCAGGAGGCCTCATGTTCCCAACCCTGATCGGAACGGTCGTGATCGCCGGGATCATCGGCTACCTGTCGGAAAAGACCGGATTTACCCGCAACGGGATCCTGCAGTCGATCATCATCTGCGTGGGCGGTGCGTTTCTGTTCTATTTCGTGCAGGTGATGTTTGGCTTCGGCTTTCGCAGCCCCGGTATGAACGCGGTCGCCGCTTCGGTTGGCGCGCTGGTCATCGTCCCGTTTCACTGGCGGAAGTGACGCACGGCGCGCGGACGGGTCCGGGTGCCCATGAATTCTCAGGACCGGCATGGTGAGGGGGCCGAATGTGGGGTCAGTGCATTTGTGCGGGTGGGTGTTTCGCCGTCAAGAAACCGGATGGCGTCAGGCTTCTGACAACGCGCGAAGGATCGCCCTCCTCGGACGCCGCCCGCCCACCCTCCCCGGTGTCCTCGGAGGGCGATGCGGCCTTTGCGGCCGCCTATCGGAGCCCGACGCAGTCGAGATCCCACCAGAGATCCCGATAGACAAGGCTGCCGGTCATGCCGGCGCGATAACCTGGAAGCCGCACCAGTTGCATGGCCCGATCCGGTATTCGCAGGGAGGGTGCGCGCAGGCCAAGGGCGGTGGCCGGTTCAAAGCCGCGCGGCCCGTAATACCCCGGATCGCCTTCGAGGATCAGGATTGGCGCTGGCGTCCGCGCCGCTTCTGTGACGGCATGCGCCAAAAGCGCCGTGCCGACCCCGTTGCGTTGGGCATGGGTCGCCACGCCCAGAGGAGACAGGACCAGAATGTCGATCAGGCGGTCCGGCGCATCGAGCCAGGCATGCGATAGCATTACATGACCCACGACCGGGCCGGCGGCCTCGCAGGCGACAAAAGACAATGTGGGCAAGGCGGCCGACAGCGCGCGCAGCCTTTCGACCAGCTGCGGGATTGGTTCGTCCGGCCCGAACGCCGCGCGGTGCAGCTTGGCGATAGGCGCGATGTCATCGGGTGTTTCGGGGCGAATTATGTGACGCGTCATCGGTGCGTGGTCCGGGGCCGCATGGAGTCCTTGCATGGGCTCAGCGTGCAATCGGACCCTATCATGATTTGAACGGCGCCATCCCGGCGCGGGCCAAGGCGTCGGCGCGTTCGTTTTCAGGGTGCCCGGCATGGCCTTTGACCCATTGCCAGTGCACGTTATGGCCGGCCTGCGCCGCGTCGAGCCTTTGCCACAGCTCGGCATTCTTGACCGGCTTTTTCGACGCGGTCTTCCAGCCGTTGCGCTTCCAGCCATGGATCCAGCCGGTGACCCCGTTTTTGACATAGGCGCTGTCGGTCACGATGGTGATTGCGCTGGTGCGGGACAGCGTCTCCAAAGCGCTGATCGCGGCCAAAAGCTCCATCCGGTTGTTGGTGGTCACGGCCTCGCCGCCGCTCAGCTCGCGCTCTTTGACCACGGTGTCGCCATTCATGGCCTGGAACAGCACGCCCCAACCGCCGGGCCCCGGATTTCCGGAACAGGCCCCGTCCGTGTAGGCAAAAAGCTCAGGCATCGGCGGCGAGCGCGAACCAGTTGGCCATGACCCCGTCCATGCCCCGCGTGGTGCCCGAGGCGCTGCCGACCACGGTGAACCCGGCGGCGGACAACAGCCCTTCGAGCTCGTCCTGCCGATAGTAGGTGTAAAGGCGGCCGATAGCGTCGCGTGCCGCGCCGTCGCCCTCCTTGACGGCGATGTGGAACCGACCGCCATCGCGCAGTGCGCGCCGCAGGGATTTCAGCAGCTCCGGCAGAGCAGCGCGATCGGCGTGCAAAAGGCTGAAATTGGCCCAGATGCCGTCGTAGTGGTCGACCGCGTCGATCTCTTCGAAACTGGCCTGCCAAGCGGTCACGCCGTCGATCCTTGCCGCCATGGCCACCATCTCGGCCGAGGCATCGGTGGCATCCACCTGCAGGCCCGCGCCCGCCATCACCGCCGCCGACCCGCCCGGTCCACAGCCCAGGTCAAGCACCCGTCCACCCGGCGGGCAATCGGCAATGAAGGCGGCCAGGGTCTGGTCCTCTTCCCCGATCTCGCGCACGAGCTCGGCATATTCTTCAGCTTTGGCGTCATAGACGCGGATGGTTTCGGGATCGCTCATAGCGCCACTCCCACGGCAAGGCATGTGACGACGACCGCGGTCAGAAGCAGCCGCAGCCGCATCCACCAATTTGGTGTCAGGCCCCATTGATAGAAGGCATAGTCCAGAAGCAACAGCCCGCTGAAGCCGATGATCAGATTCATGCCGGCGCTGACCGGTCCGCCGCCCGTCATGAAGAACGCCCAGAGCGCGGGGAGCACCGACAGCGCATAGCCGCTGGCGGCACGGGCGCCGGTTTCGCGCGTGGCAAAACCCCAGAGCACACCGGACATGAAGCTCAGGATGACCGATCCGTAGAAGAGCTGGACATAAGGCCCCACAAAGCGTGGTCCCAGATTTGCCGCGCCCCAGGCCTGCAGTTCCGGCGACAGATAGGTGGCGGCACCCCAGATGAACGGGATCAGTCCTGCCAGTCCCAGCAGCAAGGGCGCCTTGGGGATTTCTACGGTCATGCGCCTGCCTTCAACGTGTCTATCAGCGCCGCGATCCGGCGCGCGCGGGTGTCTGCGCGCTTGGCGCTGGTGATCTGATGCAGCATCCCACGGCGCTTGCCGGGAGTGCAGGCGCTCCAGTCGGACCAGAGGTCCGCCGCGCGTAGGGCCGCCGAGACATCACCCGGGGCCTCGACCTCATCGGGGGATGCAGGACGAAGGCGGATATTCAGCCTTTCCCCTGGCTCGATCGCGATGCTGTCGAGCAGCGCCTTGCCCGCCCAGAGGAACGGCCCCGGTGCGACAGGCGCGCGCGTGATCGCCAGATTGACAGGAAAGTCGTTGATCTCGCCTTCGACGCGCTTGGCACCGCGTGTGATCAGCGCGTCTGCCACATCCGCGGGCAGGGGCAGGATCGTGTAGGTGCTCTTACCCCATACGATGGGCTCAATGCAGGCCTCGAACACCACCCAGTCGCCCGCATCCATCTGTGGCGCCGCCCCGTCTTCAATCGGAGGCATCGCTCAGGCGGGCACCCGCAGAACGCGCGGGACCTTGAATTCCACGTTTTCCTGAGCGGTCTCGACAAGCTCGACGGTGGCGTCATAGCGGTCGCGAAAGGCGTCGATCACCTCGTCCACCAGGACCTGCGGTGCCGAGGCACCGGCCGTGATCCCCAGCGTCTGGATCGGGCCCAGGGCCCGCCAGTCGATATCCGACGCGCGCTGCACAAGCTGTGCATAGCCGCATCCGGCACGTGCGCCCACCTCGACCAGACGTTTGGAATTCGATGAGTTCGGCGCGCCCACGACCAGCATCGCGTCCGCCCGCGGCGCCATTGCCTTCACCGCCTCCTGCCGGTTTGTGGTGGCATAGCAGATGTCTTCCTTGTGCGGGCCGACGATCGCCGGGAAACGGGCCTTGAGCGCGGCGACGATATCCGCCGTGTCATCCACGCTGAGCGTTGTCTGCGTGACATAGGCCAGCTTGTCGGGATCGCGCACGGTCACTGTGGCCACATCCTCAACCGTCTCGACAAGCAGCACCTCACCGGCGGGAAGCTGCCCCATCGTGCCCACCGTCTCGGGGTGGCCGGCATGGCCGATCATGATCATCTGCAGGCCCTTATCCGCATGCCGCTGGGCCTCGATATGTACCTTGCTGACCAGCGGACAGGTGGCGTCGACATAGACCATCTCGCGCCGCGCAGCCTCGGCCGGCACCGCCTTGGGCACGCCATGCGCCGAAAAGATCACCGGCCGGTCCATCGGGCATTCATCCAGTTCCTCGACAAAGACCGCCCCCTTGGCGCGCAGCCCGTCGACGACAAACTTGTTGTGCACGATCTCGTGGCGCACATAGACCGGCGCGCCCCATTTCTCGAGCGCCATCTCAACGATCTTGATCGCGCGGTCGACACCGGCGCAGAACCCGCGTGGCGCGGCCAGAAGAATGGTGAGGGGCGGTTTGTCCATGTTTACAGAGGTATCGCCCCGGCGCCAGCGCGTCCAGCGTTTGTGTGTCGCGGGCGATTCGCGGCGGGTGCTCGATTTGCAGGTCAGCGCGTGTTGGCCGGTGTCAGCCGAGCAACAATGCCGTAGCGTCAATCGGGACTGTTTCGCGGCGCATGCCGGAGAACGCCGAAATCAGGCCAAATCGCAGTCAAACCCCAGAAATGTCAAGAATCCGACACGCGCCGTGGTTAGATCAGACCGTGTTTTATGGCGAGTGATAGATTTCAGCAGTTCAGCCCTAAATTGGCTGACTGCATTTCATGACGATCGGACCCCTGTCCCGTGGCAGGGGTCCAATTCGTTTCCGAACACGTCGTCCGCACAGTCCCCAGTGGCGTCAGCGGCCGCCTGCCGCCACCACGTTTCTCGGTTCGGACTGAACTTCGCGCGGCGGGCGACCAATCACTTCGCGCAGCTCTTCCAATTCGATGAAATTGTCTGCCTGGCGGCGCAATTCATCAGAGATCATCGGAGGCTGACTGCGAATGGTCGACACAACCGACACGCGTACACCTTGGCGTTGTAGGCTTTCCACCAACGGGCGAAAATCTCCGTCGCCCGAAAACAGCACGATATGGTCCACACGCGGCGCAAGCTCCATGGCATCGACAGCAAGTTCGATATCCATGTTCCCCTTGACCTTACGACGCCCCATGCTGTCGGTGTATTCTTTCGCAGGCTTCGTCACCATGGTGAACCCATTGTAATGAAGCCAGTCCACCAGCGGCCGTATGGGAGAATATTCGTCATTCTCCAGCAGCGCGGTGTAATAAAAGGCTCGCAACAGTTTGCCGCGACGCATGAACTCTTGGCGCAACAGCTTGTAATCGATATCGAACCCGAGCGCCTTTGCTGCGGCGTACAGATTCGACCCATCAATGAACAGCGCGAGCCGTTCGTCCTTGTAAAACATTAAAATGGTCCTTCCGGCAATTCGTCCCACTGTCGTCCGTGAGTGAGTGCTTGAAATTCAGCAGGACGATATCTCAAAAATAATAGTTCCGTGCGCCGTAGCAAGAGTTAATAGCAGGCTAATATGCGTCCATGATGTCTAAAAACCGGTCATTTGCACTAATTGCCCTAGGGGCAAACCTTACGTCACCCGTGGGAACTCCAATATTGACCCTGCGTAAGGCCATGAAATCGTTACACTATAACGCCGGGGTGATTCGCTCGGTGAGCCGGTTCTTTCGGACGCCGTGCTTTCCCGCCGGTGCGGGCCCCGATTACGTGAATGCGACGATCGGGATTGAAACGGAACTGACGCCGGATGCATTGCTTGCGGCGCTCCATGGGGTTGAGTCCGCATTTGGCCGCGCCCGCAAGGAACGCTGGGGGCAGCGGTCGCTGGATCTGGATCTGCTCGCCCTGGGCGACAGCGTGCTCCCCGACCGTCAAACCCATGCCGAATGGCGCGAATTGGCGCCCGAAATGCAGATCAAAGCGGTGCCTGATCGTCTGGTTTTGCCGCATCCGCGCCTGCAGGACCGGGCCTTTGTCCTTGTGCCGCTCGCCGATATCGCGCCCGATTGGACCCACCCCGTGACGGGCGAGACGGTCCGGGTGATGCTTGACCGCCTGCCACCTGCCGATATCGATGCGATCATGCCTCTGTGAAAGCGCTCAATTCCGCTTGTCAAGCACCGGATTCGCGACTACATAACGCGCTCTGCCTCATACATCTGAGATTTGGAGTGTCCGATGGCCCGCGTGACAGTTGAAGACTGCGTTGACAAGGTTCCAAACCGGTTCGAGCTCGTGATGCTCGCCGCCCATCGTGCGCGCGAGGTTTCGGCGGGTGCGGCCATCACCGTGGACCGTGACAACGACAAGAACCCGGTCGTGTCGCTGCGCGAGATTGCCGAAGAGACGCAAAGCGCGGACGAGCTGCGCGAGCGTCTGATTGAATCCAACCAGACCCAGATCGAAGTTGACGAGCCCGAAGAAGACGCCATGGCGTTGCTGATGGGCGCTGAAAGCGACAAGCCGGCCGAGGACGACATGTCCGAAGAGATGCTGCTGCGTCAGCTGATGGAGGCCCAGGGTCAGGGCTAAGACCCGAGGTGAGGTGCGGACCGGATGATTGCAGCCGAAGACCTCATTGCGCTGGTCCGCAATTACAACCCGAAAACAAACGCCGACCGCATCGCCGCGGCCTATGACTACGGCAAGGCGATGCATCAAGGGCAGACCCGGCAATCGGGTGAGCCCTACTTTTCGCACCCCGTGGCCGTCGCCGCGATCCTGACCGAACAGCGTCTGGATGACGCGACCATCATCACCGCGCTGCTGCACGACACGATCGAGGACACCAAGGCCTCGTATTCCGAGGTTGCAAACCGCTTCGGCGACGAAGTGGCGATGCTCGTCGACGGGGTCACCAAGCTGACAAACCTGCAGCTGTCCAGCCTCGAGACCAAGCAGGCGGAAAACTTCCGCAAGCTCTTCATGGCCATGTCCAAGGATCTGCGGGTGATCCTCGTGAAGCTTGCCGACCGCCTGCACAACATGCGCACGATCAAGGCCATGAGCGTCGAGAAACAGGCGCAAAAGGCCCGCGAGACGATGGATATCTTTGCGCCGCTTGCTGGCCGCATGGGCATGCAATGGATGCGCGAAGAGCTTGAGGATCTGTCGTTCCGGGTCCTCAACCCCGAAGGCCGGCAATCGATCATCCGGCGGTTCATCACATTGCAGCGGGAAACCGGCGACGTGATCCACCGGATCACCGGTGACATGCGGCACGAACTGGACAAGGCCGGGATCGATGCCGAGGTGTTCGGACGCGCCAAGAAACCCTATTCGATCTGGCGCAAGATGCAGGAAAAGGATCAGGGCTTTTCGCGCCTCTCCGATATCTACGGGTTTCGCGTGATCACCGGCAGCGAGGAAGACAGCTATCGCGCGCTCGGGGCGATCCATCAGCGGTGGCGCGCGGTACCGGGTCGGTTCAAGGACTATATCAGCCAGCCCAAATCCAACGGCTACCGGTCGATCCACACGACCGTGTCGGGACGCGACGGCAAACGGGTCGAGGTGCAGATCCGCACCCGCCAGATGCATGACGTCGCCGAAACCGGCGTCGCGGCGCATTGGTCCTACCGGGATGGGGTGCGGGCGGAAAACCCCTTTGCGGTCGACCCGGCCAAATGGATCTCGTCGCTGTCGGAACAGTTCAACGCCGAAGAGGACCACGACGAGTTTCTCGAGGCCGTGAAGCTCGAGATGTATTCCGACCAGGTCTTCTGCTTCACGCCCAAGGGCGATGTGGTCAAGCTGCCGCGCGGGGCCACTCCGATCGATTACGCCTATGCGATCCACACCCGGATCGGCCATGCCTGTGTGGGCGCCAAGGTTGATGGCATCCGCGTGCCGCTCTGGACCCGGCTCAAGAACGGGCAATCGGTCGACATCATCACCGCCGAAGGGCAGACGCCTCAGGTCAGCTGGCTTGAGATCGCGACAACCGGCAAGGCCCGGTCCGCCATTCGCCGCGCTTTGCGCGAGGTCGATCGTGAACGCTTCGTCAAGCTCGGGCGCGAGCTGGCGCGCGCGGCCTTTGAGAATGTCGGGCGCAAGGCCACCGACAAGGTGCTCGACACCGCGGCGCGGCATTTGCGGGTCGAAGACGCCTCGGCGCTTCTTGCGCGGCTCGGCAGCGCCGAGCTGACGGCCCATGATGTCGTGCAGGCGGTCTACCCCGAGCTTGCCCCCGACGAGGGCGAGGCGATCCCCCTGCGTCGCGCGGTCATCGGGCTCGAGCCCGGCCAGAGCTTTGAACGCGGGCCCTGCTGCCAGCCTCTTCCGGGCGAACGCATCGTCGGCATCACCTTTCGCGGCAAGGGCGTGGTCGTGCACGCCATTGATTGCGACCGGCTCAGCGAATACGAGGATCAGCCCGACCGCTGGCTTGATCTGCACTGGCACACCGGCACACATCCGGCGGTTTACAGCGCGACGCTGGATCTCACCATCGGCAATGACGCGGGTGTCCTGGGGCGGATTTGCACGTTGATTGGAGAAAAGAAGGCCAATATTAGCGATTTGAAGTTTGTTGACAGAAAACCCGATTTCTTTCGATTGCTTGTTAATGTCGAACTGCGAGATGTAGAGCAATTGCATTCGCTGATGTTGATGCTCGAAGCTGAAAGTGACGTGGCCGCAATCGAGCGGTTTCGAGAAAAAGCAAAGGTGCGTGCCGTCGCCAGTTAGGCCGATGCCCGGATAAAAAGGACGCCCCTTGGTTTTCAAACGTCGTGATCGACCATCCCTTTTGGCTCGCCTCGGAGAGATGTTGTATCCGCGCGGCGGCTGGGCGCGGGCGTTTCACTATGTCAAACACCGCGTGCGGCGGCTGCCCGACAGCCCCGAACGCATCGCCCGGGGGATCTGGGCGGGGGTCTTCACCACCTTCACGCC
>JBCCVT010000106.1:0-9471 GCA_039195015.1 Pseudomonadota bacterium
CAACAGGGTTTGTCGATTGACGACCTCAAAAACAGCGCCAAGCGCCTCGTGGACGCATACGCCATCCTGCAACAACGTTTGCAGCCTTTGCCGTTCACCCGCCGACACGGTCTCGAGCCCGGGCGCCTGACGCATCGCGGCCTCGACCAGCCTTGCGGGCTTTTCAGCGCCGCGTGGGACCGGCGACGCCGCGTTCGGCACATCGACGGCTGCGGTCGTGGGCGCGTCGGCCTGCGGGACCGCCGCCGGGACCGGCGGGCTGGCTTCCAGTGCGGCGAACTCGGCTTTGGCTTCATCGATTTGGGTTACGAGCGCAGCCAGCGAGGCTTCTGCACTGCTTTGTTCGTCGCGCAGCGTCGCCAGTGTCGCTTCGGCGAGTTTAGCGTCTTCCGCAAGCTTGGCGGTCGTTTCTTCTGCGGCGGCGACCGCACTGGTTGCCTGCGCAGCCTTGTCCGACGCAACCTCAACTTCACGATTGGTCGCCTCAAGCAATTCGGTCGCCTCGGCGAGTTTGCCTTGCACGTCAAGGAATTCAGCTTGCGCCGCGTCCGTCACGGATCGCGTTTCTCCAAGCCGGACGAGCGCTTCGTCCCGTTCCAGCTCGGCCTCTTGCATCGCTTCTGATGCCAGGGTCCTCGCGCTCTCGGCCTGTTCTATTTCCTGGTTGATCGAAGCAAGGCGCTCTTCCGCACCGGCCGTCTCGCCTTGCATTCGTTCCATCTCCGCGCGCAGCGCGTCGGCTTCGGCGGCCAGTTCCTCCTGTTGGGACTGCGCGGCCGTGACAGCCTCGGATGCCGCAAGGGTCTCGGCCTTGCGGGCCTCGACATCTGCCTTCAGGGTTTCAACTTCCGACAACAGGGTGTCGCGGGTTGTGCCCAGACCCTCCAGTTCGGTTTCAAGCGCCGCTTTTTGCGCCTCGGCCTCGGATATCGATTGCGCAATGCTGTCTTTCTGCGCTTGGAGTTCCTGTGCTTGAGCTTCGGTTTGCCGCTGAACGTCGTCCAGGCGCGCCGTCGTCTCGGACAGCTCGGAATCCAGCGCCGCCATCTCGTCCTGCTTGGCGCTTTGCGCATCTTCCAGTGACTGAAGATCCGTGCGCTTCTGTTGCACATCGCTTTCCAGACTGGACAAAAGATCGCGCTTTTCGGTCAATTCGGCATTAAGCGTTTCCGTTTCCAGTTCCAATTCCGCGATGATTTTCCGAAACGATGCAGCCTGTTGCGACAGCTGCTCTACAGAAGCATCCGAGGTGGTTTCCTGATCTTGTGCGCCGGCGCTATGTGGCGTGACACACGCGAAACTAATCGCTGCGGTTAATAGAAAGAGGCGAAACATGACCTTCACCAAGCATTTACTTCACTCAATATTTTCCAAGCCTCGCCCAGCTTTGAAAGAAAATCAAGAACATCGAAAATCTGCCGCAATCCCGACTGGCGGATCCTTGGCGCTCATGAACGTCGCTCAGACCTGGTTTGGCGAATGACCGGTGATCCTATGTCCGAATAGACCGGCAGGACCGGTTTCGGTGCACATGCGCCGATCCCGAGGTTAGATCGCAACCGCTCCCGGCCAGAGACCCTCGTCCACCAGATCGTTGGCGACCGATTTGATCAACATGACCAAAGCCTCACGTGCGCGGTCCGGAGGCACGCGCTTTGACGAACAGATACAACCGGTCCTTTCGATCGGCGGTGAAATGATTTCGGCCGCACCAAGCAGGCCGCTTGATACTTCATGCGCGATCGCGGCCTTGGCGACAATCGAATACACCTCTCCGCTTGATGCCAGCCGGACCAGAACGGATGGCGCGTCCGCCTCGAACCGGAAATTCAGAGGGATCTCGTAGTCGCTCGCCCACCTTTCTAGCAAAAGCCGCAGCCCATGCGGCGGATAGGTCCCAACCAGGTCGGCGTTGCCCACTTCCTGCCCGGTGACCGAAGCGGATTGTACCAATGGCGCGTTGGGGGCACCGATAAGATGCAGCCGCTCGATCAGAATCGGCTCGGACGTGAAGTCATCGGTTTCCTGCACATTGAACAGCATGGCCGCGTCCATGCGCCCTTCGCGCAGCATCTGCGCGAGGTCTCCGCTCATCATTTCGGTGAGGATCAGGTTCACTTCCGGAAACTGCGCTTTGGCTTTCAGCAACAGCGCCGGCGCCAGAACCGGGCAGACCGAGCCGGGCAATCCCAGTCGAACCTCTCCGAACAGCGCTTGTTCTTCGGCCCGAAACCGGCGTTCCGCACTGTCAACCAGCGACAGGATTTCCCGGGCGCGACCGCTGAATTCCCGCCCCGCCGCCGTCGGGTTCACCCCCCGTGCAGTCCGATCCAACAGCTTTGATCCCAGCACTGCCTCCAGCTTCTGCACATGCTGGCTGAGCGCCGGCTGCGCTATGTTGAGCGACTTTGCCGCCTTCGAAAAACTGCCCAGGTCCAGGACCCGAAGAAAGCTGCGGATATGTTTGTTTTCCATCATCAAGATATAATGAAACGCAATAATGCATACTACAACATTGTAATTCTTGATGTGTACGTTGTCCGTTAGGATCTGGCGCGAGCCCGGGCGGTTAGATCCGGTCAAGATTGGGAGGACAGCTCATGACCTTTTTGAATCACGTCGCCGCGGCGACTGCGGTGCTGGCATTTGCAGCGCCGGCCTTCGCAGAATACCCCGAAAAGGCAATCAACCTGATCGTCGGGTTTCGTGCCGGCGGCGGCAGCGATGCGGCGGCCAGGATCCTTGCAGCAGAACTCGAAGCGCAGCTTGGCCGGAAAGTCATTGTCGAAAACAAGGGCGGCGCAGGTGGCGCGGTCGCCGCGCAATACATCATGGGCCAAAGCCCCGACGGCTATACAATCGGCTTCGCCGTCAACACGACCTTTTCCTACACACCTTTGACCGGCAACGTCGCTTACGGGATCGATGATGTGGACTATATCGCAACGTCGCATGGCTATCGCGTTGTGTATACGGCACCAAAGGACGCGCCGTTTGATGATTGGGCGGGGATGATCGCGACGGCCAAGGAACGCGGCTGGATCAACTATGCCTCGATCATTCCTCTGGATCGCGCTGTCATTCAATACGTCGGCAAGAAAGAAGAGGTCGCCGTCAACGTCGTTCCGACGCGCGGTGGATCGGCGGCGCGGCAGGCCGTTCTGGGCGGACATGTCGATCTTGGGTTTTCCGGCTCAAACGCGCTGCCGATGTACGAGGACGGCGCCATGAAGGTCATCGCGTCGATGAACCCCGGCGGCATCTCCGAACACCCCGACATCCCGACGCTTGAGGATCTCGGGTATGATGTCTTCATGAATGACGCGGCGGTGTTCTTTGGACCCAAGGGCATGGATGAAACCGCCCGCGCGACCCTCGAGGCGGCGCTTGCCGATGCCGTCAAATCGGATGCCTTTGTAGACTTTGTGAACAACAAGTTCCGCGGCTCCGAAGGCTTCAAGACCGGCGCAGAGACCAGGGCGACGCTGGAAGCGGACGCGGTCGTCTATACCGAGATGAACAGCGTGATCGCGGAGTAGTCCGGTGAATGACCGCGCCACACCCCCGGCCAAGTCGCGCTTGGCCGGGTTGCCGCAGGACTTCTACCTCGGCCTTGTGATCATGCTGTTCGGTGGCCTCTTGCTGCTGTGGATCATTCCGGCTCAGGTCAACGATGCGGGAAGTTTCGGGTTGCCGCCAAGCCTGGCCCCAAAGGCTCTGGCATGGGTCATGATCCTGTGTGGCGGGGTGCTGGCGGCGCAACACATGCGGTCTGCGCCGGAAGACGGTGGATTGCAGGCGGGCCAGATCGCGTTTCTGGCGTCATGCTTGCTGGCGGTCGGGCTGATGCTTGTGCTGATGTCCTATGCCGGACGGATGCTCGACAGACCGAATGCCGGATTTCTGATGTCCGCGCCTTTCGGGCTCATCGCCTTCACCTACTTGCATTCGCGCGCGCCCGTTTGGGCCTATGCGTTCAACGCCATCGTGGCTCCGCTGATCATTGTCGCCGCCTTCTGGTGGGGGCTTGAACTGCCACTGCCCTAGCGAGAACACCATGGATGTCATCATCGCAGCCTTCCAGGATGCCCTGTCCATCTCGACCTTCTTGTCCGTGGTCGCAGGCGTCTTGATCGGGATCGTGATCGGAGCCATTCCCGGCCTGAACGCGCCCATGGCCATGGCCGTCGCCATTCCGCTCACATTCACGATGGCGCCTCTGGCCGCAATCGGGATGCTGGTCGGGGTCATGAAAGGCGGCGGGTTCGGGGGCGCGATTGGCGCCATCCTCTTGAACACCCCGGGTGAGCCACATTCGGCGGCAACGACCCTTGATGGTCATCCCATGGCCCGGGCAGGCAAGCCCCGTCGCGCTTTGCAGACCGCGCTTTACTCCTCGCTCGCGGGGGACACGTGCTCGGATCTGGTGCTCATCCTATTGGCGCCCACGCTGGCGATCTTTGCGCTCAAGGCCAGTCCGGTAGAGTTGTCCGCCATTCTCATCATCTCCCTGACCCTCATCGCGTCTTTGTCCGGCCGGTCTCTTGCCAAAGGCGTTTTCGCAGCAGCCTTGGGCGCCTTTCTGGCAACGGTTGGGATCGATCCGGAAACCGCGTCCCCGCGGTTCACCTTCGGCTTCATCGAACTGTTTGACGGGCTGCCCCTTGCGGCGGTCGCCATCGGCGTTCTCGCGGTCCCGGAGATTGTGGAGAGGCTGCGGGAAGGCCGGAGCTACCGGCCGAACGAGACACCCGCCACCGCCAGCGACGGGGAAGACAGGATGCCGCTGCGTGAGTGGTTGGGTCTTCGGCGCCCGGTACTGAGAGGTGCGGGTATCGGCACGACCATCGGGGCGATGCCCGGTCTCGGAACGACGCTTGCCGCCTTTCTGAGCTACACCGCCACCAAACGGTTTTCCAAGGCGCCAGAGCGGCTCGGGACAGGCGCGCCCGAAGGCATTGCAGCGACGGAAAGCGCAAATTCGGCGGTCTCGGGTGCCAACCTGATCCCGCTTTTGACCCTCGGCATTCCCGGCAATCTGACCGCGGCACTCCTTGTGGGGGCGTTTCTCATCCATGGGGTGACGCCCGGCCCGCTGATCTTCGAGCGAGACGCGCAACTGGTCTATGGCCTCTTCGCCGCAATGATCATGGCCAATATTCTGGTTCTGATCCTGGGCAGCCTCGGGCTGCGGGTCTTTGCGCTGATCGTGAACGTGCCGCCTTTTCTGATCTACCCGATCGTCTTGCTGCTCTGTGTCGTGGGTATCTATGTCAGCCAGGGTGGCTTTTTCGCGGTCTGGCTGATGCTCGGATTTGCCGCGTTGGGCTGGATGATGCTCAAGCTGGGCATCTCGGTGGTGTGCTTCATCATCGGTCTGGTGTTGGGGCCGATGATCGAATTGTCGATCCGACAATCCGTCATTCTGCTCAGTCGCAATCCCATGGCGATCCTGGATCATCCCTTTGCGCTGGCCTTGATTGTTGCAACACCATTTGTCGCCTGGATTCTGGTCCGTGACCGTCAGCGGCTGTCAGACGGGTAAGAAAGCGAGTGTGCCGATGAAGACGCCCTATCAACCAGAGGCCAAGGGCCCGCTCCACGGGTTGCGTGTCGTGGACATGACGCGCCTCGCCGCGGGTAACATGATGACCCATATGCTGGCCGATTTCGGGGCAGAGGTGATCAAGATCGAACGTCCGGGTCGCGGGGATGATCTGCGTCGCTTTGGCCAGGCGGAAAGCTGGTGGAAGGTTTATGCCCGGTCGAAACGATCTCTGGCCCTCGATTTCAGGACAGATGACGGGCGGGAAATCCTGAAAAAGCTCATTCGCACGGCCGACATCCTTTGCGAAAACTTCGTGCCTGGGACGCTGGAAAAGTGGGATCTGGGGCCAGACCGGCTGTTGGATCTCAACGATAACCTGATCATCGTCCGTGTGTCCGGCTGGGGCCAGACCGGACCCTACAAGAACAAACCCGGCTTTGGCAGTCTGATCGAAGGCATGTCGGGATTTGCGGCGATGACCGGGTGGCAGGACAAACCGCCCTTGCTGCCACCGTTGGCGCTTGCGGATATGGTTGCAGGGCTTGCCGGTTTCGGAGGTGTGCTGTCCGCAGTCGTCGCCCGCCAGAGCGGCGCCGCCAAGGGACAGGTGGTCGATTTGTCTCTCTTCGAACCGCTTTTCGGCATATTGGGCCCCTGGGCGGCCCAATATGAGGCGACCGGCAAAGTGCCCCAGCGGATGGGCAATTCCAGCGACGTGGCCGCGCCGCGAAACCTCTACCCGACCAAGGATGGCAAACACATCGCCATGTCCGCCTCGATGCAATCGATGTGGGAAAAACTGGCGCATGCGATCGGTCGGCCAGAGCTGATCAGCGACGCTCGGTTCGAAACTTCGCTGTCGCGCATCGAAAACCAGGCGGAACTCGACGCGATCATTGCCGATGTGATGACGACCAGAACGCTGGATGAAAACCTCGACTACTTCGCATCCCGGGGCGTCACCGTTGGCCCGATCTGCGACATCGCCGATCTGATCGACCACGACTACATCCGGGGACGCGAAGTGCTGCAGGATTTCGAGGCTGAGGGCATGGACCGCCTGCCGATGCATCAGGCCTTCCCGCGGCTCAGCGAAACACCAGCTGCAGTGCGCGCGCCGGCCCCAAAACTGGGGCAGGACAATGCCGACATTCTTGCAGATCTGGGTTACGGGGTCGACCAGCAGAGAGCCCTGTCAGACAAAGGGGTTTTCTGATGTGGCGGTCCTTGCTTTTTGTGCCGGTCCTCGAGGACCGGTTTGTGGCCAAGGCCGCGACCCGAGGCGCCGACGCGATCGTTCTGGATCTCGAGGCCAGCGTCGCGCCCGAGATGAAGGATGCGGCACGGCGGGCGTTGCCGGACGCCGCCAGACGGCTCGCGCCGCATGTCCCGGTCACCGTTCGGATCAACCCGCTCTGGCTGCCCGCCCTGAAGGATCTGGAAGCCTGCGTGATGCCCGAGGTCACCTCGATCCATATCGCCCAATGCGAAAGCGCCGAACACGTCCGCGCCATCGCCGGCATCGTCGCAGAGCTCGAGGCTGAGCGGTCGCTGCCCACAGGGGCGATAACCCTGGTCGCCATGCTGGAAAGCGCTGATGCGATGACCCGGGTCAAGGAGATCGCCAGCGCGTCGCCCCGGCTGGTGGGCATGACACTCGGCGTTGAAGACCATGCGACTTCGATGGGGGTCACGACAAGCTCCGACCTGCTGCGCCCGGCGGTCTATCAGCTCAACCAGGCGGCGCATGCCGCAGGGATCGCGTCCTATGCCGTGCCTGCGAGCATGGCCAGTTTCGGGGATCTCTCGGCGCTTGAAACCGAAGCACGCTATGCGCGCAGCATCGGATCGGCAGGCGGCTATGCCGTGCATCCGGCTCAGGTCGAAATCCTGAAGACAGTGTTCTCGCCCACACCGGACGAACTGACCTGGGCCAAGGACGTCATCGAGGCCGCCGAACATGCGCGGCAGGGCGGCAAGGCGGTGTTCAAGGTCGCGGGGCAAATGATCGATCAACCGCTGATCACCCGGGCGCGGCGCATACTGGAGACATCTGTTCCAAACACATGAAAGACGTGGCGCCGGATTGCCCTTGGACGACAAGGGCACGCGCCAAACGCCACGCCATCCCGGACATCAGGCCACCCGAACGGCTGCGCGCGTTTGCCCCGCATCCATCCCGATCACATGGTCGGCAAGGCGTTCCAGGAAGCCGCTGTCATGGCTCACAACCAGAATCGCGGTCCCTTCTTCTGCGGCATCGCGCAGAAGCTTGCTGACACGCCAAGTGGAGGGGCTGTCGAGCGCGCTTGTGGGCTCGTCCGCCACGATCATGGCAGGCTTGGCGATGGTTGCCCGGGCCAGCGCGACGCGCTGGCATTGGCCGATTGACAGCTCCGCCGGTCGCGCCTCGGGATCGATCATGTCCAACCCAACCGTAGCGAGCGCTGCATCCACCTGGGCGCGTCGCTGCCCCCGCGACGGACGGGCCCGGCCCGGCGCAGTCAGCGGTTCCGCGATCGAACGCCAGATCGGCCAATGGGGCACGAGGCTTCCGACCGGGTCCTGAAAAACCGGCAGGATGGCACCGGGCCGACCGAGCGCCTCGGACCGCCAGATCGTGCCACCGGTCGGTGCTTCGATCCCCATCGCCAGACGGAGCAACGTGGATTTGCCGCACCCAGAAGGCCCCTGAACCCCGACGATCTGGCCTGCAAAGACCTCCAGGTCAGCGCGGGCAAGCGCCGCGACACGCCCCCTGTCATAGCGCGCCGACACGTTGTTCATGCGCAAGACCGGCGTCGACCGCGCGTCAGCCGTGCGTGGCGGCAACGGCGCCAGTGCCGCCAGAAGACGTTTGGTCTCGGCGTGTTTTGGCGCGGAATTCAGTGCGCTGGGCGTGCCGGTCTCGACCAGGCGTCCGCCATGCAGAATACCAACGCGATCTGCGTTTTTCATGACCAGACCGATGTCGTGGCTGATCAGAATGACAGCCGAACCCAGGGATGTGAGCGTCTCGAGTACGGATTGCGCGCGATCCGCGTCCAGTGCGCTTGTCGGTTCATCCGCGATCAGCAGCGGCGGAACCAGTGCGCCGGCCGCCGCGATCGAGGCGCGTTGCAGCATGCCGCCGCTCCAGGTGTGCGGGTGTTGTCCCATACGCCTGTGCGCGCCTGCGACACCCAGGGTCTCCAGTCTGGTGGCGATCTCCGGCCAGGTCACGACAAGGCCATGGCAGCGCCAGGCCTCGGCCACATGGTCCCGCACGGGGCGCAGCGGGTCGCAGCTTGCCCAGGGGTTCTGCGCGATGAACCCGATCTTCTGGCCCCGCACGTTTTGCCAGGCGGCGCGCGAGACGCCGATCATGCTGTCATCATTGATCCGCAGCGTACCCGTCACCTTTGTGCCGCTGTTGTGCAGACCCACAAGCGCCTTGGCGATGGTGGATTTCCCTGCTCCCGATCTTCCGACCAAGGCAAAACATTCCCCCGGTGCAACCGAAAAGGCAATCTCGCGCACCGGGGCCGTGCCACCGGGATAGGTCACCGTCAGATTTTCGCATCCAAGCACTGGCGACATTCAGGCCTCGCCCGGGCTGACGACGTCACGCAAAGCGTTGCCGACGAGGTTGGCAGAGAGGATCGACAAAAAGATCAGACCGGCGGGGGCCAGCAAGAGCCACGGCGCGAGCGAGAAGAATAGACGCGACTCGGCCAGCAGCGCGCCCCATTCGGCCTTGGGGGGTTGCACCCCAAGACCGAGAAAGGAAAAGCCCGAGATCACGCTGATCATGATGCCCAGTTGCAACGTGGCGACAATGCCCAGCTGAAGCGCGACACCGGGCAGGATATGCCCCCAGACGATCCGCCACCGGGGAATACCGGCCATCTTGGCGGCGACGACATGGGGCAAGCCGCGCGCGC
>JBCCVT010000107.1:0-9386 GCA_039195015.1 Pseudomonadota bacterium
CCCATCTGATATCGTTGAAAAAAGAGGGATGAAACAGGTCACCGACACCGGTGCGATCGAAGCGGCGGTGGACGAGGTGATCGCCGCCAACCCCGCGCAGGTCGAGAAGGCCAAGCAGAACCCCAAGCTCGCAGGGTGGTTTGTGGGTCAGGTGATGAAGGCCACCGGAGGCAAGGCCAATCCCAAGGCGGTGAACGAGATCGTGGCGGCGAAACTCGGCAATTGACCGTTTTGTACATCCCACAGACCGCCGATTGACCGTTTTGTACAAAACCCGGCGGCGGGGATCTGGCCCCGAAACGGGTCGTCCCGGCGCGTTCGGCACCCCTGCCGCCTAGCGCGCGAGGCCGAACATCGCCGCCCAGTTCGCGGCGGTCATGCCCTCGCGATAGTCCGCCTGCATCGACGCGTCGAGCAGTTCGACCAGCAAGCGGTTTTCCAGCCAGACCTCGACACAGTGAAACGGCCCGCGGTTGCAGATCCGCGCTGTCCAGCCCCGCGCGGTGGCCGCCTCAAGGAGCGCGTCCTGCGACAGGACAGACGCAAGCGCGACATGGGCAAAGCTTGACCCGGCTTCGCGCGACCGGACCTCGCACACGACCTGATCGGTGCCGGGCTCCAGAACATGGGTGAGCGGATAGACCTCGATCGCGGTGCCGTCATCTTCGGCAGCAAAGGCGATCCAGCAGTCGGGAAAGGGCGGAAAGGGCATCGCATCGCCCCCCATCGCGCGGGCAAGGAAACGCGCCACGCTTTCGGGATCATCCGCGTTGATCGATACGTGCAGCAAAGCCATGACATCTCCCGCGCCAGCCTTGGGGGACTATGCCGCAGGCCATCTGCGCTGTCAGCCTTGCCGCTGCGGCCCCCCCGGACGAGCCCACGCGCGGGCTTGCATCCGCCGCAGGGCCCGTCACTATGCCGTGAAAAGGAGCCCGCCCATGACCGCCGCCCCGTTCCGATCCTCGGTGATGACCGTCAAACCCGAATGGATCGACTATAACGGCCACCTCAATATGGCCTATTACAACGTGCTGATGGATCTCGGCAGCGACGAGGCCTTTGCCGCCCTCGGGATGGGTCCGGACTATACCAGGGCGCGCGGTCTCACGACTTACTCGGCCGAGTACCGAATGCAGTACAAGCGCGAGCTGCACGAGGGCGACGGGGTGATCATGTCGCTACAGCTCCTTGACCATGACACCAAGAGCTTTCACTTCGCCCAGGAGCTGCATCATGTCGACGGCTGGCTGTCGGCGCGCGGTGAAGGGCTGGGCCTCCATATCGACCAGAGCGGCCCACGGGTGGCGCCGATGCCCGAGGAGATCTTTGCCGCGATGCAGGCGATGCGGGCGGCCCATGCCGCGCTGCCGAGGCCCGACTGGATCACACAACCGATCGGTATCCGCCGCGCGGGTCAGCCAGCCTGACACGCGTCGCGTCCGATCGCCGGTCTCAGCCGGGCCAGACCAGGTTCAGCACCGCCATCATCGGCGTCAGCACCAGAAAATACATCATCGCCTTGCGCCCCGTGGGCACCATGCGGAACACGGGCCGGTGGCGCAGGATGGCGTAGACCAAAGCGGCGAGCGCGGCCGCAACAAAGGCGTGCAGGATATCGTAGCCCAAAATGCCCCTCAGCGAATGGTGAGCGTCAGCGCAAAACCGACGGTCTTGCCTGTATCGCGATCCTCGCCGGAAAGGTAGACCCGGACGCGATAATCTCCGTCCCGTGGCAGTTTCACCGATCCTGACGGCATGGTTGCCCCCGACCCGTCAAAAAGCGCACCGCCATCGCCGGGCGAAAGGATGTCGAAATGCGCGCTGCCCGCGCCATTGGTGTCGGTGACGGCCAGCCCGGCGCTCAGCACCTGACCGGCGCGGGCCGTGAAGACGTAGTCGAAGAATTCGCTGCCGATCACGGCGCCATTGGCGACCTGGCTCCCGGCCTCGGGTTCAAGGCGCAGCCGGGCCGACATTTGCGCGTGCAGCACAACGGGCGACAGGATGGCGACAAGGGCCACGATGCCGCTAAGGCGGGCGAACGCGGGGGCGGCCGGCATGGGGCTTTCTCCTGACAGTCAGCGCGGCGGTGGACCGGGCGCCAAGAGCATAGCCACCCGCGCGCGCGGGAACAGGGCATGGGTGACGCGCTCGGCCAGATTCCGCCGGATGCGTCTGGAAATTATGCAACCCCGCGCGATAAGGTCGCAAGAAAGGACGGGGAGGCCGATGGCAGGCTACGAATACAAAGTGATCCCTTCTCCCACACGGGGGGAGAAGGCACGCGGGATGAAAACGGCGGAGGCCCGGTTTGCCCACGCCATCGAGACGGTCATGAATCAGATGACCGAGGATGGCTGGGAATTCCAGCGCGCCGAGCTGCTGCCCAACGAAGAGCGCAGCGGGCTGACCGGCACCGCCACAACCTGGCGCAACCTGCTGGTGTTTCGCCGGCCGATTGCAGCGGCGAGCATGGAGGCAGCACCTGCGGTTCCTGAAGCGGCCGGACCGGAAGCCGAGGACCTTCCGGAGGTCTCGGACGTCGGCAAGGCACTGCATCTGCGATCGGGTCGACCCGAAGACGCGGCCAACGACCCGCCGCTGACGCGGGCGCACCCTGACGCGGGCGCGCAGGAAAGCGATGCCGCGGTCCCGGACATTTCGGCGGACAGCGAAGACATCCACGAGACCAAGCGCGAGACGCAGGACCGGTAATCCGGGCAACGCGCGACGTCGCCGCGTGGTTTGACCGCAGGGGCCGATCCCGGATGGGTGGCGGCCGCATCCATTGCGATCGCGTTGATCGCTCTCACAAAAATTGTCATTTCACATTCCGCGCGCCACGGGAAAAGCTGGTCCGTGAGCGCACAGGTTTTCACCGCAAGATGGACACAGCGCGACATTGGCGCACGCCTGGACTGGATGGCTTGCAGAACGCGCGATCCGAGCGTTAACGTGGCGGCATTCTATCGTGCGGCAGAGCTGGGCCATCAACCGGTCCGAACGCGACGCTGCACGGTGAAGGCATAAAAACAGCGCTGGCAAACAGCACCGTCCCGACCCGCAGTGCCGGTGAAGGGCGATTGGTTAAGGGGACAGATATGACGTTGGTCTATTCCGACGCGTTGGAGCGTGTCGATGATATGGGGGGCATCGCCCCGGGACGGCTGGTCACAGCGACAATTGGTGGAACGGCCTATGCGGTGATCAGTGCCGATCTCGCCTATGGCAACACGGGCGGTGTAGTGATCGCCAAGCTGTTGCCGAACGGCGCGCTTGAGGTCACGGATTCGGGCGGTTGGTTCAACAACGAGCTCGATGGCTATGCGTTTTGGTCGCAAGGCTTGACGGTGCTGGAGAAGGGTGACAGCGCCTATGTCTATATGATGGGGCCGTCACAGGTCTCCAACACGTTCAGCCGGGCGCAAAGCATTACGGTGCTGGAAATCGACGCGGATGGCAAAGCCAGTGTCATTCAGAATTTTGAGCAATTCGGCGCAACCAGTTCCGGGGTGTCGCAAAACGGCGTCGACCCCGAGATCCTGAAGGTGGGCAACAAGACCTTCCTTGTGCAGCCGAGCTCTTACGGCGACGAGATCAACACATTTGAGATCAAGGGCGACGGGACGCTTGATCCGGCCGACACAATCGATTTGCAAAACAGCGCGTCGCAGGCGATGGACACCATCCAGATTGGCAATGCGAGCCTGGTGGTGGTTGTCGGACCCTATCAAACCGAGCCGATCCGCGTTCTCAAACTGAACAAACAGGGTGAATTGAACCAGGTCTATGCCGTCGATGCAGGAGAACCGTTGCTCTTCAACAGGGTGATTGTCGACATCAAACTGGAAACCGTCGGCGACAAGACCTTTGCGTTCGTGGCTGAAAGCACGGGCGGGACGATTTTGGTTTATGAACTAAAGGCGTCGGGCCAGATGACGCTTGTCGGGTACGAAGCGCCCGGTATCGGGGATCGCTGGGGCTATCCCTATTCGATCGAGACCTTTGAAAGCGACGGTCAGACCTATCTTGTGACCGGTGGCAATGACGACGCGATGGCGGTTTTTGCAGTGTCCCGCGAAGGCGCGCTGACCGAGGTCGACGAATGGCAATTCGAACAGGGTGCCCTGCGTCTGGTCAACGAACTGGCGGTCATCGAAACCGGGGGGCGGGACTTTGTCGTCGCGAGCTCACCGCTCGACAACACGGTGCGGTCCTGGCGGTATGACGAGGTCGACGATGCGATCCGCGGCGACAGCACCCGCAACAGAATCGAAGGCACCGAAGAGGATGACCGCATTTTCGGCTTTGGCCGGGCTGACAAGATCTTCGGCCGCGAGGGTGATGATCTGATCGAGGGGGGCGCGGGCGCCGACACGCTGAACGGGGGCGCGGGCGCAGATGACCTTTATGGCGGTGCGCATGACGATGTGCTCCGAGGCAATGACGGCGCGGATTGGCTCTTTGGCGGGGATGGCAATGACCGGCTGGAGGCTGGCAAGCTCAATGATCGCGCCGATGGTGGTGCGGGCAACGACACCGTCCTGGGCGGGTCCGGCAATGACTGGATCAAGGGCTCGATCGGTCGCGACCGGCTGTTTGGCGGGTCCGGAAACGACACGGTGTCGGACGGGTTCGGCGCCGATATCATGCATGGCGGCACGCAGGCGGACGTCTTTGTTTTCTCGGATGACGGCAAGATTGACCGGGTCCGCGATTTCGAAGACGGCATCGACCTCTTGGATTTGCGGGCCGAAGGTGACGGGCTGATCTTTCCCGATCTGACGATCACGCAGCAGGGGGATGCCGTGCGCATCGCATATGGCAATGATACCATCGTTCTCGAGGCGAAGAGCGGCACGCTCAGCGTTTCGGATATCGGGCTGGACGACTTTATCCTGGCCTGACGGTCAGCTCCTTGATCCGACGGGCCGATTGGTTTGCCCGTCGATCACAGGGGCGCCGCGCTCAGCGCCCGGTGCGCAGGATCCTAGCCGTCAATATCCAGCGCCAGTGCGTGAATGCGCCCGACCAGATCGGCCCCAAGCGCTGCATGTACCGCGCGGTGGCGGGCCAGCCGGGACTGGCCGGCAAAGCCATCGGCCCGGATGCGCACATTGAAATGGCTCTCGCCGCCTTCACGGAACCCGGCATGACCGCGATGGCTTTCGCTGTCGTCCACAACCTCGAGCTCGCGCGGCTGAAACGCCTCGGTCAGACGCTGGGTGATCTCATCGGTGACGCGCATTACGGCAGGTGCCTCCCCTTCGGTGATCAGCGACGGATTTTTTTGCCCGCCCCTCTTCTATCTCGCAGCAGTTAGATTAAACTCTGGCGTCCGAGTTGCAAAGCCGACTCGAGCGGTGTCCGGCGCAGGCGGGATGCCCCAGTTCAGAGAGGTGCCCTAGATGTCAAAACCCGATCCCTTTGGCTTCGACATGTCGGTCTCGTCCGCCAAGAAAAAGAACCCGCGCGGCCGCCGCGGGATGTCAGGGGCATCCGAGACATCGACCCGCATCTGTGATTACCCAGGCTGCCAGGAGGCGGGCAAATACCGCGCGCCCAAGGCCCCTGATGTGCTGGATGATTTCTACTGGTTCTGTCAAAAGCATGTGCGCGAATACAACCTCAGATGGAATTTTTTCGACGGCACCACCGAAGCGGAACTGAACGCGCAGAAGACCAAGGATCGGGTTTGGGAACGCCAGACCCGTCCGATGGGCGACCCCGAGGCCCGCGCCTGGGCCCGGCTGGGCATCGAGGATCCGCATCAGGTGCTGGGGGCGAATGGCACGCAGAACCCGGGCCGTGGCGCCACGGGTGGCCGACGGCTGCCCCCGACCGAGCGGCGCGCGATCGAAATCCTCGACGCCCGCGACAACTGGAGCAAGGCCGAGGTGCGCAAGGCCTATAAGAAGCTGATCAAGGTGCTGCACCCGGACATGAATGGCGGCGACCGCAGCCAGGAAGAACAGCTTCAGGAGGTCGTCTGGGCCTGGGACCAGATCAAGGACAGCCGCAATTTCAAATAGAACGATCCGGGTCTTTCGCGGCGCGGGGTGGCGGGCATGGCCTGATGGCCTGCGGCCTTGCACCGGAAACGTGCAACGGTCTTTTGGAAGCGCCGTTCCGAGGGGTGGCGCCATCGCGCCGCCCCGTGGGGGCGGAACGGCGCGGCGCAACGCTGCGCATTGCACGGGCGGGGTGCTTCCAGCGACACATCTTCGGTCCTAGGCCGCATCGCATGACTTCCACGTCCAGCGCCCGGATCACGCCAACCGCGCCCCGCCGGATTGCGGCTACAGCACCGAGATCGGCACGATATCCGCAAACACGAGGCGTTCTTCGATCACGCGGCGCGGGAAGGTGCCGTTGCCGACCCGCTGGTTGACGGTGTTGTCGGAATAGAACCGCTCGAATTCGCGGATGACGAGCCGGCGTTTCTCGCTGGCGGCGGGGAGCGTGACGGTGTCGCTCCAGAAGGCGGGATCGATTTCGAAGAGATCGGGCAGCCCGGCGGGGCCGCGATCGATCACACCGGGGATGTTGACCGACCCGCCGGCCCGGCGCGTCACGATGCGACCGCCAATATCGGGGCGCACCATGATGAAATCATCCACAATGTCGATGATCGGATCGGGCTCTTCGCCGACCACGCGATCGGCGAGCACCTGCAGGTCGCGCCAGCCCAGATCGCTGGCGACACCCGCATCCTGTTCCTGCAACACCACCTCGACCCGGTTGCGGCCGGTCTCGAAGGGGCCGTTCAGGAAGGACACGTTCTGGAAGGCGCTGTCCCGGGTGAACTCCATCGGTCCGGCCAGCGGGTTCGGCCCGTGCAGCGCCAGGCTGACCACATTGCCCGTGCGCGACACGGTCAGGCGGCGACGCGGAAGGACCTGCGAGAAATCGGCGAGCACCACCTTGGAGATCCGCGCCACGGCCAGCGCGTTGGGCTGGTAACGCACCAGCGCCAGCCGCACGAAGGGCATGTAGCTGAGGCCGGGATCGAGCGTGATGTCGCAATACCAGAGCGCGCGGTCGCTGTCCCAGAGGACCCGGTGGCCGACCACATGCACATGCGGATCATTGGGGCGTTCCTGCAGGCGCACGGGTTCGTCCGTCACGCGGTCGGGGAAATCGCTGGCGCGGGTGCGTGTCTTGGGCAGCGCGGTATCCCAGAGCGGGTCCATCCCCCACTGGGTCACCAGCGCCTGCATCTCGGGCGGAATATCGGTGAACCGCCCGCCATCGTCGTGAATAACGACGCCGAGCAGCTCGCCATCGCCCGAGGAGAACCAAGGCCGGTCGAGCCAGACGCGGAGCCCATTGCCGAGACGCGTGACATCAACCGGCCCCGACTGATCGCGACCCGACCAGAGGAAGGTGGGCACGACATAAAGCAGCCGCGGATCCTTGGGCGGCGCGCTGGCCAGCACCAGGCTCTGCGCGGTCGAGCCACCCGGATCGGGCAACACTGGGCCGCCGGGATCATCCTCGGCCGGGAGCGCCATCGCGGGACCTTCGGCGATCGGGCCAAGCCGCGTCGTCTTCTCGGGATCGTCATAAAGCGGTGGCGGCAGGTATTCGCGGAACCGTGTGGTCGCGCGGGCGCGGTATCGGATCACCCGGAACCGGGTGTCGCCCAGTTCGTGACGGTCGCCTCGCGCGCCGTCCGGATCGGCGAGCTGCGCGTTGACCGCGGCCTGGAGAACAAACTCGTTCTGGTGGTTCTCGGCCAGCTTGACCTCGCCCAGCTGGCCCTTGAACGGCACCCGCTCGGGCCCGGGCCGCTGGATGTCATCAACCCATTCACTCCATTCGGCCTCGATCTCGAACTTGCCGGTCGAGGGGCCATGGAGCCGCACCGTCCGGCAGACGAGATGCGCGTTGTGATCGCCCAGATTGCGCGTGGGCGTCAGCTTTTCCAGCTCGGGCAAACACACCGGCTGCTGCACCGCATGAACCAGCGTGAGATCGCGATAGGGCGTCATCAGCCAGTTGGTGCCGGTCATCGCGGTCATTGCGCAGAATTCGGCGTTCTGCGGCGACGAGGCCCAGCGCGGGATGCCGAAATGATCGACAAAATCGCGGTCGATGAAGCTGGAATAGACCAGCCGGAAGATCCGACCCTTTGCCACGAAGAGCGTCAGCGTGCGATCCTTTTCGTCCCAGACCGGACGGCCGGCATCGGGGAAGCTTTCGGTGCAGGGCAGTTCGGTATGGCTGCCGGTGCGCTCGGCCAGAATCAGGCGGATCCCGTCGGTTTTCGGCCAGGATTCACCATTGCGCATCAGGATCACCAGATGGTTGTTGGCCGACAGCACCACACGACAGCCGGGCCCGAGATCGGTTGGCCCGGTGATGCCCGGCAGCGTGTGCCCCGGCGCGGCGCGGAGCGCGATGCCCCCCGCCGCCCCATCAGGCAGATACGGTGTTTCGAGCTTGGCCTGACGGTGGATCACGTATTGCCCGCCGGTGAGGCGGTCGCCAACGGGGTTCGTCTCATCCGGCATTGCAGGCGGGATCGTATCCGTTGTCGCGACATCGGACACCGCGTTGGGCGTGATCAGTTCGACCTGCGCCCCCGGGCCGCTATCGTAAAGCGAGCCAGCCTCGCGCGCGGCGATCTCGTAGCCGGACTTGATGTCCTCCCACCCGCCGAAATAGGGATCGAAGAGCCCGTGCAATTCACATTGCTGCTGCGAGGATTTTGGCGGCACCAGGTGGCGCTGGTTCGTCGCCGTGTATTCGAAATCCGCGGATTCGGGCCCGCCACTGGCCGAGAGGAAGTCGGGCGTCTGCAGGTAATCTTCTGTTTTCACGTCAAAATTTGATCGGATCACCATTCGTTCAAGCGACTCGCCCTCGCTCACCCTGGCGCGGTGCACCATGGCGGGCGGGTCGACCGGTTCAAAGCGCCAATAGCCGACCGCGTTGCTCGCCTGCTCAAGCGGGCTGATCGAGGGGTCGTCCACTGACAGCGAATTGCCGGCCAGATCGACGATCCGCGCGCGCATGCGATAAAGCTCGCCGAAGCGCAGGCGGGGCAGCGTTCCCTTGGCCGGTTTGAAGGTCGCAGCCACGCCGTTCCCGGTCTCGGCGGTGTCGGTGACCGTAGTCGGCACCTCGGCCTGCAACTGGTCGTCGTCATTGGTTTCGGCCTTGAGCGTCAGCCCGGGCCGGGGTGCGACAAGGCTCCACCCCGTCCAGCGGAAGAGGCTTTCATGCAGATACCGGTCACCTGACTCGTCATTCGATGTCGAGGCACCGGACACGTGACCTTCATCCGAGGGCAGGTCGAGTTTCTCGGCCGAGGCGATCAGGTCGTAATCGCCTTCGCGGGCGCAGAGGCTTTGCCATTTATCCGTGTTGACGATGTC
>JBCCVT010000108.1:0-9385 GCA_039195015.1 Pseudomonadota bacterium
ATCCACGGCGGCACCACCGTGGCCGAGGCGCGGGCCTGGCGCACGCCGGTTCTGTTCAAGGTTGCGGCTCCGGGTCGGCATTTCGCGATGAATGCGCTTGGCGTGATTGCCGTTGTTTCGGCACTGCGCGCCGATCGTGGACGTGCGGTCTTGTCTCTGGCCTCGTGGCAGCCGGTTTCGGGCCGGGGCAAACGCGAACGGATCATGCTCGACCCGGTCGAGCCCGACACCTGGCTCGAACTGATTGATGATGCGTATAACGCCAACCCGGCCTCGATGGCGGCCTCTCTTGATGTTCTGGCGGCAGCCAAAGTGCGTCATGACACGGGCCGCATCGCACGTGGCCGCCGCATTGCGATCCTCGGTGACATGATGGAGCTCGGCCGGGGCGAGATCGCCCTGCACGCCGATCTCGCCAACCTGCCCGCGATGCGCGACATTGATCGCGTCCACTGCGTCGGCTCCCGCATGCGTGCGCTGCACGAGGCATTGCCCGACGAAAAACGCGGCGTCTGGCGCGAAACCTCGGGCGAGATGATCCGCGACCTGCGCGCCCGCCTCGATCTGGGGGACGTCGTCCTCGTCAAGGGGTCTTTGTCAACCGGCCTGGGTGTCATCGTTGACGCTATCCGCAAAATCGGCCATCCCGCGCCGCAAGAGGACGAGTAGGACGGCATTAATGCTCTATTGGCTGACGGCACTTTCGGATGGCGGCGACATTTTCAACCTGTTCCGCTACATCACCTTTCGCGCGGGCGGCGCGTTTCTGACTGCGCTCGTGTTCGGGTTTCTGTTCGGACGGCCGCTGATCAACGTGTTGCGCCGGACGCAGGGCAAGGGCCAGCCCATTCGCGATGACGGACCCGAAGGTCATTTTAGCAAGGCCGGAACACCGACCATGGGCGGTTTGCTCATTGTGGGCGCTCTTCTGACCGCCACGCTGCTCTGGGCACGACTCGACAATCCCTTTGTCTGGATGGTTCTGTTCGTGACGCTGGCCTTTGGTCTGATCGGTTTTGCGGACGACTACGCGAAAGTGTCGAAACAGAACACTAAGGGAGTGCCGGGCAAGCTGCGCCTGCTTCTGGGCTTTGTCATCGCGGCCATCGCTGCGGCCTGGGCGTCCTGGCACCATCCTGGAGACCTGCAGATGCAGCTGGCTTTTCCGGTTTTCAAAGACACGCTTCTGAATATGGGCTTCCTCTACGTTCCCTTCGCGATGATCGTGATCGTGGGTGCGGCCAATGCGGTGAACCTGACAGATGGTCTCGACGGTCTGGCCATCATGCCGGTGATGATCGCCGCGTCGACGCTCGGTGTCATTGCCTATGCGGTGGGACGCGTCGACTTTACCGAATATCTCGATGTGCATTATGTGCCCGGCACTGGTGAAATCCTGATTTTCACCGCCGCCCTGTTTGGCGGCGGGCTCGGCTTTCTGTGGTACAACGCCCCGCCGGCGGCGGTGTTCATGGGTGACACTGGCTCGCTTGCGCTTGGCGGCGCGCTTGGCGCAATTGCCGTGGCCACCAAACACGAGATCGTACTGGGCATTGTCGGGGGTCTCTTCGTGGTCGAGGCGATGTCGGTGATTATCCAGGTCCTCTATTACAAGCGGACCGGAAAACGCGTTTTTCTGATGGCACCGATCCACCACCACTACGAAAAAAAAGGCTGGGCCGAACCGACCATCGTCATCCGGTTCTGGATCATCTCTTTGATCCTTGCGATCATCGGGCTGGCCACTCTGAAGGTTCGGTGACGCATACTGCGACGCTATGTGAGCGTCAGTTCCGCATTGCGGCTCAGCATTCATGTTGGTCAGACGGGGTCAACCAGCCGGGCGGCGAACCGCATTGCATATCACAGTCGCGCCTGCATAGAGTTCGCCCATGACTGACGCTGCAAAAACGGCCCTTGTGACAGGCGCCAACCGGGGCATTGGCGCTGCCATTGCGGACGGTTTGGCCGCTGCGGGTTTCACCGTTCACGCGGGCGTGCGGAATCCCGAGGACTATGCGGGACGCCATCACCCCGTGGCCATCGACTTGACTGCCCCGGAAAATGTCGTGTTGACCGCGCCTTACGATGTGCTCGTCAACAACGCCGGTGTCCTGTGGGATGACCGGCTTTTCGACGACCCGAGCCACTTCGAAACCTCCGTCGACGTGATGCTGCGCGGACCATACCATCTGATCGGTCAATGTCTGTCGCACATGGAGCAGCACGGCGGGCGGATCATCAACATCTCATCAGGGTGGGGCAGCTTTTCCGAGGGCCTCGGTGGTGGCGGCGCCTACGCCATCGCCAAGGCGGCCCTGAACGCCCTGACGGTGATCGCCGATCGCGACACCGGACCGAACGTGTGCGTCAATACGATGTGTCCGGGATGGGTGCGCACCCGCATGGGCGGAGCGGCCGCAACGCGCAGCGTCAATGAAGGCGCTGACACGGCGCTGTGGCTCGCCACCGTTGACCCAAGCCCTTCAGGCAAGTTCTTCCGTGATCGGCAGGAGATCAACTGGTGACACGCATCGCGAAAGGACGGCGTCCGTGATACCGGTTCAGGGCTTTGATGGACATACGGTCGCCGTACTTGGACTGGGGAGGTCCGGTTTGTCTGCCGCGCGCGCGCTGGCCGCTGGCGGAGCGCAACCGCTCTGCTGGGATGACAACCCCGCAGCGCGCTCCACCGCCGAGGCCGAGGGGCTGACTTGCAGAGATCTCCGCGCATCCGGCGCATTCGACGGCATTGACGCGTTGATCGTGTCGCCCGGCATCCCGCATCTCTACCCCGAACCTAATGCGGTTGTGACAGCGGCTCTGACGGCTGGCGTGCCCGTGGACAATGATATCGGGCTCTTCTTCCGATCTCTCGCCACGCGGGAATGGGACCGTTTCGATACCGCGCCGCGCGTTGTCGCTGTCACAGGTTCGAACGGAAAATCCACCACCGCGGCGCTCATCCACCACTGTCTGACCGAGGCTGGCCGACGGGCACAGCTCGCCGGCAATATCGGCCGTGGTGTCCTAGATCTGGACCCGCCCGGCGATGGCGACGTGATCGTGCTTGAGCTCTCAAGCTATCAAACCGATCTGGCACGATCGCTGACCCCGGATGTTGCGGTCTTTACCAATCTCAGCCCTGACCATTTGGACCGCCACGGCGGTATGGGTGGCTATTTCGCGGCCAAACGCCGGCTCTTTGCCGAAGGTGGACCCGACCGGGCGGTCATCGGCGTCGATCAGGTCGAAGGCCAGTACCTCGCCGGACAGCTTGCAGAGGCACCTGCGGACGACCGCGTGATCCGCATATCGTCGGGGCAGAAGCTGACCGGCCCGGGCTGGCATGTCTTTGCGCGCAAGGGCTTTCTCAGTGAATTCCGCAAGGGCAGGCAAGCGGCGTTCATTGATCTGCGCGCCATCGACGGTCTGCCTGGCGCGCACAACCACCAGAACGCCTGCGCGGCTTATGCAGTTTGCCGCGCCCTCGGCCTTGCACCCCGCACCATCGAAGCCGCGCTCGCCAGTTACCCGGGTCTGCCGCACCGCAGTCAAATTATCGCGCAGACCTCTGGCATTGCCTTTGTCAATGACAGCAAGGCCACCAATGTGGACAGTGCCGCACGCGCACTAGGCGCATTCGGCTCCATCCGCTGGATTTGCGGCGGGCTCGAAAAGGATGGTGGGCTCGGCGGCCTCAAGGGGCACACAGGTACAGTCCGCCGCGCCTATGTCATCGGGCGTGAAGCAGCGGGGTTCGCCATGCAGCTCGACATCGATACGGTCGTTTGCACAACGATGGCGCGCGCCGTCGCTGAAGCCATGGCCGATGCCCAACCAGGAGACACGGTTCTGCTTGCGCCCGCAGCGGCCAGTTTCGACCAATACGACAATTTTGAACAACGCGGCGAGGATTTCGCTGCAGAAGTGCGCAAGCGTCTCCCCGATCCCGAATAGCGTCGTTGCGGCTTCTTTCTGTTCCAAAATACGTCGGGGTTTGCGGCAGAGCCCCAAGACTGCATCACCTTCGTGCGGCGATCGCCCGACCCGCGGCAACGCCCGAAGACCAGGCCCATTGAAAATTGTACCCGCCAAGCCAGCCGGTGACATCCATCGCCTCGCCGATCGCAAAGAGCCCCGTCACGGTCTTGGCCTCCATGGTTTTGGAAGACACACCATCCGTCGAAATCCCACCCAATGTGACTTCCGCCGTGCGATAACCTTCCGAGCCTGATGGCGTCAGCACCCAGTTGCCGAGTGCCGCGCAAAGCGCGCTCAGCCGGGCGTCGCTCTGTTCGGCGAGCCGACCGTCCAGGTCCAACTGCGTCCCCAATTGTTCGACAAGCCGTGCGGGCAGGTGATGTCCAAGTTCGGTGCGCAACTGACGTCGTCCTTCGCTTTGCCGCTGCCTGCGCAAGGCCTCAAAAAGATCGCCACCCGGACATAGATCGACCGAGATCGCCTCGCCTTCGCGCCAATAAGAGGACAGCTGCAACACCGCAGGGCCGGACAGGCCGCGATGGGTAAAGAGCATCGCCTCATCAAACGCCGCCCGCGTGTTGGAGAGACGTACCTGTGCCGATACGCCGGCAAGGGACTTGAACCGACCGTCCGGAAAGGTCAGCGGCACAAGGGCGGGACGTGTGTCGGTGACCGCCAACCCGAACTGGTCCGCGAGGCGATAGGCGAGTCCCGTCGCGCCCATCTTGGGGATCGATTTCCCGCCTGTGGCCAGAACAAGGTTGCGGGAGCTCTGCATCTGACGTCTACCGTCTCGCTCGACCTCCACCTGGAAGTAACCGGTGTCATGCTTGACCTCGACAATGTCGGTCGACACCCACAACTCCGCGCCCGCCCGCGCCATCTCATCCCGCAACATCGAGATGATCTCTCGCGAAGATCCATCGCAGAAGAGCTGCCCAAGCGTCTTTTCGTGCCACGCGATCCCGTAGCGATCTATGAGGTCGATGAAATCCCACTGGGTGTAACGCGCGAGCGCCGATTTGCAGAAATGCGAGTTCTCCGACAAAAAGTTCTCGGGCGCGGCACGCAGATTGGTAAAGTTGCAGCGGCCGCCGCCGGAAATGCGGATCTTCTCGCCCGGTGCGCGGGCATGATCGAGGATCAGCACGCCGGGTCCCGCATGCGCGGCGCACATCATTCCGGCCGCACCGGCGCCAAGGATGATCGTGGTCCAATCCATGTTGCGCGGGGTGCCGCAGCCATACGCCAGAGGCAAGCAAAATCGGCCGCCGGTTGTTCCGCCGGTACGGCAACGCCCGCGCCGACCTTAGAACACAGGAAGAGACTGGCGCATCAGAGGTTTTCGCGTTAGAATCAACGCCAGACCCCGAAAAGGGGCAGGGCAGAGGCACAACTTGGCAGGCAATCCATGACGGAAATGGTCTATGGCGCGGCCCCCGCGCGTGCGGGCGAACCGATCCTTCCCAAATGGTGGCGGACCATCGACAAGTGGTCGATGACAAGCGTCATGATGCTGTTTGTGATCGGTCTGCTTCTGGGGCTGGCGGCCTCGCCACCCCTTGCCGCACGGAACGGGTTTGACCCGTTTCACTATGTGGAACGCCAGGCACTCTTCGGAGGCGCGGCCATTGTTGCGATGTTCCTCACATCGATGATGTCACCCGTGGTCGTGCGGCGCCTCGCGGTCTTGGGCTTCGTGGCGGCCTTTGTCGGGCTTGCCCTCTTGCCGTTCTTCGGCACCGATTTCGGCAAGGGCGCGGTGCGGTGGTATTCACTGGGTTTTGCGTCCGTCCAGCCGTCGGAATTCCTCAAACCCGGTTTCGTCGTGGTCGCGGCCTGGCTTCTGTCGGCCAGCCAACAGATTCACGGACCGCCGGGCACGACCTGGTCCTTTGCACTTTGCCTCTTGATCACCGCGCTTCTGGTTTTGCAGCCCGATTTCGGGCAGGCCTGCCTCGTGCTTTTTGGATGGGGAGTGATGTATTTCGTTGCAGGCGCGCCGATGGCGTTGCTGGTGGGAATGGCGGGTCTGGTCGTCTTCGCGGGCACCTTGGCCTATTCCAATTCGGAACACTTCGCGCGCCGCATCGACGGGTTCCTGAGCACCGAGGTCGACCCGACCACGCAACTTGGTTACGCCACCAATGCGATCCGCGAGGGCGGGTTCTTTGGTGTTGGCGTGGGTGAGGGCCAAGTGAAATGGTCGCTACCAGATGCCCATACCGATTTCATCATCGCCGTCGCGGCCGAGGAATACGGGCTTGTCCTTGTCCTGGTGATCTTGGCGCTTTACGGCAGCATCGTGGTCCGGTCGCTCTTCCGCCTGATGCGGGAACGAGATCCCTTTATCCGGCTGGCTGGCACTGGTCTGGCCTGTACATTTGGCATTCAGGCGATGATCAACATGGGAGTTGCGGTGCGGCTTTTGCCCGCCAAGGGCATGACGCTGCCCTTCGTTAGCTACGGTGGCTCGTCGCTGATCGCGGGGGGCATTGCCGTGGGCATGTTGCTGGCCTTTACCCGGTCACGGCCGCAAGGGGAATTAACAGATGCGCTGCGCGGGAGATAGTGCATGACGCGCCCGCTTCTCCTCATAGCGGCCGGAGGCACCGGGGGGCACATGTTCCCCGCGCAGGCCTTGGCCGAGGCGATGCTCCGCAAGGACTGGCGGGTCAAACTGTCGACTGATCCACGCGGGGCGCGCTACACCGGCGGTTTCCCGCATTCGACCGAGATCGAGGTCATGAACAGCGCCACCTTCGCGCGCGGCGGGCTTCTGGCCAAGGCAACGGTCGCACCTCAAATCGCAATGGGCTTGGTCTCGGCCGTTTGTGCGATGCGGCGGGACCGTCCCGATGCTGTCATTGGATTTGGCGGATACCCGTCGATCCCGGCGGTTGGCGCGGCCTGGCTGATGGATCTTCCCCGGATGATCCACGAACAGAATGGCGTTCTGGGGCGGGTCAATCAGATCTTTGCCTCACGTGTGTCGCGCGTGGCCTGCGGCGTTTGGCCAACCGACCTGCCGGAAGGCTCCGAAGGAACGCATGTCGGCAATCCGGTGCGCGCCGCGATACTGGACCGGGCCGAAGCACCTTACATTCCCCCCGGGGATTACCCGATGTCGATCCTGGTGATCGGCGGCAGCCAGGGCGCCCGGATCCTTTCGGACGTGGTGCCCGGTGCGATTGCCACGCTGCCATCGGAGATCCTGGCGAACCTCCGGGTCAGCCACCAGGCGCGCGAAGAGGATGGCGCGCGCGTGTCCCGGTTCTACGCAGACAACGGCATCAACGCCGAGGTGTTGCCCTTCTTTGACGACGTCCCCAGCCGTATGAGCGAGGCGCAGCTGGTCGTCTCCCGGTCCGGCGCGTCGACGATCGCGGATCTCACTGTGATCGGAAGGCCCTCCATCCTGATCCCCTATGCCGCGGCCGCCGGGGATCATCAGACAGCAAATGCGCGCGGTCTCGTTGACGCGGGGGCATCCATTCTGATCCCCGAAAAGCTGCTTGACACGGACTCGCTTGCGTCGCAGATGGCCACCATTCTCACCAACCCCGACGCCGCCGTTCACATGGCCCATGCGGCGCTCGCCGCCGGAGCGCCTGACGCGACCGAACGTTTGTGCCGATTGGTCGAAGATCTTGCCTTGAAGGAGGCCGCATGACGCCCGCCACCAAACTGCCCGGAGATGTGGGGCCGATTCACTTTGTCGGGATCGGCGGCATCGGGATGTCCGGTATTGCCGAGGTTCTTCTGAACCTCGGCTACACTGTGCAGGGCTCCGACCTCAAGTCCTCGCGGATTACCGAACGTCTCGCGAAGCTGGGGGCTACGATCTTCGAAGGCCAGCGCGCCGAGAACCTCGACGCGGCCGAGGTGGTGGTGATCTCGTCCGCAATCAAGCCTGGCAACCCGGAACTTGATGCCGCCCGCATCATGGGGCTTCCGGTGGTGCGCCGGGCCGAGATGCTGGCCGAACTGATGCGGATGAAATCCAATGTGGCTGTGGCCGGAACGCATGGCAAGACCACGACGACGACGATGGTTGCCACGCTGTTGGATGCGGGCGGATTTGATCCGACGGTCGTGAATGGCGGGATCATCCATGCCTATGACTCCAATGCGCGGATGGGGCAGGGCGAATGGATGGTGGTCGAGGCTGATGAAAGCGATGGCACGTTCAACCGCCTGCCCGCGACCATCGCGATCGTAACCAATATCGATCCCGAACATATGGAACACTGGGGTGATTTCGACGCTCTGCGTACAGGTTTCTATGACTTCGTTTCGAACATACCCTTTTACGGCGTGGCCGTCTGTTGCACCGATCACCCCGAAGTTCAGGCACTGGTCGGCCGCATCACCGACCGCCGGGTTGTGACCTACGGGTTCAACGCGCAGGCGGATGTGCGTGCGGTGAACCTGACCTACCAGAACGGCACCGCCCATTTCGACATCGCGCTGCAGAACGACGAGATGGTGATCGAAGGGTGTTCACTGCCGATGCCCGGAGACCACAACGTCTCGAACGCGTTGTCGGCAGTTGCCGTGGCGCGTCACCTGGGAATGAAGACCTCGGAGATCCGTGACGCCCTTGCTGCCTTCGGTGGGGTGAACCGGCGGTTCACCAAGGTGGGCGATGTCAATGGTGTCACGATCATCGATGATTACGGCCACCATCCGGTTGAAATCGCCGCCGTTTTGAAAGCTGCGCGTCAATCGACCGAAGGTCGAGTAATCGCGGTGCATCAACCGCACCGCTACACGCGGTTGTCGAGCCTCTTTGACGATTTCTGCACCTGCTTCAATGACGCTGATGTGGTTGGCATCGCGGATGTTTTCGCAGCGGGCGAGGATCCCATCGCCGGGGCCGGGCGCGACGATCTAGTGTCGGGCCTGATCCGGCATGGTCATCGACATGCGCGCGCCGTGATTGACGAAACCGATCTTGCGCGCCTGGTGAGCGAACAGGCCCGACCCGGTGACATGGTTGTCTGTCTTGGTGCAGGTACAATTAGTGCCTGGGCAAATGGTTTGCCGACTTTGCTTACGCGGCAAGCAGGCTGAAGAAATCGGACGTAAATCTTTGATTGCATGGGCCCGAACCTCTTGTAAAGCGCGTGATCCTTTGGCAACATGCAAGCAAAAGTTGAGTAATGGCCGACGCGCCGCGATCCCACCCTGTTTCGGATCGTGGCCAGAGCCATCTGGAGTGCGGGAGAAGTGAAATGAGCCTATCCGCCACGCTGGCCATCGCGTGGGTAATCTTGGCGACATTGGTCGCTTTCCTGCCACTGCGCTTGCAATATGCGCCGGGCTTGCTGCTGTTGGTGGCAGCGCCCGTGCTGATCCTCTGGCTCGGCCATGACTTCGGGCTTCTTGCCGGAGCAGG
>JBCCVT010000109.1:0-9267 GCA_039195015.1 Pseudomonadota bacterium
TCATCATCCTGTCCATGCCTTTGCGCGATCTTGCCGATGCTTGGGACCAGTACTGCGCATGGCGCATCGCGAAGGCCAAAATGCTGCGGCTCTTGTCCTTTCCGAGCCAGAGGCGGGGCACGGGCGGGCACGGCGAACCAGCTGGTTTCACGGTGACGTCAAAGCCACCATCGCGCGCCATGCGGATGGTCTTTCCCGCCGGCAAGACCATCGTGCTGCGCGGCACGGATCAGAATCTGGAAAAGATGGCGCGGACAATCGTCGGGTTGGACAAGCCCGAGGATCTTGAGGTGATCTTTGGCGGCGGCGCCACGCCTCGGATAACCTATGTCGGCCCGCGCCCCACGATCCTGCGTGGCAGCCTGCGACGGAACCTGACGCTCGGCGCGCGCAAGCGTCCAAGCGACACGCGCATTCTTGAAATCGCGTCGGCGTTTGGACTGGATCCCGCCATCGATCGACTCGGCGGCCTGTCAGGGCGCGTTGCGGAAAAAGCCCTGAACCTCACACAAGGTGAATGGATCCGGGTTGAACTGGCCCGCGCTGTTCTCACGAAAGCCGCACTTGTCGTCATCGATTGCCCGTGCCCAGAGGCCGCCGCGCCGGGCTTGATCGATCGGCTGCGATCTGACCTGTCCGCGACGATTGTGCTGGCTATGCCCAATGCGCCGGGCCTCAAGGACGCAATCCGTCTGGAATTGGCCCCTGAACCTGTTGGATAATGCTGATCAGTCCAGAAGCCGGAGGCCACATATGCGCCTGAAATCCATCTTCGCAATCTATGGCGGGGCATTTCTGCTGATGACCGGGCTTTTGTCCGGCATCACCTTGTGGAGCACCGCGAAATCGAAGCTCTCGGACCAGCGGATTGATCTGGCCGAGACCTCGTTTCACCTGCACCTGTCGCTGGAATCGAATATCTACCAATTGCTCAAGCAGCATGGCGACGCGCTGATCATCGGCGACCGAGACGAAGGTGCGATGGAGGCGGAACTGCGCGATCGCATCAATGCCAACATCAGCGAAATTCGGACGATCATCGCGCGCGAGATCGACCTTGTGGGCGAGGAAGAGATCGAGGAGCTTGAGCTACTCGCCCGGATCGAAGCAAAAGTGCAGCGGCTGACCCGGAACCTCACCGCGCTAAGCACCGATGGCGGCGACCCGCTGGATCCGGACCGGCGACGCAGCTGGCTGGTGGACGTTCTGGACCGCCAGATCGATGTGGAGCTGTCAAACATGATCACCCAGTCGCTCGAGGAGGAGCGTCAGGAGGTTGTCGAAACGATGGCCGAGGCCGCAGCCACGCGCGCTTGGATCAACACGGTGGTAACCGCTGCGCTGATCGCGGCGGTGATTATGATCGTCCTCTTTGGCATCAGCTTTCTACGCTTCGTGCAGCGCCCTTTCGACCAGCTTTTATCTGCTGCGGGCAGATACCGCGAAGGTCGGTTCGAACCTGCGCCACCGCTCGACGGCGCGCGCGACCTCAGCGAACTGGGTGATGTGCTCGGCGAAATGGCCCGCGCGCTCGCCCGGCGCGAGGCGACGCGGCGAGAGCAACAGGATAACCTGGAACGCACGGTCAAAGAACGCACGGTCGAGCTAGAAAGTCTGCTGCGCCAGTTCGAAACCTCGGAAGCCAGTCGCCGGCAGTTGCTCGCCGATATCAGCCATGAATTGCGCACACCGCTTACCATAATTCAGGGCGAGGCCGAGGTCAGCTTGCGAGGCACCCCCGAAATGGCCGAGACGCAGGTCGACAGTTTCGCCCGGATCCGGGATGCGGCGCGGCACACCAACCGCATTGTCGATGATCTTCTGATGATCGCGCGTCAACGGGCGGATCAACTCCGGCTGGATCTGCGCGAATGCGACATGCGCCACGTAATCGATCAAGCGACCGGCCTCTTTCCCCGCCCCGTAAAGGTCTCGCAGGAGGGCGGCCCTCACCGGGCCCGGGTCGATCCTGTGCGCATGCGGCAATGCCTGCTTGCCGTACTGCAGAACGCGCGTCGATACGGGGGGCAGTCGATCACCATTCAGCTCGGCGTGGCGCGGTCCGGCGTGCGCATGCTGATTGAAGACGACGGACCTGGGATGACGGATGCCGAGAAACGCCAGGCCTTTGACCGATTTTATCGCGGACCAAGCGCCACCGCGGGCGCGGAAGAAGGAACCGGGCTTGGCTTGCCCATTGTTCGGTCGATCATGGAGGCGCATGGCGGCTCGGTTGCCTTGCTCGATGTGCCCACCGGCGGGCTGGGTGTCGAATTGATTCTGCCTCCGACCCCCGGACCACGACTTGTTGGCGGATCCCCGGATGCCGCCGCAGATGTTGCTTGATAAACCTGAGTTTATGCCCATCTCCATTTGGTTGAAAAACCCGGATTAAACCCTTGGGAAATTGAGCGGAGCCTCGCTTTGCGGCCAAGTCGCGACAAAACGAGGTGCCAGATATGAATGTGTTGCTGATCGAAGACGAAACGCGCGTAGCCGATTTCCTGCGCCGAGGCCTGGCTGCCGAAGGCTGGTCCGTCGAATACGCCAAGGACGGCGAGACCGGGTTGGAGCTTGCAGGTGCTCACCCATTTGACATCATTCTGCTGGATCTGATGTTGCCCGGGATTAGCGGTCAGGATGTTTGCCGCAAGCTCAGGGCACGTCGGGTCAAGACGCCCATCCTTATGCTCAGCGCGCTTGAGGCGACCGAGGAACGCATTGTCGGTCTGCGCATTGGGGCCGATGACTATTTGCCGAAACCCTTCGATTTCGACGAGCTCATAGCCCGGATCGAGGCTCTGCACCGTCGTGCCACGGACTATGTCGCGGTGCTGGAAGACACCGTTATGCGGTCGGGGCGTCTGGCCTTTGACAAGACCTCCTTTGTCACCACGCTGGACGGAGAAGAGATCGACCTTTCGGCCAAGGAACGCGATCTGCTGCAGCTTTTCCTGTCCAATTGCGGTCGCGTGCTGTCGCGCGAGCGGATCCTGAACGCCGTCTGGGGGACAAATGCCGATCCGCTGACGAATGTCGTTGATGTCTATGTCGGACGGCTAAGACGGAAACTGCGCGACGAAGGCGCACGCATCGTTACCCTGCGCCATGTGGGGTATCGATTGGACCCGACGCGCTAAGCGCTTGCACCCGCGCCACCGACACAATTGCTTGACCGGTGGCGTTCTGGTCAATCCGACTATGGATTACCCGTCGCGGCTTTGCTTTAGTACGCGCGGGAGGAATAAGGTGATCGACTACACCCACGACCCGCTGTTTGTTGCGGCCTCGCTCATGGTTGCGCTGATGGCAGGATTTTCCGGGCTTTCGCTGACACGCGGAGCCTCTCAGTTGAGCGAGGCTCGCCGCCAGATCGTGGTAGCCCTTTCCGCGATCGTCCTCGGCTGGGGGATCTGGTCGATGCATTTCGTGGCGATGCTGGGTCTCGAATTGCCGGTTCTCTACTACTATGACGCGCTGCGCACGCTGATCTCGGCGCTGCTGGCGATCCTGATCGTCGGGCTGGCACTTGTTTTGGTGCATTTCGGCACCCGCACGCGCGGCCGGATCGTGCTTGCCGGTGCAGTGCTGGGCCTTGGCATCCCGGTTATGCACTATGTCGGCATGTCCGGGATGGAGATCTGCCGTCCGATCAATTCGGTGTCGGGCGTGGTGATCGCCTTGGCGGCGTCCGTCGTGCTGGGCATCGGATCCTTTCTGATCAGCTATGGTCAGCGCCACAAACGCAACATCCTGCTGGGCACAGCCGGGTTTGGCCTTGCGGTCTTTGCTGTCCACTTCACCGCGATGGCCGGTACCGGGTTCGAGATCATCGACACGACGCCAACCTCTGGCCCGATTATCGGGAATCATGCCCTCGCCTTTGGTGTCACGCTCTCTGTTTTTGTTCTGTCGGGGCTTTTCCTGCTGACCGGCGCGACCTTTGCCAGTGCCCCGGTCCCTCCAAAGAACTCTGAACCATCAGAGCCCGATATCGAGGAAGCCCCGCGCCCTACCCCCGAACCGGCGTCGAGCCGTCTGCCCTATGAGGCCGAAGCGAAGACCCATTTCATCAATGCCGACGACGTCTCGGCCATCCGCGCCGAGGGGCATTACACGGTGCTTTACGCAGGCCGAAACAAGCTCTTTTGCCCATGGTCCATCGCCGAGGCAGAAGCGCGTGTCGATGACATACGCTTTGCGCGCACGCACCGCAGCTATTTGGTCAATGTCGATCACGTGACCTCGTTCGAGCGCAAGAAGGACACCGGCATCTGTTACTTCGATAGTGGTCTTGCGATCGAAAAGGTCCCGGTTAGCCGATCGCGGCTGGCCGAGATCCGCGAAAGACTGGGCATGTAGCCGCACGTCTTGCTGCAAGTGCATCCGCCACTCGTGCAGCAGTTTCGCATTTCGTGAAAAATCTGTGCCCCCTGACGCGCCTCGGCTGGTCGACGGACCGCGTGCGCCTTCTCTCTCTCCTCACAAATTGCCGACACCACGAACCAGGGAGGAACGCAGTGATACCGGCCAGTTTTGAATACCACCGCCCCGAAAGCATGGCCGCTGCCTTGGCGGTTCTTCATGAACACGGAGACGAGGCACGCGTGATCGCTGGCGGTCACAGCCTGATCCCCATGATGAAGCTGCGCATGGCGGATCTGTCGCACCTGATCGATCTGCAAGCGATCAAAGACCTCAGGGGCATCACCGTAAGCGGGCGGACGGTGTCGATTGGCGCCATGACCACGCAGGCCGAAATCCTGTCGAGCAAGCTTTTGAAAGACGCGGCACCGATCCTGCACGAGGCCGCCGCGCAAATCGCCGACCCTCAGGTTCGCAATATGGGCACCATCGGCGGCAACATCGCCAATGGCGATCCCGGCAATGACATGCCAGGTCTTATGCAGTGCCTGGATGCCACCTTTACGCTGGTCGGGCTTGAAGGCGAACGGTTCGTGGCGGCGCGCGAGTTTTACGAGGCGGCGTATATGACGGCGCGCGAAGACGAAGAGATCTTGACGCGCATTTCGTTCAAGGCGCCGCAAGGCGGGCATGCTTACGTCAAGCAAAAGCGCAAGATCGGCGACTATGCGACAGCCGCCGCTGCGGTTCTCGTGACCAAGGCCGGCGGGCACGTGACATCGGCTGATATCGCAATGACAAACCTGAGTGACGTTCCCGTCTACTCGCGTGCGGCGAGCGAACAGCTTGTCGGCAGCGCTTGCGACGATACGGCAGTTCAGGCCGCCGTTGCAGCGATGCTCGACGACATTGACCCGAATGAGGACAACCGCGGACCGGTTGCATTCAAACGCCATGTGGCGGGCATCGTGCTTGGCCGCGCCATCGAACGCGCATGGTCGCGGGCCTGAGGAGACGGAAGATGAGCAAGATGCATATCCAGATGGTCGTGAACGGCGAATCCCGCGAGGTTCTGGCCGAACCGCGCGAATTGCTGATCCACACGCTGCGCGAGCAGATGGGCCTGACAGGGCCGCATATCGGCTGCGAAACCTCTCATTGCGGGGCCTGTACCGTCGACATGAACGGCAAATCGGTGAAGGCCTGCACGATCTTCGCTGCCCAGGCCAACGGCGCCGAGATAACGACGATCGAAGGCATTGGTGCGCCGGACGACCTGCACGTGCTGCAACAGAGCTTTCGCGAACATCACGGGCTGCAATGTGGCTTCTGCACGCCCGGCATGATCACGCGTGCGCACCGCCTGCTGCAAGACAACCCCAACCCGACAGAGGAAGACATCCGGTTTGGCATGGCAGGCAACCTCTGCCGCTGCACCGGATACCAGAACATCGTGAAATCGATCCAGGCCGCTGCGGCCGAGATAACGTCTGCGAAGGAGGCCGCGGAATGAACGATCTGACACCGGATCGCGACGAACGCGTCGCCAAGCTCAAGGGTCTCGGCACATCGCGCAAGCGGGTTGAGGATGTGCGCTTCACGCAAGGCAAGGGCAACTACGTCGACGACATCAAGCTGCCGGACATGCTGCATGGCGACTTCGTGCGCTCGCCTTACGCGCATGCCCGCGTCGTGTCGATCAACGCGGAAGAGGCGCTGAAGATCCCGGGCGTTCTGGCTGTGCTGACCGCCAAGGATCTCGAGCCGCTGTCGCTGCACTGGATGCCGACCCTGGCGGGTGACAAGCAGATGGTGCTCGCCGACGGCAAAGTGCTGTTCCAGGGCCAGGAGGTTGCGTTTGTCGTGGCCACCGACCGCTATGCCGCTGCCGACGGTGTCGAAGCTGTCGAGGTCGAATACGAAGAACTTGACGTGCTGACCGATCCCTTTGCCGCAATGCAAAGCGATGTGGTCCTGCGCGAAGATCTGGATCCCGGCGCCGACGGCGCACATGGACCGCGCAAGCATCACAACCACATCTTCCTGTGGGAAGAAGGCGACGAGGTCGCCACCAACCAGGCCATCGACGCGGCAGATGTGGTGGCCGAAGAGATGGTCTATTACCACCGCACCCATCCCTGCCCACTTGAGACATGCGGTTGCGTTGCATCAATGGACAAGGTCAACGGCAAGCTGACGGTCTACGGCACCTTCCAGGCGCCGCATGTGGTGCGCACGGTGGCGTCGCTCCTGTCGGGGATTGAGGAACACAACATCCGCGTCGTCTCCCCTGATATCGGCGGCGGGTTCGGCAACAAGGTGGGCGTCTATCCCGGTTACGTCTGTTCAATCGTTGCCTCGATCGTGACCGGCAAGCCGGTGAAATGGGTCGAGGACCGGATGGAAAACCTGATGGCCACCGCCTTTGCCCGCGACTATTGGATGAAGGGCCGCATCAGCGCCACAAAGGATGGCAAGATCACCGGGCTCTGGGCCCATGTGACGGCGGATCACGGCGCGTTTGACGCGTGCGCGGATCCTACCAAGTTTCCTGCCGGGTTCTTCCACATCTGCACCGGGTCCTACGATATCCCCGTGGCCTATGTTGGCGTCGATGGTGTCTATACAAACAAGGCGCCCGGCGGCGTGGCCTATCGCTGTTCGTTCCGGGTGACCGAGGCGGCATATTTCATCGAGCGGATGATCGAGGTACTCGCCATCGAGCTCGACATGGACGCCGCCGAACTGCGCCGCATCAACTTCATCCGGAAAGATCAGTTTCCCTATCAGTCCGCCTTGGGCTGGGAGTACGACTCGGGCGATTATCACACCGCCTGGGACAAGGCGATGGAGGCCGTCGACTACGCCGGCCTGCGTCGCGAACAGGCCGAACGGGTCGCGGCGTTCAAACGTGGCGAGACCCGGAAACTGCTGGGGATCGGCCTGACCCACTTTACCGAAATCGTGGGCGCCGGACCGGTCAAGAATTGCGATATCCTCGGCATGGGGATGTTCGACAGCTGCGAAATCCGGATCCATCCCACGGGGTCGGCCATCGCGCGTCTCGGCACCATCAGCCAGGGACAAGGTCACGCCACCACCTTTGCTCAGATCCTTGCGACCGAAACCGGCATTCCGGCCGATTCGATCACGATCGAGGAAGGCGACACAGACACCGCGCCTTACGGTTTGGGGACTTACGGGTCGCGGTCCACACCCGTGGCAGGTGCAGCAACCGCGATGGCCGGCCGCAAAATCCGCGCCAAGGCGCAGATGATTGCGGCGTACCTGCTTGAGGTGCATGACGACGACGTCGAATGGGATGTTGACCGCTTTGCAGTCAAAGGCGCGCCGGAGCGGTTCAAGACCATGGCCGAGATCGCCTATGCCGCCTACAATCAGGCCATTCCGGGGATCGAACCTGGGCTCGAGGCGGTGAGCTACTACGATCCTCCCAACATGACCTATCCGTTTGGGGCCTATGTTTGCGTGATGGAGATCGACGTGGATACGGGCGAACACGAGATCCGCAAATTCTATGCGCTGGACGACTGCGGCACGCGGATCAACCCGATGGTGATCGAAGGTCAGGTCCATGGCGGCCTGACCGAGGCATTGGCGATCGCGATGGGCCAGGAGATCGCGTATGACGAAATCGGCAACGTGAAGACCGGCACGCTCATGGATTTCTTTCTGCCGACCGCATGGGAGACCCCCAATTACGTGACCGATCACACCGAAACGCCGTCGCCGCACCACCCGATCGGTGCCAAAGGCGTCGGCGAAAGCCCCAATGTTGGCGGAGTTCCGGCATTTTCGAATGCAGTGCATGATGCATTCCGCGCCTTTGGTCTGCGGCAGTCGCATATGCCCCATGACCATTGGCGCATCTGGAAGATCGCAAATGATCTGGGCCTGCATGGCTGAGCTTGCAGGGGCGCGGCCGGGTCGCGTCCCAAGTCCCGGCGGGAGCTGTCCGTGATGACCCCTGACAGTCTGAAATCCGACCTCGCCGAACATGGCTATATCGCGTCCGACGATCTGGCGATGGCGCTCTATCTCGCAATCTCGCTGGGGCGTCCCTTGCTTCTTGAGGGGGCAGCGGGGGTCGGCAAGACGGATATCGCACGGGCACTCTCCTGCGCGCGCGACACACGGCTGATCCGGCTGCAATGCTACGAGGGGCTTGATGCCTCGCAAGCGATTTATGAATGGAACTACCAGCGGCAATTGCTGTCGATCCGGGCGGCCGCAGAGGCGGGAGAAACCGGGCGAACGGTCGAAGACCGCATCTTTTCCCGTGACTACCTGCTGGAACGGCCACTGCTGCAAGCCATCCAACAGGATATTCCACCGGTCCTTTTGATCGACGAGATAGACCGTGCAGACGAAGAGTTCGAAGCCTATCTGCTCGAGGTTCTCTCAGAGTTTCAGATCACGGTGCCCGAACTTGGGACAATCTCGGCCACAACCCGACCGATTGTGATCCTCACCGCCAACGGCACGCGCGACCTTTCGGACGCGCTCCGGCGAAGATGCCTCTATGACCACGTGGCCTTTCCGGACCGCCACACCGAGCTTGCGATCCTCGCGTCGCGCTGTCCGGGTGTCGAAGCTGAACTGGCCGGGCAGATCGTCGGATTTGTGCAGGCACTTCGACGGGAAGATCTGGAGAAAACTCCTGGCATTGCCGAGACGCTCGATTTCGCGGCGGCTCTTGCCGGGCTGGGCGTCAACGATCTCAGCGACGACCCGCAAGTTCTTGCGGCTGCCCTGTCGACCTTGTTGAAAACCGAAGCGGATCGCGCGGCGGTGCCACCCGAGCGCGCCGCGCGGCTTGCGGGACGAGCGGCGTGACGCGCATCACCCGCTTTGCCGCGTCCGATCCCGGCCCGGCGTCCA
>JBCCVT010000110.1:0-9143 GCA_039195015.1 Pseudomonadota bacterium
CATGCGTTCAAGGGCCAGCCGGCGGGTCAGGTCCTTCTGCGGCGGTTCAAGGCTGGAGGCGGGCGCCTCTATGATCTGGAGTATTTGGTTGACGAGAACGGCCGCCGGGTTGCAGCTTTTGGATATTGGGCGGGCTATGCCGGCGCTGCTGTTACGCTCAAATGCTGGGCGGCACAGCGCCGGGGCACGATCTGCCGGCAGGTGTCGACCTATGACAGCTCGACCCACCTGCTTGCCGATCTGCAATCGGATTTGGTGGCGCAAGGGTCTGAACGCCCGATCGCGTTGGTGATCGGCGCGCTTGGTCGGGTCGGGACCGGCGCATGCGATCTGTGCCGGGCGATGGGCGTGCCGGTCACCGCGTGGGACATGAGCGAAACCGCGCATGGTGGCCCATTTCCCCAAATCCTGGCGCATGATCTCTTCCTGAATTGCATCCTCGCGCAGCCCGGCACACCGGTCTTCGTGCCTGCAAACGCAAAAACCGCGCCACGTCGCCTGTCCGTGATCGGAGACATCGCGTGTGATCCGGACAGCGACTTTTCACCCATCAAGGTTTACGACCGGACAACCACATGGGACGCCCCGGCGTTGCGTGTGCACGAGACACCACCACTAGATGTGATGGCGATCGACAATCTGCCGTCGATGCTGCCTGTTGAAAGCTCGGAGGATTATGCAAGCCAGTTGTTGCCCAGCCTTTTGGGCCTGCGCAACATCGACAGGGGTGTCTGGGCACGGGCGGCCGACACTTTCGACACGCATCTTCAAAAGATCGACTGACATGACCATTCACTGGTGTGGTACAGGCTTGTCCGCCATCCCAGGCTTGCGCCGCCTTCTCAAAGACGGTCGCCCGGTGGCTGTATGGAACCGAACGCAATCCAAAGCGCATGACGCGGTCGGAGATCTGACGGATGACATCCGGACCTTTGATATGGAGGTGATCACAGAGGCCGTTCAACCCGGTGATGTGATCGTATCGATGCTACCCGGCGACTGGCATGTGCCTCTCGCGCAAGCTGCCATAGACCAGGCGGCCCATTTCGTGAGCTCTTCCTACATTTCGCCTGAAATGCGCGCACTGGACACAGCAGCGCACAATGCGGGCGTCGCGCTGGTGAACGAGGTGGGGCTAGATCCCGGCATAGATCACCTCATGGCGCATGCCCTGATCGCAGATTATCGCGCCTCGGACGCATTCTCGCCCGACAATCACCTGAGCTTCCTGTCGTATTGCGGAGGCGTCCCGAAACATCCCAACCCGTTCCGATACAAATTCAGCTGGTCGCCGCTGGGCGTGCTCAAGGCCTTGCGGTCACCGTCGCGGTCGATCCGGAATTATGCAGAGCTGCGGGTCGATCGACCTTGGGACGCAATCAGCAGCTACACCGCGCCCCTGTCGCAGCCGGAAAGCTTTGAAGTCTACTCGAACCGGGACTCGCTGCCTTTCCTGACCGAATACGGAATCGAAGCGCACTGGACGGTGCGAGACTTTGTGCGTGGGACATTGCGGCTGAACGGTTGGGCCGACGCCTGGAGCGACGTTTTCCGCAAGGTCGAGACGCTGACCGGCGACGCTGGCGAAGCGCGGCTTCGCGAGATGTCAGACGCGTTCTGGGCCGAGAACGCATATCGGCCGGATGAACCCGATCGCGTTGTGCTCTGCGTCAGCCTGCAGGCGGATCGCGATGGCGAGCCAGTCTGGCATCGTACCTACACAATGGACGCCTGGGGTGACGACCGGGGCAACGCGATGGCGCGGCTCGTCTCGATCCCGGTGGCACTTGCGGTAGAGGGGATTCAGTCACGCGCAATCGCGGCAGGCGTGCAGGCGGCACCAAAGGACACGCGACTGGTTCGAGACTGGATGGTCGAAGTCGACCGCCTTGCCCAGCACCTGGAGGTGGTTGATCACCTCAGCCAATAACGGCGTGTCCGAAGGGTCAGTGCGGCTCTTAACGGTTGCCGTCGAAAGGCCCGTTCGACCTACATCACCTCGTCTTCGGTATCCGAGACCGAATAACCCAAAGCCTCAAGCCCGGCTTCCAGATGGTCTGACACATGCGGCGTCCCGATCAGGTAATCTGCGCATGGCGTCGATGCCTCGGCGGCTGCGGTTTCCACGGCTTCGTCAAAATCCTCGACCTCGAAAGCGCCTCGGCCGATCCACATCACGGCCACCAGCTCGGCCTGCTTGTCGACGCTCATCCGCTCAACGAAGGCCCGCAACTCCGGCTCAGCACGCGTCAGTTCACGCGTCATGATTGCAACCTGCGCCACTTGCCTGGCTGTAATCTCCATATCTCCATCCTCAGTTTTCAGGTCTGGGACATACTAACCCGAAAAACCGGTCAAGCGTATTTGATCTCACGCAAAGAGCCGATAATAGGCCCAGTCGGGCAGGAATTGGCTGAGACGGAAGAGCCAGGAAAACGCGCGCGGAAAGCTGCGTTTGAAAAGCCCGCTGTTCATATGGTCGAACATGATCTGGGCGGCGGGTTCGGCATCCATGATGAACGGCATCGAAAAGCTGTTCTTTTCGGTCAACCGCGTGCGGATGAACCCAGGGTTGATCAGTTGAACCTCAACATCTGTTTGGCGCAGATCCGCATACATGCTTTCCGCAAGCGCCATAGTCCCTGCTTTCGATGCCGCGTATCCAATGGCACCGGGCAGTCCGCGAAAACCTGACAGCGATCCGGTGATCACCACGTGCCCATGTCCACGCTCGACCATGCCTGGAACGGCAGCGCCCATCGTCCGCACCAGACCGGTGAAGTTGACATTGGCCATGGCAGTCGCCTCATCCGCACGCCATTCAATTGCGCTCATCGGCCAATAAACTCCGGCGAGGAAGACCACACCATCGATCTCTCCTAGCTGTTCAGCGGCCGCGGCGACGCTTGCATCGTCGCCCACATCCATCGCAATGCATGTCGATTGGCCCGGCAAGGCGTCCGCCACATCCCGTAGTTTGTCTTCGGATCGCGCTGACAGAATAACGTGTACGCCGGCGCGACTCATAACGTGGGCCAGAGCGGCACCCAGACCGTCACTTGCACCGACAAGCCAATAGCGCTTGCCTTGCCATGTCTTCATGCGGCTTCCCGTTCTCCGAATTCTTCGCGGCTCACGGGGCGCATCGTCGCAACAAGTTCGGCGACCTGAATGCCGAATTTACGGAACTGGCTGCGGTTTACGATCGTGCCGTTGGGTGCAAGATACATCCAGTCCACGGTGTCCAGAACGTGACCGCCGGACTCCTCTGGCAGCTTTATTCGGTACTTGAGCTGTACGGCCGAACCCTTTTGTTCGCCCTGGCCGATGCCCACCACATCATCAGCGGTCGCTTCGATGCTGCCGTCATTGCCCAGTTTCAGGTGCCATTCGCGATCTTGCGTGGTCCCTCCGTCATAGCGGAAGTGTTCCTTCATCACGCCAAGATTGCCCTGCCATTCTACATCGAACTCGCCGACAAAACGCGAGGTGACGCGGCCCGTCGGGCCATAGATTACGCCTTCGCACAAAAGCGGGCCGTTTAGATGCGATCGCAGGTCGAACTGCAGGTCACCGGCGTCGTAGTCATTGGGCTTCTGCGCCAAAAAGGACAGGTATTGGCGTTTCACATACCCCAGAGCGATGGCGAGTGTTCCACCAAGCGCTAGCAACAAAAAGGATTCCATCGTCACCTCTCCTCCAGATCGGTCGACAAAAGCAACGCCACCGACAAGGCCTTGAGCCCACAAGGTAGCGCGGCATAAAGCGCAGTTAAGAGCATGAGTGCGCTTACGTCATTTTGCGCACCCGGCTGAAATCCGGCCGCTTGCAACGCCGGCAACAAGGCGGCTGCTGCAAAGGCCAGCGTGAACTTCGAGACAAAGGACCAGAGGCCGAACCCTTCGGCGGCGGTCGGCGCAATCTCGGCCATGCGTTTCGCAAAGAGCGCCGGCAACAGCGTCATATCCGCGCCAAGCGCTGCGCCTGACACGACGCAGATCACCGCAAAGGCGGCAACTTGTCCGGCGCCGAGCGTAACTGCAAACCCAAAGGCCAGGATCGACAGGACCATGCCCAGTGCCAGCACCGATTTCGCGCCGTAGTTTTCCGCAAGGCGGCTCCAGATCGGCGCCGCACCCGCAGCGGACAGGAAAAAGAGAAGCAAAAGCGCGCCCTCCATCCCCGGTGCCTGAAGGCGGCTTTCAACGAAGAACAAAAAGAGCGTCGACGTGACCGCAACAGGCGCAGCGTTGATCAGTGCGATAATCAGCAGACGGCGGGCGATCCGGTCACGGAGCACCACACCAAGCCCTTCCGAGGCCTGAATGCGGGTCGCCGACCATTCCAACCGCATCGCGATCCACGCCAACGCTGCGAGCCCCGTGAAAAGCCCCGCAAACGCCGCGAACGGCGATCCGGTCAGTGCTCCCAGAACCACCGGTGCGATCGAAGCCGCACAGATCCCAAGCAACGCACCTGTCTCCCGCCACCGAGCAAGGCGCAGATGCCCGTTGTCGCCCAAGTCAGATGCTTTCTGGACACCTTGCGCGTAGAACGAGATTGTCAGAAAGCTGAAGCCCGAAAACACCAGAGTCAGCATCAGAGCAAACCACCAAAGCGGTGCGATCGGTGGAGCGACAGCAAAGAGGCCTATCATCGCGACCGCCATGACTGTCAGCGCGACCGCCACTGCCACGCCACGATGTCGTCTCAGCCGCTCTGAAAGCCGTCCAAGCAGCGGATCCTGCACCACGTCCAGCAGTCGCAGCGCGAAAAGAACCGCTCCAAGCGCGCCAAGGCTCACGCCATACGCGTCCACGTAAAACTTCGGCGCGTGGATGTAGATCGGCAGCCCCGCCGATGCCAGCAATGCCGCGAAAACGGCATAAGCTGGCAGGCGCGCCGCCGGGATCTGAACCACCGCCACCGTCATCCCCGCGACACTTCGTGTTGCGGTGGCGCAGGGCGCACGCGGTACCGCGCGCTCTTGGCCCAGAGTTTCAACGCCTGCCAATGGATGAGACCCAACACGCGCCGCGATCCAAACGGGCGGCGCAACGCGGCCCATAGGATGCTGCGGTTGGTCAAAGGCCGGCGGTGACCCGTCAGCGTCGCGATCAAACCGCCATCGGCTTGCTCGTAATCGATCCAGATCCCGATCCGGTCATCACGGATGTCAAAACGGAACTCATACCCGCCCTCGATGGGCTGGAAGGGAGAGACATAGAAAATCTTTTGCGCTGTCAGCCGATCACACGCGCGGATCGGATCCAACCCGGGATGGTGGCAGAGATACGAGTGGCGTTCACCGAATGTATTTGTGACCTCTGCAACCACCACCGTCAGGTCATCACCATGGTAGCAAAGCCAAAAGCTCACAGGGTTGAACACATGACCCCAGAACCGTGGCTGGGCCAGCAACAAGATCCGATCGGCCAAGGGCAACTGATGTTGGGCCATGACCTCGCGTACCCAGGCCGCGCCGCGCCCCTGGCCGGGCGTACCGCCATGATCGAGATCACGCACTGACGTTACATTGCCGCGGTTTCGCGAAAATAGACGCGGAGTTTTGGCCTCGTGTTCGGCATCCAGCAACACGTAGTCGATCGAATACCGGAACGCATTGCGCACCGTGCCTTTCCGACCGTGAAAGGTTTGACCCTGGATATGATCGACGCGATCGATCATGCCGCAGCCACCTGCAAAGTTGCTGCCCGCCGGATGCCCTCGACCACGTCCACTGCGCTGGCGAGGCCGTCCTCATGGAACCCGTCACGCATCCACGCACCGCAGAACCAGGTGCGGTTTGTGCCGTTGAACGCCTTCACGGATTCTTGCGCCCTCAGGGCCTCGAGATCATAGACCGGATGGCGCAGCGTAACCTGATCATAGATGAGGTCCTCGTCGATCGGACGTTTGGTGTTCAGTGTCACGAAATGTGGATCATCCAGCGGGATCGGCTGCAGCGAGTTCATCCAGTAGGTCAGATCGATCACATCCGACGGCGCCGACCGATCCTCGGTGTAAACCCAGCTGGACCAAGTATTGAGACGCTTGGGCATGAGACTGGCATCGGCGTGCAGAACGATGTCGTTCGGCTGATAGCGGATCGCTCCCAATGCATCGCGTTCCTGCATTGACGGGTCGGCAAGCAGATTGAGCGTGTCGTCGGAATGGGTGGCAAAGACAACCTCGTCGAAAACATCCCAGTCCTTGCCCCACGTCTTGACTTCGACACCTGCGGCGGTGCGCTTTACCGACTGCACCGGCGCGGAGAGGCGAATATCGACACCTTGCGCACGCATAGCCGTCTCAAGCCGCGACACGTATTCGCGCGACCCGCCCTGCACCGTGTACCACTGGTGCTGGCCCGTGTGAGACAGAAGGTTGTGATTGTCAAAAAACCGGATCATCGCGTAGGCCGGGAAATCGAGGATCTTCCGGGTTGGCGTCGACCAAATCGCGCCGGAAAAAGGTTTCAAGTAATAGTCCCGGAACCAGTCCCCAAGCCGCAACGTATCGAGGAATTCGCCGATCGTGAGGTCCGGGTGGTCGCGCACGGTCTGCTTGGCGCGCGCATTAAACTTGAAGATGTCGCGCACCATGCCCCAGAAGGCAGGCGACACCAGATGCGACCGCGTGGCAAAGAGGCTGTCGAGCGAATTGAGCGCGTATTCCATACGCCCGCCATCGATCGATACGCCAAAACTCATGCGGCTTTTGGTGACAGGCACATCAAGCTTGGCGAAAAGATCCGCGAGATGCGGGTAGTTGGCGTAGTTGAACACGATAAACCCGGTGTCCACCGGCTGGTCACCGTGCTTGCCTGCCATCACTGTACGGGCGTGACCACCGAGCCGCGGTTCGACCTCGAAAAGCGTGACGCGATTGGTGTCGGCCAGCATATGCGCCGCACCCATCCCCGAGATGCCGGCACCGATGACCGCTATGTTCTTGGGCGTGCCCGCGCCGAGTTCAAAAGGCATTAGCTGTCTCACTTTCTATTCCGTATCTCTGCATACGCTGCGGATTCCGGACCGGATGCAAAAGAAATCTTGTTTTTTCGGTGATCCAACCGGGGATACGGCCCGTAAGCCGGATATGCTGAGCACGGTTGATACCCTTAGTCAGAACAGCGTAAGTCGAACTCAACGGACAAAATCCGCGGATCGGACGACGGGCAGAGCAGTGACAGCCAAGGCAGATAACAGCGCACGATCCGCTTGGGTCGATCACGTGACGCGCATAAGAGATCATCAGGATCAGGCAGCTTTCGCTGAGCTGTTCCACCACTTTGCCCCCCGGGTCAAAGCGTTTCTGATGAAATCCGGCGCGGACGCGACCCTGGCGGAGGAATGCGCACAGGAAGTCATGGCCACGTTGTGGCACAAGGCGCATATGTTCGATCCCACGCGGGCATCGGTGGCGACATGGATCTTCACCATTGCCCGAAATCGAAAGATTGATGTTCTGCGCAAACAAAAACGGCCCGAGCCCGAGGATCTGACCTGGGGACCCGAGGCCGAGCCGGGTCAGGAAGATGTGCTGACCCTGCAACAGGAGAGTGAACAACTGCGTCAAGCCCTCGCCGGGCTGCCCGACGCGCAACGAGAACTGATTGAACGCGCCTATTTCGGCGACCTGAGCCACAGCCAAATCGCGGCTGAAACCGGGTTGCCCCTGGGCACAATTAAATCGCGGATTAGGTTGGCGCTCGAAAGACTGCGCCATGCAATGAAGTGAACGCAACATGACGGGAAACATAAAACATCACCTGACGGACGAGATCCTGATGGCTTACTCTGCTGGCACCCTGCCCGAAGCGTTTAGCCTCATGGTCGCAAGTCACATTTCGCTGTGTGATCAATGCAGAGCCGTTGTCGAAAGCTACGACGCCATCGGCGGAGCGCTTTTGGACGAACAGATTTCTGCACCGGTTGCCATGAATGGAAACAGCCTTGATGCAACGCTGGCGCTCATTGCCGGTGGCGCACCGATGCCGAGTGTGCGGACGCCGCAGACCAAGGGCATTTTGCCGCAGCCTTTGCAGGACTACGTTGGCGGCGACCTGGAAGCGGTCAGATGGCGCCCGGTTGGTATGGGCGTCAAGCAGGCCATCTTGCCAACGTCAGATGCGGCCTCAGCACGGCTTCTGTTCATCCCTGCCGGAGCGGCAATGCCGGACCATGGGCACAAAGGCACCGAGTTGACCATGGTTCTAAAAGGCGCCTTCGCAGATGGGCACGACTACTTCGGCCCCGGAGATGTCGAAATTGCGACAGAGGATGTGGAGCATACGCCAGTCGCCGATATCGGCGAGGATTGCATTTGTCTTGCAGTCACGGACGCGCCGCTCAAATTCAACAGTCTTCTGCCGAAGATCGCGCAGCCCTTCCTACGGATCTGACCCAGCCGGCGCCATGACATCGATCATGGCGTCGCGCCCCCTTAGCGTCAGCGTGGCCACCGAGCGCCAATGTCGCTGGTCGCAGGCGCGTTCGACGATCGCACGTGAAACAAGCGTATCCGTGTTGTGGTCCTTGGTGAGATCTTCCAGGCGCGATGCCACGTTGACCGCGTCCCCGAACACCGAGAATTCAAGACGGCTTGCGTCGCCGACGACACCGCTGAACACCTCTCCAAAATGCGCGCCTATGCCGGCAGAAACGGGCGGCAAACCCACGTTTTCGCGCGTGTCAGACCAATCCGCCATTGCCACCTTCAGCAGACCGGCACACCGCAGGCAGCGACGTGCCGCATCAGGTGCATTCTCTCCCGCAGGAAACAGGATCATCGCCGCATCGCCCATGAACTTGTCAACAATCCCATCGGTCGCGTCGGCCACCCGAACGATGCGCGTGCGAAACTCGGTGGCGAAAGAGGCCAGTTCGGCGGGCGCCATGGTCTCGGTCAAACGCGTAAAACCGCGAATGTCGATGAAAAGCACACCGACATCCTCACGCCGCCCTCGTCGCAGCGCATCGAGCCCGACCTCGCCGAGACGTGGCGCCAGCTGTTGCGGCAGAAATCGCGTCAGATTGGTATTCGTGACCGCCACATCAATCGACTGCCTGAGCAATGCCTGAGTGCGCCGCGCGGCCATCACCAGAACGGCGGCGGCCATTGCGATCATGCCAAGGCGG
>JBCCVT010000111.1:0-9132 GCA_039195015.1 Pseudomonadota bacterium
GTGAATTCCGCCGAGCACCTTTATCAGGGTGGACTTACCCGCGCCATTTTCGCCGAGCAGGGCAACGATTTCGCCGCGTTCAACCTTCAGCGACACATTCCGCAGCGCATAGGTGCCGCCGAAATGCTTTTCGATGCTGTCAAAGAACAGCCCGGTCGCCAGCTTGTTGTTCACGCGGTCCTCCCTGCGTTTCGGGGGTGACATGCGAGCCGTTCAGCGGCTCAGCGATGTTGAGTTACCCGTAACGTAAAGCTAGTATCCCGAGCATGATCAGACCTGTCAATCGCAAAATGTTAACGATAACTTTCCGCGTGAGGTCGTAAATTTATGAGCAAAAACAAAAAAGTAAGCCTGGCTGAGGTGGCGCGCGCTGCGGGCGTTTCCAAAATGACCGCCAGCCGCGTTCTGCGGAACGAGGGCGGATTCTCAGAATCAACCCGGCAGAAGGTTTTGACGCATGTCGACCGCCTCGGTTACCTTCCGAACCGTATGGCGACAGCCTTTGCGGCAGGCAGCACATCCCCTTTTGTCGGTGTCTCTATCCCGGATCTCGGCAATGAGGCTTTTGCACAGGTTCTCGACGGTATCGACCGAAAGCTTGGCAGCTTCGGCCATCAGATGGTTTTGGGTCTGTCGCGGCAACTGCCCGATGAAGAGGAGCGCTGGATCGAGACCGTGCTGTCCTGGCAACCCGCGGGCCTGATCCTGACCGGCCGGGCACATTCTCCGCGTGCGAACGCGATGCTGAGGAACTCCGGTATCCCCATCGTGGAGATCTGGGATCTGAATTCCTCACCGCTCGATATGTGCGTTGGTCTCAATCATTACGACAGCGGCTACCAGATGGGCCGGTTTCTGATCGAAAGGGGATACCACCGCGTCGGGTATGTCGGAACGGACCATGGTGTCGCGAACGCCGCGAGATCTCGGCTCTCGGGGTTCTCAGAAGCCGTCCGAGACGGCGGTGGAGACGTGTCGAAATACTTGTGCCTCAACGACGTGCCGAGCTTTTACCCTGGCTTTTACGGGACCGAGCAGCTGTTGAACTCCCAACCCGACGTGCAGGCGATCTTTTTCCAAAATGACAACATGGCCGTGGGCGGGCACGAATACTGCACCTCGCGCGGGCTGCGTGTGCCCGAGGATATCGGGCTTGCCGGTTGGGGGGATCTGCCGATCCTGTCAGTCATCAAGAACCGGCTGACCACAATGAAAGTACGGCATGTGCGGCTGGGGCAGCTTGCCGCCGAAAAGCTGTTGTCTACGATGCACGGCGCTGCGGTACAGCCGGTGTCGGATATCGGGTTCCTTTTGGTCCCGGGCGCTACGATCTGAGGTCCGTGATCTGTCGCCTGTTGCCAAGCGGCTCCGTGATCAAGGGGCGCTCATCTCTCCCTCCGGTCGATCTTCGCGCGAGCGATAAGAGACCGCAGGGAACGAAGAGCGCCCGTCTTGGCTAGACATAGACGCCTTCGGCGGCGGCTCGGAGCGCGCGGATGTTTTTTCCGTAGGCCTCGGGCTGCGCCACTGATCCACCCCGGAACACGGCCGAGCCCGCGACCAAAATGTCTCCTCCCGCCTGTGCGACGAGTGGCGCTGTCTTGATGTCGACGCCGCCGTCGATCTCAATATGGATCGGCCGGTCGCCGATCATTTCGCGCAGCTTGCGCACCTTGTTGACCTGGCTCGGGATCAGTTTCTGACCGCCAAAGCCCGGGTTCACCGTCATCACGCAGATCAGATCAACCGTATCCAGCAGATAGTCCACGCTCTCCACCGGCGTGCCAGGGTTCAGCGCGAGTCCCGACTTGACGCCAGCGCCACGGATCGCCTGCAATGTCCGATGGATGTGCGGACCGGCCTCAACATGCACGCTGATCACGTCTGCGCCCGCCTGCGCGAACGCGTCGATATAGGGATCGACCGGGGCGATCATCAAATGCACATCCATCACTCCACGAATATGTTTGCGGATCGCGGCACATGTGGACGGCCCGAATGTGATGTTTGGCACGAAATGCCCGTCCATGACGTCTACATGGATCCAATCGGCGCCCTGCGCCTCGATCGCCTCGCATTCCGCGCCGAAATTGGCGAAATCCGCAGACAGGATCGAGGGGGCAATTTTGATCTTGCGGTCGAATGTCATGGATCACCCTAGCGCCGGTTCCGTTCGGGCCGCGTATAGACTGCGTGGCGGCTGGTGAAAAGGGCGCAGCGCGCGGCCGAGGACGGCAAGACAGCCGACTTGGCGCATCTCTTCGCGGTCCTTGAAGGAGCGGCAGCCGCATTCGACATGACGGCCTGGGTGCTCAATCCCGCAAAGACGCGCGTGTTCACACGAGTTCTGCGGGATTATGGGCAGGTCGCCGCGAAAGATGTCCCCAGGCCGTTTACAAAAACTTCTTGGAACTGACACAAATCGTTGTGACACCGTGTCTACCTCCGCCGAAGACCGCAAACGGGGGTGAGCGTGCTTCGGATCGAGAAACTGACCAAGCGCTTTGGTGCGAAGGCAGCCGTGGATGCGGCGACGCTTGACGTCGACAAACCTTGCATGATCGGCATCATCGGGCGTTCGGGCGCTGGAAAATCGACGCTGCTCCGGATGATCAACCGGTTGAGCGATGCCACCGGCGGGCGCATTCTTTTCGAAGATCGCGATGTCACCGGTCTGACCGGCGCCGCAAAACGTGCCTGGCAATCCGAATGCGCCATGATCTTTCAGCAGTTCAACCTGGTGCCGCGGATGGACGTGGTGTCGAACGTTTTGCACGGAACGCTGAACAAACGATCGACGCTCGCCACCGTATTCAATCTGTTCCCGACCACCGACATTCACCACGCGATCGACATCCTCGACCGGCTGGGCATCGCGGAACACGCGCCGAAACGGGCTGAGGCGCTGTCGGGCGGTCAGCAGCAGCGTGTCGCGATCGCGCGCGCTCTGATGCAGGACCCCAGGATCATACTCGCCGATGAACCGATCGCATCGCTCGACCCGATGAACGCACAGACGGTGATGGAGACACTTCGGCGCATCCACGAAGAAGATGGCCGAACCGTCATCTGCAACCTGCATACGCTCGACACTGCGCGTCGCTATTGCGACCGCGTTGTGGGTATGCGGGATGGCCGCATCGTGTTCGACGGCCTGCCCGCGCAGCTGACCACAAGCGCCGCGCGCGAGATCTACGGTGCGGATGCGAGCTTTTCCGAAGCGGCCACATCGACCGAGATCGGCACGCTGGCCAAGAGCCCAAGCCAGCTTGTGCGCGAGGCAGAGGTACACCTCTGACCGTCACCCGCGTTTCATCATCCCGGACCAACGATGAGACGGCCGGGCAACCAACTGGAGAGACCAACGAGATGAAAAGACTTCTTGCTGCCATCGTGGCGACCACCGCGCTCACCGCACCGGCCTTTGCCGAAGGTATCAGCGAGTTTCGCATCGGCATTTTGGGCGGAGAAAACGCGCAAGACCGCCTGAACAGTTACCAGTGCCTGGCGGATTACACCAAGGAAGAACTGGGCGTCGAAACCAAGCTTTTTGCGCCTGCGGACTATAACGGTGTGATCCAGGGTCTCTTGGGCGGCACAATCGACATGGCGTGGCTGGGGGCCTCAGGCTATGCCAAAACCTTCCTGACCGATCCCGAAGCCGTCGAACCTGTTCTGGTCAAAGTGAACCTCGATGGCGGTTACGGATACTATTCGGTTGGTTTTGCCCGCAAGGACAGCGGTATTGGCTCGCTGGATGACATGAAACAGAAAGTCTTCGGCTTTGGTGACCCGAACTCGACCTCGGGCTACCTGATACCCTCAATCGAGATCCCCCAAGCAACCGGCGCCTCGATGGAGTCGGGTGACTACTTTGGCGAGGTGAAGTTCACCGGCGGTCACGAGCAAACCATCGTCGCCGTTGCCAATGGCGATATCGACGCAGGCGTGACCTGGGCCGACGGCCTGGGTGAATGGGAAGACGGTTACAACTCGGGCGCGCTGCGCAAGGCCGTGGATGCGGGCCTTGTTGATATGAACGATCTGGTGCAGATCTGGCAGTCGCAGCCGATCCCGGAAGGCCCCGTTGTTCTGCGCAAGGCTCTGCCGGCGGACGTCAAGGACAAGATGACTGCTCTGATGGCGGGTCTGGTCGAGAAGGATCAGGATTGCGCCTATGGTGTGATGGCTGGCGAAGCCAAGGGGTTTGAGCCGATCACGCACGAAGCCTACGAGATCATCATCGAAGCGCGCAAGCGGAAGTCCAGCTAAGTCAGGTGACGGACGTGACCGGGGTCCGGCAGGTGCCGGGCTCCAAACTGTTTTCGGGGGCAGGTGATGGCTGATATTGACGCGTCGGTTATCTCGACAGGTCGCGTGCGCGACGACTATATGAGCGCGTTGCGCCGCAAACGCGCCTATTCCAGTATCTTGCTTATCGTCTTTGTGGCGTTGATGGCGTCCGGATTCTACACGGCTGATAGCCGCAACGCGGGCGGGTTCTGGGAGGGGTTGCACCGCATTTTCGATTACCCGTCCGAGGTTCTGGGGGAAGCGTTCGAAAAGGCCAGCGCGTTACCGGGGCATATGGTGGCGTTCCTGCCTTCGTTGATCGAGACAATCAACATCGCTGGCGCGTCGACGCTTCTGGGACTCCTGGGCGGCACCGTGTTGTCGCTGTTCTCGACCCGTGGATTGGCGCTTTGGCCGCGGCTGATCCCGCTTTTTCGACGGATCATGGACGTGTTCCGGGCGATCCCCGAGATCGTGATCGCCCTGGTGCTGATCTTCGTCCTCGGCGGTGGTCCGGTCCCGGCAATGATCGCCATCGCGATCCATACGGCGGGGGCCTTGGGCAAGCTTTACTCCGAGGTGAACGAAAACGCATCGCTCAAGCCGGTCGAAGGGTTGCAGTCGGTCGGCGCAAACTGGGCGCAGCGGATGTATTTGGGGATTATCCCTCAGGTCGGTCCTAACTATGTGAGCTACGCGCTTTTGCGGTTCGAGATCAACATCCGGGCTTCGGCCATCCTGGGGTTCGTCGGTGCGGGCGGCATCGGGTATGAGCTGCGCAACGCAATTTCCTGGGGGCAGGGACAGTACGATCAGGCAACCGCAATCTTCATTCTTCTGTTCGTGACAATTGTGGTCGTCGACCAGACCTCTGGATTGCTGCGCGAACGGCTGACGCATGGGGTGCGCGCATGAGCACGCTCACCACCGATCTCGATGCCGACAGCATCAAGGCGCAGGCGGATACGCTTTTCCGGCGCAAACGGTTGATGAATTTTGGCCTGCCCGCGCTGACGATCGCCTATCTGACATATGTCTTCTTCGCCTTCGACGTGCCGGGACTCGCCCACCGCGCCAGCATGGACAATGCCCGCACGTTGGTGGCGGACAGCTACAGCTACAAGACCCATGTTGCACGCGACAACCGCAGCGGTGAGGTGAGCGTCGCGATCGAGGGCGAACGAAAAGGATCCTATCCCAAGGGCGAAGCGCCAGACTGGGTGAGCCTCGGCGAAATCACCGTGGTGGATCTTGGGGATGGTCACGTTGTGCAACTCGGGTCTGAAACCATCACCTATGACATTCCGGGTTACGGGGTAATCTCGGCCACGCCGGGACGCAGCGGGGTCAACGCGACCCTCCCAGATGGTGACATACCCGACTGGATCAACGCGTCGAAGAACCGGCTGGCCATCACCACCGAAGCCGGCCGCCTCACCATTACCCGCAACCGGGCCGAGGTTTTCCGATACTTCTTCGGCTGGGAGCTGTTCTGGTTTACGCTCGATAGCCCCTATTCGGGCATGTCCCCGGGGGAAATCTTTGGGCGCGCGGTGTCAGGCGAGGCGGGCGTGATCGTCCGCGAGGTTTGGACCAATGGCATGTGGCGACACCAAGATGTCGCCTGGGCGATCTTTGAAACGATCCTGATGGCGTTTCTGGGCACGATCGGCGCGGCCATTGTGGCCTTGCCGCTGGCATTTCTGGCTGCGCGGAACTTTTCGCCGTTTCTGGCCGTCCGGATGGCGATCCGGCGGTTCTTCGACTTTGTTCGCGGCGTTGACGCGCTGATCTGGACGATCATTCTGGCGCGGGCCTTCGGTCCCGGGCCTCTGACCGGTGCGCTGGCGATCCTCTTTACCGACACGGGCACCTTCGGCAAGATCTTCTCGGAAGCGCTGGAGAATGTGGACAAGTCGCAGATCGAAGGGGTGCAATCCACCGGAGCCAATGCTGTTCAGCGCTATCGCTTCGGGGTGATCCCGCAGGTGACGCCCGTGCTCCTCAGCCAAATCCTCTACTTTCTGGAATCCAACACACGCAGCGCAACGATCATCGGTGCGATCACGGGGGGCGGTATCGGGCTGATGCTGACCCAGGCGATCATCACGCAGAAAGACTGGGAAGAGGTGTCCTACTACATCGTTCTCATTATCCTTATGGTGGTGTTCATGGATTGGCTGTCCGGCTGGTTGCGGCGACGCCTGATTTCGGCAGATGACAGCGGGCATTGACGACCGATCCTTGGCACGCGAGACGACACGGCAATGACGGACACGCCCCCCAAACTCAGCGCTGAAAAACCGCTGATCCACGATCGATGCGCGATCTCGAACAGCACCTTTGGTCGTTATGTCGAGATTGGCCGTGACAGCCGCGTCGCAAACTCCGCGATCGGAGACTATTCCTATTGCGACCGCCAATGCGACATTGCAAATGCCGATATCGGCAAGTTCGCCAACATCGCCAGCCATGTCCGGATCGGCGCGACCGATCACCCGCTGGACCGCGCATCACTGCATCATTTCATGTATCGTTCCTCGGACTATTGGGAGGATGCCGCTCATGATGCGGAGTGGTTCGCGCATCGTGCCAGTCGCCGATGCAGGATCGGGCATGACACGTGGATTGGCCACAACGCGCAGATCAAGCCCGACGTTACGATCGGACACGGCGCGGTGGTCGCTTCGGGCGCAATCGTGACGCGCGATGTTCCGGATTATGCGATCGTCGCGGGCGTTCCCGCCGCTTGGTTGCGGCGCCGCTTGTCGGAAGACGCAGCTCAAAGGATGATTGCACTCGCGTGGTGGGATTGGGATCACCTAAGGATCCGCGCGGCGCTTGACGATTTCCGGACGCTTGACGCCGAGGAGTTTCTGGCCAAGTACGAATGATGCCGGCGCTGAACGACGATCGAGCGATCGCTGATCCGCGCTAGTCCTCCTGCAGGGTCAACGTCACCCGGTCGCCCGCGAACCAGGTGCGCCCATATTCCACTGGCACGCCGTTTGGATCGACGTTGATGCCGACCGTTCTCAGGATGGGAGCGCCTTCCGAGATGCGAAGGTGTAACGCTTGCGTTGCTGTGGCTTGCTTGGCCGTGATCCGGGTCGAAGCGCGGGTGTAGTCAGGCACGCCGCACGCGGCAAGCGCTTCGGTCACGGACGATGTTTCCTCAAGTGCCTTGGGGATGTCGGGCAGACGATCGGCAGAAAAGATGCTCTGGAACAGAGCCACCGGCAGATCATCGGCCATCGAGAGCCCGTCATAGATATGGACGGGCGCGCCAATCGGCAGGTTGAGCGCTTCGGCCTCCCGCTCCGCCGCGGCGGCCCGGGTGATCGACAGGACCTGTTTCGCGGGACTCTGACCACTTGCGCGGATGTTCTGGTGAAACCGCACACGTCGCCCGATCGGGTAATCTGTCGGGCGGGCAGCCACGAACACGCCGGACCCGCGCCGGGCGTGGACAAGCCCCTGATCGGCCATGACCGCCAACGCGCGTCGCACCGTGTGTCGGTTCACGCCGAACTTGGCGGCCAGCTTGGCCTCGGTCGGAAGCTGGTCGCCCTGCGCATAGCGCGCTTCGGCAATATCAGCGGTCAAGGCCGCCGCGATGGATTTCCAGATCGCCGTTCGTGCCATGTCACCAAACTTTCACGCAAAGCCAATTGCGGTTCCCATGAATTCTGTCTACTATTTGTCTAGTTGTATAGATCAGATAGACAACCCGGCAAGGGGATTTGATGACACACCAGACAGGTTTCACTCAGTCCGACCGCAAGGCGTGGATGAGCACACTTGCCAAGGCGCCTGCGGATCGGCTGTCAGCACTGTTGGGCGACTTTGGGACGGTTCCGGAATTCGATTGGTTGCGCCGCCCCGAGATCGGCGGGGTCATGGTGCGTGGGCGGATGGGAGCCACAGGCGCGCCCTTCAACATGGGCGAGATGACCGTGACCCGCTGCAGCCTGCAGCTGAAGGATGGGACCGTCGGACATGGCTATGTGCAGGGACGCGACAAGTCCAAGGCCGAACACGCAGCCGTGGTCGATGCGCTGATGCAAGGGGCGCAAGGCCCCCAGGTAAGGGCGCAGGTTGTCGATCCGCTGGCCTCCGATATCGCGGCTGCCAAAACGGCGCGCGCGGAAAAGGCGGCCGCCACGAAGGTCGAGTTTTTCACGATGGTGCGGGGGGAAGACTGATGTCGGCAACCGCCGCGACGGTGTTTCAGGGCGGGTTTTCCGATGCGCCGCGCCAGGCTGCGTATGCCTTTCGCGCAGTGATGATCGCAATGGCGCGCCCGGGAACGCGCAAAACCGTGACAGGCGTGGCGCCGCCTGCGCCTTTGTCAGTCGCATCGGGTAGCATTCTGCTCACGCTTTGCGACCCTGATACCGGGCTCTATCTGGCGGGCGAGGCCGATTGCCAGCCGTTGCGCGACTGGGTGAGCTTTCACACGGGCGCGCCGATTGTCGGTCCGGACGTGGCCAATTTCGTCCTTGGCACTTGGGCTGATCTGCAGCCGCTTGACCGGTTTGCAATCGGCACACCTGAATACCCGGACCGATCAGCCACTTTGATCGTCGAAATGCCTGACTGGCCTACACCGAATGCGCGGCTCACCGGACCCGGGATCGCCGATCATGCAGAGGCCTGGCTTCCAAATGTGTCTGCTTTGCAAGCCAATGCGGCGCTCTACCCGTTGGGCCTGGATTTCATCTTTGCCTGTGGCGACACGCTTGCGGCCCTGCCGCGCAGCACACGCATCACCAAATTGGAGGGCTGAGCGATGTATGTGGCGGTCAAGGGCGGCGAGGCAGCGATTGACAACGCGCA
>JBCCVT010000112.1:0-9130 GCA_039195015.1 Pseudomonadota bacterium
ACCGTCAATCTGGTCATACGCCTGAAAGTCACCAAAATACTTGGTGATCGCTGCGGTCAGCGTCGTCTTGCCATGGTCAACATGCCCAATCGTGCCAATGTTGACATGCGGCTTATTACGCTCAAACTTTTCCTTTGCCATTGCGGCCTCCTGTTAGTGGTGGGGAGGCGCGGCGGCCTCCCCGAATTGCCTAGGCGAACTTCGCCTGAATCTCGTCGCTGATGTTCTGCGGCACCGGATCGTAGTGATCGAACTGCATCGTGAATTGGGCCCGGCCCGACGACATCGAGCGCAGGTTGTTGATGTAGCCGAACATGTTGGCCAGCGGCACCATCGCGTTGATGGCGATCGCGTTGCCGCGCGGCTCCTGTCCGGTCACCTGACCCCGGCGCGAGGTCAGGTCGCCGATGATCCCGCCGGTGTATTCTTCCGGCGTGATCACTTCGACCTTCATGATCGGCTCGAGCAGTTTGGCTCCGGCCTTCTTCAGGCCTTCGCGCATGCCCATCCGGGCCGCGATCTCGAACGCGAGAACGCTGGAGTCCACATCGTGGAACTTGCCGTCGATCAGCGCGACCTTGAAATCGATCACGGGGAAGCCGGCCAGCGGGCCGCTATCCATCACCGACTGGATACCTTTTTCGACGCCCGGAATGTATTCCTTGGGCACCGCACCACCAACGATACGGCTTTCAAAGGAATAGCCCTCGCCCGGGTCGGTCGGCGAGATGATCATTTTCACTTCGGCGAACTGACCCGATCCACCCGACTGTTTCTTGTGGGTATAGGTGTGTTCCACTTCGTGACCGATGGTCTCGCGATAGGCCACCTGCGGCGCACCGATATTGGCGTCGACCTTGAATTCGCGCTTGAGACGATCGACGAGGATGTCGAGGTGAAGTTCGCCCATCCCCTTCATGATCGTCTGACCCGATTCCAGATCGGTTTCCACGCGGAACGAGGGGTCTTCGGCGGCGAGACGCTGGAGGCCCTGACTCATCTTCTCCTGATCACCCTTGGTCTTGGGTTCAACCGCGATCTCGATCACCGGATCAGGGAAGGTCATGGTTTCAAGCACGACAGGCTCTTTCGGGTCCGCCAGCGTATCCCCGGTGGTGGTGTCCTTGAGACCGGCAAGCGCGATGATGTCGCCGGCAAACGCCTCGTCGATCTCTTCGCGGTTGTTAGAGTGCATCATCATCATCCGGCCGATGCGCTCTTTCTTGCCTTTGGTCGAGTTCAGGACCGTGTCGCCCTTGTGCATCTCGCCCGAATAGATCCGGGTGAAGGTCAACGAGCCCACAAACGGGTCGTTCATGATCTTGAAGGCGAGGCCCGAGAACGGCATCGCATCATCCGCGCGGCGGGCAATGTTGCGTTCTTCGGTTTCGTCGCCCGGCGCAAAGCCCATGTAGTCGACAACGTCCAGCGGGCTGGGCAGATAGTCGAGAACCGCGTTCAGCAGCGGCTGCACGCCTTTGTTCTTGAACGCCGAGCCGCAGAGGACGGGGATGAATTTGATCTCGAGCGTGCCTTTGCGGATCAGGTCGCGCAGCGTCGGCACATCGGGCTCTTCGCCTTCGAGATACGCCATCATCGCATCGTCGTCCATTTCGACGGCGGTCTCGATCAGCTTGCCGCGCCATTCTTCGGCCAGCTCCCGGAGGCTGTCGCGGATCGGGCGTTTTTCCCAGGTCGCGCCGAGATCTTCGCCAGCCCAGACCCATTCTTCCATGGTGACCAGGTCAACAATGCCTTCGAGTTCGTTTTCTGCGCCGATCGGGATCTGGACCGGGGCCGGGATTGCACCGGTTCGGTCCTGAATCATGTGCACGCAGTTGAAGAAATCAGCGCCGATCTTGTCCATCTTGTTGACGAAGACGATGCGCGGAACCTTGTACCGATCAGCCTGACGCCAGACTGTTTCGGTTTGCGGCTCGACACCTGCATTGGCGTCCAAAACCGCCACGGCGCCGTCCAGAACTGCCAGCGACCGTTCGACTTCGATCGTGAAATCCACGTGCCCGGGCGTGTCGATGATGTTCAGACGGTGCTTGGCGGTGTCCGCGGTCTTGCCGTCTTCGGTGCGCTCCCAGAAGGTGGTGGTGGCAGCCGAGGTGATGGTGATCCCCCGCTCCTGCTCCTGCTCCATCCAGTCCATGGTGGCGGCGCCATCATGCACTTCGCCGATGTTGTGGGACTTGCCTGTGTAGTACAGGATCCGTTCCGAACAGGTGGTTTTGCCGGCATCGATATGGGCCATGATGCCGAAGTTGCGATAGCGGTCGAGCGGATATTCGCGTGCCATGATTTTTTCCCTAGTGGGCTAGAAGAGAACAGCGCCGGGAGGCATCCCGGCTGAGACGCCTGACTGTGCGGGCAGTCGGGATGCACCGGTCGCGGCCAGGCTGAGATACGGCCGGGGCGATCTGCGCCCCGCCCATGGCGACTTGCGAAATGTCGCCCCCTGCCAAAACCTGATCTGCCGGTGTCATCGCGATGCCTGTTGGTCTGATTACCAGCGGTAATGCGAGAAAGCCTTGTTGGCTTCGGCCATCTTGTGGGTGTCTTCCCGCTTCTTGACAGCCGATCCGCGGGATTGCACAGCATCCAGCAGCTCGCCCGCAAGGCGTTCTTCCATGGTGTTTTCGTTGCGGCCGCGCGAGGCGGTGATCAGCCAGCGGATGGCCAGTGCTTCGCGGCGTTCCGGGCGCACCTCGACGGGCACCTGGTAGGTGGCGCCACCAACCCGACGCGAGCGAACCTCGACCGACGGTTTGATGTTGTCGAGCGCTTCGTGGAACACTTCGACCGGGGCGCGTTTGACGCGGGTCTCAACACGATCCAGCGCGTTGTAGACAATTTTCTCGGCGACCGACTTCTTGCCGTCGATCATAAGGTTGTTCATGAATTTGGTCAGCACGCGATCGCCATATTTGGCGTCGGGCAGGACTTCGCGTTTTTCAGCAGCGTGACGGCGGGACATGATCGTATCCTCTTACTTGGGACGCTTGGCGCCGTATTTCGAACGACGCTGTTTACGGTCTTTGACGCCTTGCGTATCCAGAACACCGCGCAGGATGTGGTAACGCACACCGGGAAGGTCTTTCACCCGGCCGCCACGGATCAGAACCACCGAGTGTTCCTGCAGGTTGTGGCTTTCGCCCGGGATGTAGCTGATGACCTCAAAGCCATTGGTCAGGCGCACCTTGGCAACCTTCCGCATGGCCGAGTTCGGTTTCTTCGGCGTGGTGGTGTAGACCCGGGTGCAGACGCCGCGCTTTTGCGGGCATTGCTCCAGGTGCATCGACTTCGAGCGTTTGACTTTCGGCTGCCGCGGCTTGCGGATCAGCTGTTGGATCGTTGGCATTCCGGTTTCTTTCCCCGTTTCGCAACACACATGTTTCATGCACGCATGTGCGTGCGGTTCAATTTCGCGCGCCTGTCCCGGAACATATGTCCGTTCCAAACGCAAAACCCGCGACCGTTCCCATTCCGAGGTGAACGACGCGGTGGGTTATCAGAGGATCGGAGCGATAAAAGGGCTCGGATCTTGACCACATAATTTAGAAATCGGATTTCGGGGGGCGCCCCGGCACCGAGATGCCCGGCGTATAGGGGGAGTCGGCAATAGTGTCAACAGCACCTGACTCTTGCCTCTATCCCGCGCCACTGCAAAACTGCGGATAGGCCGGAAAGGGCAGAAACTCAAGATCTTGTCGGACATGAAGGGGCGGCGAAATGCAGGCGATCGGGCTGCTGCGGTTTTCCTATCCGGCGATCGGCGGGTTTCAGGTCCATCATGACACGGCCGAGGCACGGATGCGGTATCTCTACGCGCCGGAACGGATGGAGGAACGGTTCCGTCTGTTCGAGGCCGTGGCGCTGCCGTCGCTGTGCAACCAGACGGACCAGGACTTTGACGTGATCATCGTGATCGGCGACGCGATGCCCGAGCCTTACCTGTGGCGGCTGCAGTCCCTGGTCGCCGGGGTGCCGCAGGTGCAGATCCAGGCTCATCCGCCGATACGGCATCGCGTGCTCATGAAAGAGATCCTGCAGAAGGCGCGCCGGAACCCGGGCGAACCGTGCCTGCAGTTCCGCCATGACGATGACGACGCGGTCTCGCTTGATTTCATCGAACGTCTGCGCGGCGTGGCGGTCGGCTGCGCGGCACTGACCGAGATTTATCCGACCGTTGCCTTCGATTTCAGCCGGGGTTTTCTCGCCCGACTTGACGCAAGCGGGGTGTCGGCCATCGAAACCGTGCGATCGTGCAACGTCGCTGGACTGGCGATGCAGATCGCCGGGCGCCGCCAGACAAGCATTATGAATTTCGCGCATAACAAGATCCCCAACCACATGCCGGTTGTTTCGATCCCGGATGTGCCGATGTGGGTACGGACGTTGAACACCTATAACGACTCGCGGCAAAAGCCGGTCAAACCGATCGAGACAACCGCGCTGACCGTCGAAGAGGAGGCCGATTTCCAGATGCGCTTCGGGATCAACTCCGATCTGGTTCGGCAGGCGTATCAGCCCCACCCGACAGGGCGGCCTCGCGATAGAGCATGAAGAGCCCCGACCCCACCACACTCGCAGCACCGATCAGCGTGACCGGATCGGGCCAGTCGCCAAAAACGACCCACCCGAGACACAGCGCCCACAGAAGCCCGGTATAGCGAAAGGGCGCGACAAACGAGATCTCTCCGACACGCATCACCAGCACGCTGAAGCTGTAGCCGCCCAGGATGAAGACCGCCGACGCCACCAGCAGCATCCAGTTCCCTGCGCTCACCGGGACCCATTCCGTCTGGGTCGATGCAAGCGCCGCGGCCACAAGCACCGTGGCCGAGGCAAAGAGCGTCACGGTCATCGACGACATCCGGGCCGAGATCCGCCGCGTCGCCAGATCGCGGACGGTCACACAACCAACCGACGCAATGGCGTAAAGCGCGTAGGTGTCAAACCCCTCCGGACCCGGGCGCACGATCAGCAGCATGCCCGCGAACCCGGTCAGAATGGCCAGCACGCGCCGCCATCCAACCCGTTCGCGGAAGATCAGCGCCGCCCCAAGCGTCACGCAGAGCGGCAAAGCTTGAAGAATGGCCGTCACATTTGCCAGCGGCATGTGAAGGAGCGCGGTCAGAAAGAAAAAAGCCGCCCCGACCTCGGCCAGGCTGCGCAACCCGGCAAAGACCCAGTCCGCACGCGTTCCCTGCCATGCCAGTCCGCCCAATCGCCAGGCAAGCAACGCGAGAAGTATCGTCGCCATGATCCCGCGGATCGTGAGCAGCTGGAACAGATGCAATTGTCCACCCGTCGCCTTGATGCACGCGTCGTTGAGCGTAAACGCCGCCATGCTGCATATCATCAACAGCGCGCCTTTGACGTTGGGAGACAGGTTGGGCATTGCGGGACCGGCTAGAACATAGAGGTCTTCGACCTAACCGATAATCTGACGGATGAAATCCAAAAATGCGGTCTTCGCAACCGATCGCATGGTTTGGCGTCCGCGAACATGTGCCCGTTGCCGCAGACACCGGATACCGGGACTGAACACCCAGGCGCGCGCTCACCATGCGTGGCAACTTCGCCGACGATGGTCTCGGCGAGTCAGGCGGGCTCATTTTCGGTGCCGACGCACGTCGGCAATAAAGGACGGGTTACTTTTGCGATTTGTGCAGGGCCGCGGGCCTTATGCAATGAGTTTCACTTTGGCTGGTTTTGTCGCAAGGGTGGCGCGATTACCAGCCAACGCGCTGACATAGACCGATAACGCGCACCGGAGCTTGCATTGGTCTGGAACGGGTCGACCCGGGCTGTCGTGGCGGGTCAAGGACTTGTGCATTCCGGACGTCGCAATTTGGCGCGGCATCAGGGGGTTGGAAACCCGAGGCAAAAAAAGACCCCCGCCTTTCGGCGGGGGTTGTTTGTGTCGGACCGGACCGCTTATTCGCGGCTTTCGGGTGTTTCGACCAGGGTGTCGAAATCATCGCCGCCGAGGATGTCATCGGCCATGGGCGCGGCGAGTGCTGCGGCCGCTTCGGCCTCTTCCCGGCGTGCCTCGATCACCACGTTGTCGCGATCCTGCGCGATGCGTCGCACGCGTTGCGTGGCGCCGCCCGTGCCAGCGGGGATCAGGCGCCCGACGATCACGTTTTCTTTCAGACCGACGAGCTTGTCTTTCTTGCCCTGAACCGAGGCTTCGGTCAGGACGCGCGTGGTCTCCTGGAACGACGCGGCCGAGATGAAGCTGCGGGTCTGCAGCGACGCCTTGGTGATACCCAGCAGGATCGGTTCGCCCTGCGCCAGACGGCCGCCCTTGGCGATCGCCTTTTCGTTTGCAGCGTCAAACTCCTGCTTGTCGACATGTTCGCCCTTGAGAAGCGTGGTCTCACCGCTGTCGGTGATCTCCCACTTCTGGAGCATCTGACGCACGATGACTTCGATGTGCTTGTCGTTGATCTTCACGCCTTGCAGACGATAGACCTCCTGCACCTCGTTGATCATGTAATCGGCGAGCGCCTCAACACCCAGGATCGACAGGATGTCATGCGGCGCGGGGTTGCCGTCCATGATGTAGTCACCCTTCTGCACGAAGTCGCCTTCCTGCACCGGGATGTGCTTGCCCTTGGGCACCATGTATTCGACGGGCTCCATCGTCTCATCCGCGGGCTCGATCGTGATCCGGCGCTTGTTCTTGTAGTCGCGCCCGAACCGGACATAGCCATCGGCTTCGGCGATAATCGCGTGATCCTTAGGACGGCGAGCTTCGAAGAGTTCCGCCACTCGCGGCAGACCACCGGTGATGTCCTTGGTCTTGGCACCTTCGCGCGGGATCCGGGCGACGACGTCACCGGCCTGGATCTCCTGGCCGTCCTCGACCGACAGGATCGCATCCACCGACATCGGGTAATGCACCGGATTGCCCTGATCATTGCGAACAGGTTCGCCATCTTCACCCACCAGAATGATCTCGGGCTTGAGCTCATTGCCTTTCGGCGCCGCGCGCCAGTCGATGACGATCTTCTGTGTCATGCCGGTCGCATCGTCGGTCTCATCGCGAACGGCGATGCCCGAGACGAGATCGACATATTTCGTCGTCCCCGCTTTCTCGGCGATGATCGGCAGGGTGTAGGGATCCCATTCGAACAGCTTCTGACCACGGTTGATGGTGTCGCCATCCGCGACGAACAGCTTGGAGCCGTAACCCAGCTTGAAGCTGGCACGCTCTTCGCCGTGTTCGTCATTGATGATCAGCTTCATGTTCCGACCCATGACCAGGCTTTCGCCCGCTGCGTTCTTGAGGATCTGCGGGTTCTCGAACACGACAACACCGTCCTGACCGGCTTCCTGGAACGACTGCTGGCCACCCTGGGCCACGCCGCCGATATGGAAGGTCCGCATCGTCAGCTGGGTCCCCGGTTCACCGATCGACTGGGCCGCGATGATGCCGACGGCTTCGCCAACGTTGACCTTGGTCCCGCGCGCCAGATCCCGGCCGTAGCACATGGCACAGACGCCTTCTTCGGCCTCGCAGGTCAGCGGGCTGCGGATCCGAGCCGATTGCAGACCAACCTCGTCGATCATGTCGGCCATACGTTCGTCGATCATCTGACCGGTCGCGACGATCACCTCGTCCGAACCCGGACGCATGATATCCTCGGCCGCGACGCGACCCAGGACCCGCTCGGCCAGCGACGCGACGACCTCACCGTCATTCACCGCTGGTTCGGCGGTGATGGCGTTGTCGGTACCGCAGTCTTCCATCCGCACGATGCAGTCCTGCGCCACGTCCACAAGCCGACGCGTCAGGTAGCCCGAGTTCGCGGTTTTCAGGGCGGTGTCCGACAGTCCCTTGCGGGCGCCGTGCGTCGAGTTGAAGTACTCAAGCACGGTCAGACCTTCCTTGAAGTTTGAGATGATCGGCGTTTCGATGATGTCGCCATTCGGCTTGGCCATCAGGCCGCGCATCCCGCCGAGCTGCTTCATCTGCGTGACCGAACCCCGGGCCCCGGAATGCGCCATCATGTAGACGCTGTTGGGTTCCTGTTCGGCGCCTTCGCCATCCATCTGCGCCGATGAGATGGTGGTCATCATCGCCTCGGTCACCCTGTCGTTACATTTCGACCAGGCGTCCACAACCTTGTTGTACTTTTCGCCCTGCGTGATCAGGCCGTCCATGTACTGCTGTTCAAAGTCCTTCACCTGATCGCGGGTGTCTTCGACGATGCCCCATTTGTCCTCGGGGATCACCATGTCGTCCTTGCCGAACGAAATGCCCGCCTTGAACGCTTCCTTGAAGCCAAGTGTCATGATCTGATCGCAGAAGATGACGCTCTCTTTCTGGCCGCAATAGCGGTAGACGGTGTCGATGACCTGCTGCACTTCCTTCTTCCGCAGCAGACGGTTCACCAGATCGAACGGTGCTTTGGCGTTCAGCGGCAGCAGCGAGCCCAGCCGCACGCGGCCCGGCGTCGTTTCAAAGCGCTTCTGAACCTCAAGACCGTTTTCGTCGATCTGCGTGATCCGCGCGATGATCTTGGCGTGCAGGTGCACTTCGCCCGCGTCAAGCGCGTGCTGCACCTCGTCCATCGAGCCAAAGATCTTGCCTTCGCCCTTCATGCCTTCGCGTTCCAGGGTCACGTAGTAGAGACCCAGGATCATGTCCTGCGACGGAACGATGATCGGCGCGCCGTTGGCGGGCGACAGAACGTTGTTCGTCGACATCATCAGAACACGCGCTTCCAGCTGCGCCTCGAGGCTCAGGGGCACATGCACGGCCATCTGGTCCCCGTCGAAGTCGGCGTTGAAGGCCGAACAAACGAGCGGGTGCAGCTGAATGGCCTTGCCTTCGATCAGGACAGGCTCGAACGCCTGGATGCCAAGACGGTGCAACGTCGGCGCCCGGTTCAGCATCACGGGATGTTCGCGGATCACCTCGTCGAGGATATCCCACACTTCGGGGCGCTCTTTCTCGACCAGTTTCTTCGCCTGTTTCACGGTCGAAGACAGGCCCTGGGCCTCAAGCCGCGAGTAGATGAACGGCTTGAACAGTTCGAGCGCCATCTTCTTGGGCAGGCCACATTGATGCAGCTTGAGCTCCGGCCCGGTCACGATGACCGAC
>JBCCVT010000113.1:0-9094 GCA_039195015.1 Pseudomonadota bacterium
GAAGTACAAGCAGTGGAACGCGGCGTTTGACGCGGGATATGCGGCCGCCCTCGGCAAGTCACTGATCGTCCTGCATGGGCCAGACCATGCTCATGCGCTCAAGGAAGTGGACGCCGCGGCCCTTGCGGTCGCCGAAGAGCCAGCGCAGGTCGTCGATGTCTTGCGCTATGTTCTCACGGGTGCTTTGCCGACCTGACAGGGTGGGCGGAACCGAGGCCGCCCAACACGTCAGTCGCGCGGAGGCGTGACAATCCCCTTTTGCACGGCGGGGCGGTCGAGGAACCGGTCCAGATAGGCCACAAGGTTCTTGTTGTCGTACCAGCCCACGACATCTCGGGTCCCGTAGAAATCGAGCGCACGCAGCCACGGCGCGATTGCGATGTCCGCGATCGAGTAGTCTCCGGCGATCCAGTCCTGCCCGTCAAGTGCACCTTCCAGAACCGAAAGCAGCCGTTTGCCTTCGGCCAGATACCGGTCTCGCGGGCGGGGATCTTCAATCTCGGCGCCGGCAAACTTGAAGAAGAACCCCATCTGTCCGAGCATCGGTCCCAGACCACCCATCTGGAACATCAACCACTGCGTGATCCTGGCTTTATCGCTGGCGGAGCTTCCAACAAACTGACCGGTCTTTTCGCCAAGGTAGAGGAGAATCGCTCCGCTTTCGAACAGCCCGACCGGAACACCATCGGGGCCGTTTGGATCGATAATGGCCGGAATCTTGTTGTTGGGGTTTAGCGACAGGAATTCTGGGCTTTTGACGTCGGCATCTGCCAAAGTGACCTTATGCGCCTCGTATGGCAGTTGCATTTCTTCCAATGCGATTGACGCTTTCACACCATTGGGCGTCGGAAAGGAATAAAGTTGGACGATATCGGCGTTTTGCGGCGGCCATTTCTGCGTGATCGGAAAGGCGGAAAGGTCGGTCATGGAAATCTCCTGGTCTGACGTAGCACAAAACATAGGACGTAGGGCCACGTGGAAACATCCTTGGGAATGTTAGCGAATGTGATACGGGCTGTTCAGTGGCGCACGATCACACTTGACGAGCAGGCGCCCAAGCGAAAAACGAAGGACAGACTATGATAAACGAGTTCAAAGATTTTATTGCGCGCGGCAATGTTATGGACATGGCCGTTGGGATCATCATGGGTGCGGCGTTCACTGCTATCGTGACCTCTCTGGTTGACGATCTGGTGAACCCCCTGATCGGCCTGGTCATCGGAGGAGTGGACTTTAGCGGAATGAGCGTTGGTGTTGGCGACGCGCAGTTCCTCTATGGAAACTTCATCAATGCCGTGATCAAGTTCATCATCATCGCGTGGGTCGTGTTCCTTCTGGTTAAAGGCGTTAACAAGATGAAAGATGCGGCGGTAGCCGACGAAGAAGCGACCAAAGAGGAAGAGCCCGCAGGTCCGACGCAGGAAGAGCTGCTGACCGAGATCCGGGACGCCCTCTTAGCTCGCCCGCAGGCGTAATCAATGCAAGGTCCGCGCTGACGGCGCGGACCTTTTTTTGCCCCTAGCCTTTGACGACGAGGCTGGGCGAGACCACGTCCAGACCAAGCGCTTTCCCCACCGCATAATAGGTCAGCTTGCCAGCATGGACGTTGAGGCCGTTCATCAGGTGCGGGTCGTCCAGACAGGCCTGCTGCCAGCCTTTGTCCGCCAGTGCCAGCATGAATGGCATAGTCGCGTTCCCCAAAGCCAATGTTGATGTGCGCGCCACGGCACCCGGCATATTCGCCACGCAGTAATGCATGATGCCGTCCACCTCATAGATCGGATCCGCGTGCGTGGTTGCGCGTGAGGTTTCAAAGCACCCCCCTTGATCAATGGCAACATCGACAAGCGCCGCGCCTGGTTTCATCTCGGAGAGTTGCCCCCGACTGATCAGCTTCGGAGCGGCCGCTCCCGGGATCAGCACCGCACCGATCACCATATCCGCCTGGCGCACCAGTTCGTCCGTCGCGGCGGCAGTCGCGTAGCGGTTGCGAAAGTCCCGACTGAAGACGTCATCGAGATACTTTAGCCGCGGCAGGGACCGGTCGAGCACCGTCACATCGGCTCCCATACCGGCTGCGATCCGCGCCGCATGCGTGCCGACAACACCTCCGCCGATGACAACGACGTTCGCGGGTCCGACACCCGGCACGCCGCCCATGAGCACGCCGCGCCCGCCATTGGCCTTTTGCAGGGTCCAGGCCCCGACCTGTGGTGCCAACCGACCCGCGACCTCGGACATGGGCGCGAGCAACGGCAGACCACCCCGATCATCGGTGACGGTCTCGTAAGCAATGGCTGTGCAGCCGCTGCTCAGCAGGTCATGCGTCTGTTCAGGGTCTGGCGCCAGGTGCAGATAGGTAAAGAGCAGCTGCCCTTCGCGCAGCATCTTGCGTTCTTCGGGCTGGGGTTCCTTGACCTTCACGATCATCTCCGCTGCGGCAAAAATCTCCCCGGCTGTCTGGGCCACTGCCGCGCCGGCGTTGACGTAATCCGCGTCTTTAAACCCCGCGCCCGCGCCGGCACCGGCTTGCACGATGACCTGGTGACCATGGCGCACGGCCTCTTGCGCGGCACTCGGCGTCAGGCCGACGCGGAATTCCTGAGGTTTGATCTCAGTTGGGCAACCGATTTTCATGGGACTCCTCCTTCCCTTGATCTCAACGCCAGTGTGCACGCGCCGGGACGCAATTTCAGTGAAATGACGGGTCGCCAATCACCACCCTTCCAGAATAAGCTTCGGAAAATTACAAATATCACGCGAGAGTCTTGCGCCAATGACGCTTGATGCAACCGATCGACGCATTCTAATCGCGCTTCAACGCAAGGGCCGGATGTCAAATACAGAACTGAGCGATCATGTGAACCTATCGCCCTCGGCCTGTCACCGTCGCGTGCAGCGGCTCGAGGCCGAGGGGTACATCCGTGACTATGTGGCCCTTCTGGATGCGCGTAAGATCGGCGTGCCGACGACCGTCTTTGTTGAGATCACATTGCGCGGACAGGCCGAGGATGTCCTCGAGGCGTTTGAAAAAGCTGTTGCGCGGATCCCGGATGTTCTCGAATGCCATCTGATGGCCGGTACGGCGGATTACATCCTGAAGGTAGTTGCCGAAAACACCGAAGACTTTGCACGGATCCATCGGCAATACCTTTCGCGTCTGCCAGGCGTGGCGCAAATGCAGTCGAGTTTTGCTTTGCGCACTGTATTCCGCACGACGTCGCTGCCGGTCTGATTTAAGCAAAATTTGCCGTAAACGCCGGGCGGCGATTCAGGCCGAATTAAGGCCATGACCCCAGTGTGCCACATCGGAGGTCTGACCATGCTGCTGACAGTCAATGTGGAAGATTGCGAGTTTGCCGTTGCCACCGGCGACAACGTCAATGTGAAGTCCAAGGCGTCCGTTTTCGATCGCGCGCCCGCTGTTTTCACCGATCTCGCCATCACTTTACCGGCCGGTATGGCGGACCCGGACAGGTTCCGTGTGGGCGACCCGTTCGATCTGAACTGGAAAGGTCAGACCGGTCACCGGATTGAAACGGCTGTGGTCATGCGGAACGAAACGGGATCGGGGGGCCAGAAGACAATTGTTTTCGAAGGCGTCGATGACGCCGGCGTGCTAACCCAAGTCGTCTGGACACCCGGCTTCGATCTGGCGTCCTGGTACGACAGCACCTATTCACCCGGCAGCGAGCCGCGCTTCTGGACCTCTGACCAATCCCCGAGTTACGACCACACCTATCTGAGTTTGTCGGCGGACGCACAGGTGGCGACACCGCAGGGACCGGTTGCGGCCGGCAAACTGCGTATGGGACAGAAAGTTCTGACCGTCGATGACGGAGAGGCCCGGCTGCGTTGGATCGGTCGGAAAACCTTGCGAGCGACGGGAGGCGGAGCGCCGGTGCGCTTTGCCCCGGGCACCATTGGCAACCTGCTTCCGCTGCGCCTGTCGCCGAGCCACCATGTGCTTGTCCGTTCGCCTGTGGCTGAGCTGATGTTCGGCTCGTCCGAGGTACTTGTGCCCGCGAAATCCCTGATCGGCGGGCGTGGTGTGCGGCGCGATGCCTGCCGCGTGATGACCTATGTCAACCTGCTGTTTGATCGGCACGAGATCTTGCTTGTCGAAGGCGCGGCAGTAGAAAGCCTGCTGCTCGCCTCCGTACCCCGGAAGGTGATCACTGGGTCCGATTTGTGTCTGCATCGTGGTCTCTGTGATACGCAGATGCCGGCGCGCCCAATCCTCGATCACCGTGAAGCTCTTGTGGTGATCGCCGATCGCTCGCAGGCCGCACCGCCAGAGGCACTGGCCGGCTGACTTCCCATTGCCATCGCTGGGCGCGCTGCTAGGGTCACCTGCGGGAGCGTTGAAATGGCGTGGGATTACATTATTGTAGGGGCCGGAAGCGCCGGCTGCGTTCTGGCCAAACGTCTTGGAGAGGCAGGTCACCGCGTGCTGCTGCTCGAGGCAGGCGGGCGTGACACCTATCACTGGATCCATATTCCGATGGGATACTTGTACTGCATCGGCAATCCCCGGACCGACTGGATGTTCAAGACCGCGTCCGAGCCTGGCCTGAACGGCCGGTCGTTGCTTTATCCGCGCGGCAAGGTTCTGGGCGGATGCAGTTCGATCAACGGGATGCTCTACCTGCGTGGCCAATCCGCAGATTACGACGGATGGCGGCAATCTGGGCTGATCGGGTGGGCGTGGGACGATGTGCTGCCCTATTTTTTGAAATCCGAAGACGACGTGGATGGTCCGTCGGATATGCACGGAGTGGGCGGCGAATGGCGGGTCGATAATCAGCGCCTGCACTGGGAGGTACTGGACCACTGGCGCGATGCGGCGGCCGCCTGGGGGCTGCGCAGGGTTACCGACTTCAACACCGGTGACAATGAAGGCGTTGGCTATTTCCGCGTGAACCAACGTAATGGATGGCGGATGAACACGGCGCGTGCATTTCTGAGAACCGCCGATGCTCCGGGCCTCAAGGTCGAAACCGGTGCACATACGCGGCGGGTCATCATTGAAGACGGTCATGCCATAGGTGTCGAATACGACCGCGACGGAGACCGTCACGAAGCCCGCGCCGCGGCCGAGGTGATCCTGGCTGCAGGTGCCATTGGCAGCCCCCAGATCTTGCAGCTTTCTGGCATCGGACCGGGGGCGCTGCTGCGAGATCACGGGATCGACGTAATTCATCACAGTCCTGACGTGGGGGCCAACCTGCAGGACCACTTGCAGTTGCGCTGCGCCTGGCGGTTGACCGGGGCGCGGACGCTCAACACGCTGGCCAACTCGCTGACCGGAAAGCTGCGCATCGGTCTCGAATACATGCTCTCACGCTCCGGGCCGATGTCCATGGCGCCGAGCCAATTGGGCGCGTTCACGAAATCCCGCCCTGATCTGGCCACGCCTGACCTGGAGTACCATGTGCAACCCTTGTCGCTGGAGGCGTTCGGCCAGCCGCTTGATGACTTCCCGGCGATCACGGCCAGCGTATGCAACCTCCGTCCCGAAAGCCGAGGGACGGTTGTGATCATGTCACCCGATCCGAAAGTCGCACCGGAAATCGCGCCCAACTACTTGTCGACAGAGGGCGATCTGCAAGTGGCCGAGGCCGCGATCCGGCAATCGCGCGAGATCATGGCGCAGGGGCCTATGCAGCGCTACGACCCGGAGGAAATCCGACCCGGCGCCGAAACTGACGATCTGCGCAAGGCGGCCGGCGACATTGGTACAACGATCTTCCACCCGACCTGTACGGTCCGCATGGGTGCGGACGCGGCTGCTCCGCTTGATGACGCTTTGCGAGTAAGGGGGGTTCGAAATCTGCGCGTGGCGGATGCCAGTGTCATGCCTCGCATCACCAGCGGGAATACCAACGCACCGACGATCATGATTGCCGAGAAAGCGGCGGACATGATCCTGGCGGATGCGCGCGCCTGATATCGGTGCGCGCACCCGAGTGTTCAGGGTTCAGGCGAAGAGCAATGGATCGTCTTCGACAAGCGTATGGATCTTGAAGTTTTCCCACGTGCTATAGGTGTCACCGTCAAAGGCGCGAACAGCGACCTTTGTCGTTCCCGGGGTTGCGTTGCCGACGATTTCAATGTCGCGGATCTCGTCGCTTTGAACCCGGTACTTATTCCCGGTGTCGAACCGAGGCCCGTTTGCAAAGGCAAAGTTGTCCGCTCCTTGGGTGTCACGGATCTCGTACCAGAGGATGTCGTCGTTCTGTCCGTCCAAGACAGTCAGTCTGTCGGCCAGGCTGACCCGGTCACCGCTACTGCGCGTCGCGATTTCGACATTGTCGACGGCAACGATCGGTGCTTCGCCCGACGGTTCGGAGATGGCGTGAAACGCATCCCATTTGCCCAGGTTCTTACCGTCGCCTGCACGCAGCGCCAATATCTCTTTGACACCGGCGTCATCGGTCCGGATGCTCACCTTGTTCAGATCCTTGGCGGAGAAGATGTAAATCCGCTCGGGGTCCTGAATTTCGCCTGCGATGCGTACATCGAAGCTTTCGCTGACATCCCTCAGGCGGAACTTCTTGGCCGGATCGCCGTCAGCGTCGGCATAGCTGACGACAGACGCCAGCGACACCCATTTGCCCGCCTGCATGGTCAGCGTGTCCGCATCGACGACCGGAGCGGTGTTGGTGGCCACGGGCGGCAAAGGCTCCGGGTCGCCGTCATCCAGTTGCACCGGCGCACCGGTGCGCGCAAAGTTCTGCGTGACCATCACGGCGTCCCAACCGTTAAACGTCGCGCGGTCGATTCCGATGCCGATCACCTCGAAATTGGGGTTGAGGATATTGGCACGGTGACCCGGGCTATTCATCAGACCCTGGTGAAGCTGTGCGACATCATCGGCTTCGCCAGACGCGCCTCGTTCGCTTTGCCACGCGATGTTTTCGCCCCAGGTCCAGCTGCCCGAAAACTCAAAGCCAGAGTCGCGCATACGGTCCCCTGCGCTGCTGCCGCCCGAGCCTGTGTGGCTGAAGGTGCCTGTCCGAAACATCCATTCCGTGTGGTCTTCGCTGGACTCATTGAGCCTGAGTTCCAGCTGCAATGGATCCAATCCACGCGACGTCCTTTCGTCGTTGATCAGATCCAGCATCAATCGTTCTAGATCGCTTGCTGTCGACATGTTGTCTTCCTTGAGTGGTGTGGTCCGTAACGGCCATAGCGAAGGGGGACGAGGCCTGAAAAGCGTGACCCGGGATCATGGCGATTTCCGGGCAAGACTGCGCTGAGATGGCGATGATAGGCAGGCCAATCATTGCCACCGCGTCAGGCTTGGTCCTTTTCTCGCCGATCCACCGGCAAGAAATGACAAACCCCCGGACCGGCGGGCCACGGGGGTCGTCAACAAGCGTTCAAAGCTGGGAAGATCAGATCAGAGGAGACCTTCGCGCTGTGCTTTCTTGCGTGCTAGTTTGCGGGCACGGCGGATCGCTTCAGCCTTCTCGCGCGCTTTCTTTTCGGACGGCTTTTCGAAATGTTGCTTGAGCTTCATTTCGCGGAATACGCCCTCGCGCTGCAGCTTTTTTTTCAGGGCACGAAGCGCCTGATCGACATTATTGTCGCGAACACTAACCTGCATGTGGTTGTCACCACCTTTCTGGTTTCGAGTTGCAAGGAGTTGCAGGAGGTGGCCGTATAACAAAGGCATGCTAACTTGTCCAGTGGTCGGGCAACAACGCGGAGATCATGCGATGACAACGCCTTACGACGATGCCAAGGAACGGCTTTTGGATGCGGCACTGGTTCACGTTCCCTTTGATGGGTGGTCGGAAACCACGCTGAAAGCCGCGATTTCCGACACTGGAATCGAGGAAGGGCTGGCACGCGCGGTGGTGCCGCGCGGCGCGATCGACCTTGCGCTGGCGTTTCACGCGCGGGGCGACAAGGCTATGCTGGATCGGCTCAAGGCAGAAGACATGGCCGACATGAAGATCCGCGAAAAGGTTACCGCCGCAATCCGGTTCCGCATCGAAGCGATCGAAGACAAGGAGGCGGTGCGGCGCGGCGTGACTCTGATGTCGCTGCCCCACCATGCCCCCGATGGCGCGAAGGCGATATGGGGCACGGCGGATCTTATCTGGAATGCTCTGGGCGACCCGTCCGAGGATTACAATTGGTACACCAAGCGCGCCTCGCTCTCGGGGGTCTATTCGGCAACGATTCTCTTCTGGTTGGGAGATGACAGTGTCGATTGTCAGGCAACCTGGGACTTTCTCGACCGCCGAATCGATAACGTGATGCAGATCGAAAAGATCAAGGCGCAGGTAAACGACAATCCGTTGTTAAAGCCCTTCCTGGCCGGGCCAAACTGGGTGCTGAGTCAGATTCGCGCACCGAGCCGGATGCCCGATATCGACCTGCCCGGCAGCTGGGGACCGCGCCCCTAGACGGGGTAATCTTGCGCGCGACTTTCACCAGTCCATAGAGCTTGAAGGCTTGGGTTGCTGGATGTGCGGCATCCCGACAAAGGCCACAGATCGCGTCCCAGTTCCGAGCGTGTCGCAGCATCGTCGCGCCAAGCGGAACGCCGTCCAAATTGTTGAAGGCCGGAGCGCGGATCATCATTGCGGGCGATATTGGGTGGTTTTCAGGTCTCGATCTCCTTGATACGCAAGGTGAAGCAAAAAGGATGACGTGATGACCCAGACCATGTGCGCGATCGAGATCAGTTCCCCCGGTGGTCCTGAGGTGTTGCAACCGGTCAGCCGACCGCGCCCGGAGCCGGCGCACGGGCAGGTGGTGATCGAAGTTGCTTGGGCCGGGGTGAACCGGCCGGACGCGCTGCAGCGGGCGGGGCTCTACAATCCGCCACCCACCGCAAGCGACCTGCCTGGGCTTGAGGCGTCCGGAACCATAACCGCCGTGGGCACCGGGGTCAGCGATTGGTCGATCGGGGATCAGGTTTGCGCCCTACTGCCCGGCGGCGGGTACGCTGAATATGTCGCGACGCCCGCGGCCCATTGCTTGGCTGTTCCCGACGACATGGATCTGCGGCAGGCCGCATGCCTGCCGGAAACCTTTTTCACGGTCTGGTCCAACGTCTTCACCCGTGGTGGCCTGA
>JBCCVT010000114.1:0-9048 GCA_039195015.1 Pseudomonadota bacterium
AGTTCCGGCCCAGGCCAGACGTGCGTCCAACAGGAACAAGACAAGTGCCGCGCCGGGTAGAATGATCGCAGCACTCAGGAATCGGGGAATTCCCTGACCGAACCACCCGCGCGCGGCAGACAGATCGCCGACAAACCGCAATGACAATCCGCCCAGACGACGCTCGGACAGGGTGGCACGGGACATGCCCGCGATATGCGCATAGAGCGTCAGCCTGAGCGACGCGGCATAGCTCTGTCCCAACGCCTCGGCACGACGACGGGCCAGAAATTCCAGACCGGCCGCACCAAGACCGCATGCGCCGAGCACCAGAAACGGATCCACACCGATGATGCCGTCCCCGTGCAGCGCCTCGAAAATCGATCGGGTGGCAAAGACGCCCAACCCCAGAAGCGCCGCCTGAGCAACGCTGACCAGGGGAAGGATAGCAGCATCGCTCAGACGGTCTTCGGCCGCGAGTGGCGGGAGGGGTGTCATGCGGCGGTCCGTTGATCCGTGATGCGAAGCAGCGGGCCGACATGACCGGCGACGATGTTCGGGTTGCAAAGCGCCTCGCGGGTCAGGACTGGCAGGCCGGTGACAGCGCCCGCCTCGGACGTGGCCAGCGGCGAACAGCTCACCATACCCGAAAGTGCAAACGGGCGCAGACCAACCCGTTCCAACGCGACTGCGCCGCCAAAAGCGCCAAGCGCATCCGGTGCCGCAAAAAGGATCCCGTCGAGCCGGGACCGGATTGGGCTGTCGGTTAGCACGGCCCTGGTTTCCTGTTGAAACACTCCGTCGGCGAATTCGACCACGGCGATGTCCGCCCCGGCACTGGCGGCGGTCGCAATCAGCGTGTCGAAACCGCGTTCGATACGATCCATCGGTTGCTTGTAGGTCGTGGCCATTCCGACATCAGTGAAATCCATTACCGGAACGCCGGCATCGTTAAACGCGTTGTAATCCCCGAAGGCACCGGTGCCCGTGGCTTTTATGCCGACCACGCTGTGTCCGGCCCGGGCCAACCCGTGGGCGAGGCTTGCTGCTGCTGTCGTCTTGCCCGAGTTCATCGAAGCGCCAAACACACCGATCACCGTGATCACCGGATCCGCGGCACGTTCGGACAGAGCATAGTCGCCCACGTTCAGGATCTGCCCCATCTCGCCGGTTAGAAGACCTACGGGGCGCAACTGTGTTGGTGCGTTCATCCTGGCATGCGAATGCGACACCTCGCCCGCGATGCCGCCACCAGCCACAAGATCCAGCCGTTCCGACGTAATGCGCGCATGTGCGTGGAACTGATCGGGCGCGTAGCGGTCGCCGAGGCAGACAACCACGTGATCGCCGGGGTAGCTGGTCGCGCTGCGTCCCTCTGCGAGCTGCAGTTTCTTGTGTTGACCGATCTCGACGATCTCGCACAGGATTAAGTCCCCCGCGCGGGCCATGGAAAAGTCCTTGCTCAGGCTGCGCGCATCGTCGCGGCGCACGCGCCGCGTGGTAAAGGCCCATTTTGCGGCACCTGTCCTCAGGATGTCTGTCGGGGTCTTCGAGGCCATCTTTCTGCTCCGTATGAAGAGGTTTGATGACCTGAATATGAGGGATCGAACTGTCGCCCGTTCGGCACCAGGATGAACGTCGGTTTGCCGGTCAGATGAATGTCTGATGAACGCTTGGTTTCCGCGGCTGGACGCGCGGGTCAAAGGCTGTCGGCAAGTGCGCCGATCCGGTCCACAACATGGTCCCAGTCTTCGTCCGGCGTGAGATCAACGGTCTGATCGACGCCATATTCTGTCGGCCTTGGAATGAAGGCCGTCCGCAGACCTGCGTCGCGCGCCGCCTGAAGGTCTGAGTTATGCGCGGCCACCATGGTCACCTGCTCTGGTGACAAACCGAGGGCGGCGCAGGAGGCCAGATAGACACGGGGTTTCGGCTTGTAGTCTTGTGCCAGCTCGGCCCCGGCGACCGTGTCCCACTGAAGGCCCGCAAACCGCGAAAGCCGCACCATCAATGATACCGATCCATTCGAACATGGCGCCAGCAAAGCAGCTGGCCGAAGCCGCTCCAAGCCGTCCACGACATCCGCCCAGGCGGGGAGCTGCTCCCACGCGTGGTTCAACCGAACCCGTGCGGCTTCGTCAAACGCGGACCCAACCCTGAAATACGCCAGCGTTGCATCCAGATTTTCGCGATGGAGCTTGTCCAGTGCAACATAGCCGCGATTGCCTGTCCGAACACCCTCCATGGACGGCTGGTAAAGCCCACGCCAGTAATCGGCAAAGGCCAGCGCGTCGACGTCCAGACCCCGCGATCGGCTTGCCTCCGAAACCACCCGGGCGACACCGCTGCGCCAATCCACAAGTGTCCCGAAGACGTCAAAGATGAATGCCTGCTCCAACCGTTTGCCCGACATGCCGAAAGCCTCCCGTCCAATCCTTTCGAAGAAAATCCACAGATCGCCGGATTGCAAGGCGGTCGCGTACCGGGATCAATGCAGGTCATTGCGGTTTTGACGCCCTTTGCTTTACGCTTGCATGAAGATCAAAGGGGGGGCGACATGGGTGCGGCGAAGAACATCCTATTCATCATGTTCGACCAGCTGCGCCGCGACTACCTGAGCTGCTATGGTCACCCGCATCTTAACACGCCTAACATCGACCGGCTCGCAAAGATGGGCGTGCGATTTGACCGCGCGTACATCCAGTCTCCGATCTGCGGCAGTTCGCGGATGTCGACCTACACGGGTCGTTACGTCCACAGCCATGGGGCGACGGGCAACGGAATCCCGTTGAAGGTTGGCGAAATGACGATGGGCGATCACCTGCGCGCGGCGGGGATGGATTGCTGGCTGGTCGGAAAGACGCACATGCGCGCGGATGCTGAAGGCATGGCGCGGCTGGGTCTTGCCCCCGACAGCCTGATCGGCGCCCGTGTCGCGGAATGCGGGTTCGACGTTTTTGAACGCGACGACGGTATGCTGCCCGAAGGCCCCGACGGGTCTTACGATCCCGACGGCGCGCGCGCTTACAACACCTGGCTGCGCGACAGGGGCTATGACAGCGACAACCCTTGGCATGATTTTGCGAACTCGGCGCTTGATGCGAATGGGAACGTCCTGTCGGGCTGGTTCCTGAGGCATAGCAGCAAGGCCGCGAACATCGCCGAAGAAGACAGCGAAACCCCCTATCTGACAGGCCGGGGCATCGATTTCATGCGGGATCATACCGGCCCCTGGTGTTGCCATCTGAGCTATATCAAGCCGCATTGGCCCTACATCGTGCCCGAGCCTTACGCCTCGATGTACACCGCCGAGCACATCTTGCCCGTCGTGCGATCGCAAGCAGAGCGGCAGCAAGCTCATCCCGTGCTCAAGGCATTCATGGATACCCGGATCGGTCAGACATTCTCGCGCCAAGAGGTGCGCGAGGCTGTTATCCCCGCCTATATGGGCCTGATCAAACAGGCTGACGATCAGATGGGGCGGCTCTTGGCCTGGATGGAGCAAGCGGGCCGTATGCAGGACACGATGATCGTGCTGACATCGGACCACGGCGACTTTCTGGGCGACCACTGGATGGGCGAAAAAACCTTCTTTCACGATGCCTCGACCCGTGTTCCGCTGATCATCTACGATCCGTCGCCCGAGGCCGATGCCACCCGTGGCACGGTCAGCGACGCGCTCGTCGAAAGCATCGACCTTGCCCCGACTTTTGTGGATGTGGCGGGGGCAGAGCCCGCGGGAAACATCCTCGAGGGCGAAAGCCTGATGCCAATCTTGCGAGCAGAGGCCGAGGAGACGCGGCGCGGGTATGTGATTTGCGAATACGACTACTCCACCTCGCCGATCACCGATCTGTTGGGGCTTTCGGTACCGGAGGCTGTGATGTTCATGGTGGCCACAAAAACCTGGAAACTGATCCATTGCGAAGGCGGCTTTCAACCGATGCTCTTCAATCTCATGGACGATCCGGATGAGCTGATCGATCTGGGCGGACGGGACGATCATGGCGATGTGATCGAGGCGATGTACGACCACCTTTTTGCCTGGGCGCGCCGTCAGTCGCAGCGCGCGACCCGGTCGGACCAACAAATGCTGGACGCACGCACCGACAGGCGGGGCGTTGGAATCGTGATCGGTGTCTACGACGAACAGGACATGGCCCCGGAACTGACGGTCAAGTATCGCGGTCGCAAGGCACGGCCCTACACTGATTACCTTAAGGACCGCTGATCGCCCGGGCGCAGCTGCGGTGAGCTTTCATAGCGCGTGCGACCCCGGCTATGCGTGTCGATCTTCAGCCGGACATTCAGGGGCTGATGCGCCCTCTGCGAACACGCCTGGCGCGGGCAAACATGGCATGAGATCCCGATCGGAACGCACAGCTCGCGATCGGCCAGATTGAAACGGTCGGTGTAGCCGAGCCGCCCGGCCTGATTACGTTCGCAACCGATCACGACCACGAGGCGGCGATCTTGCGTGTGGCGGCTAAAAACCGGACGTTCGGTCGTGCGGCACAAGGTGAAGAACTGGCCGCCATCCGGCAATTCGACGAATTGCGGCAGCGAAACGCCGGGCGTCCTGAAGGCTCCGTGTATGTCCCAGACCGGGCAGGACCCGCCGCGTTCTGCCAGCGTGAAGGGCGTCGCATTGAACCGCTTGGTGATGTTGCCCGCCCTGTCGAGGCGCAGAAAAAAGAACGGCACGCCGCGCTTTCCGTCGCGCTGGAGTGTCGTCAGACGGTGGCAGACCTGCTCGAAACTGACCCCGAACGCCGAGGCGATGCGATCGATGTCATAGCGGGTTAGCTCGGCCATCTCGTAGATGTCGTCATAGGGCATCAGGAAGGCTGCGGCGAAGTAATTCGTAAGCTCGACCGCAAGCCGCGCCCGCCCGTCTTGATCCGCAAGCCCGGCGGATGTGACCCGCGCATCGACCAGTTCGGCGCAGCTGAGAAGGCCGAGCACGTACGCCAGCTGAAAGACACGGTTGGAATGATCCAGCACCTCCGAGAGCAAGACCTCACCCGCCTCCCTTTCGAAAACGCGCAATGACTCTGGCATATCGCTCAGGCGAACGACGCGCGCCTGCACCCCGTGTTCGATCCGCAAATGGCGTTTGAGCGAGGCATACATATCATCCGCCGCGCCTCCGATCTGGTGGCGCAGCGTTTCGGCGGCCTCTTCCAGATCCGGGAAATGATTTGACCGGTCGCGGAAGAAATCGTGGATCGCCGTTTCGGGAGCGGCCGCAAGCATGCGCCCGGCCGGGTCGCCGTCCGACAGCCGCGCGAGCTGTTCGCCCATCGCCTTGTGACTCTGGTAAAGCTGCAGGAAACGGTCAACAAGGCGCGGCGCGTGATCGATGGCGGCACGCAACTCTTGCAGATCGGGGGGGTGGTCGGGGAAAATAGGATCGCGCATTGCGCCCCGTAGATCCGGCAGACGTTTTTCATCCGAGTCGCCCAGCAGGGCGCGCCAGTCGACGCCGTACTCCTCGGTGATCGACACAAGCACCTGTACCGACAGACTGCGCTGGTTGCTCTCCAACAGATTGACATAGGCAGGGCTGATCCCGAGACGGGTCGCCATCTGTGCCTGGGTTTCGCCCAAGTCGCGCCGGAGCTGGCGCAGTTGAGGGCCGATGAACGTCTTCTGCATGTTTACAACATTACAAGATTGAGATCTAGTTAATACATAAAGTAACATAAAGACATCAAATTTGGAGAATTAAGTTTCGCCAGACCTATAAATCCTGTCACGTGCAACCTATGCGCGCGGCCATGGTTGTCCTGAGAGCGGGGCAAGGTACTTGGAGGACTTAACATGAATTACACGATCACGCGTCGCGTTGCGATGGCGGCTGCGTCAGCCGCGCTGGCGGTGGCAACCGTAGTGCCAGCCTCTGCCGGCGACTGGACGCCCCAGAAGCCGATCGAGATGGTGATCATGGCCGGTCAGGGCGGTGGCGCGGATCGCCTCGGGCGCCTGTTCCAGTCGATCATCCAGAAGGAAAGCCTTGCCAGCATGCCGATCCTGCCCGTGAACAAGGGCGGTGGGTCGGGCGCCGAAGCGCTGCGGTATCTCAAGGACAGCGAAGGCGATGCGCATCGCATCATGGCAACGCTGAACAGTTACTACACCACTCCACTGCGCACTGATATCGGCGTGGATATCGAAGAATTCACGCCGATAGCGCGGATGGCGCTTGATACATTTGTGTTGTGGGTGAATGCCGACAGCGACATCCAAACGCTGGATGACTATGTCGCTGCGGTCAAAGCTGCCGACGGCGCCTGGAAGATGGGCGGCACCGGCACCGGGCAGGAGGACAGCCTGGTGACCGCGATGCTGGAGAAAGAGTTCGGGCTCGACATCACCTATGTCCCTTTCAAGGGCGGCGGTGATGTGGCCAAGAACCTTGTCGGCGGTCATATCGACAGCACCGTGAATAACCCGTCCGAGCAGATGGGATTCTGGCAGGCTGGCAAGTCGCGCCCGATCGCGGCGTTTACACCCGAACGGATCGCGGCCTTCCCGGACACGCCCACCATGACCGAACTGGGCCATCCGCTGGTCTACTGGATGCAGCGGTCCTTTGTCGGGCCCAAAGATATGCCTGCCGACGCCGTGGCTTACTATACGGACATGTTCGAGAAGCTGTCGCAATCCGAAGAATGGCAGACCTATACCCAGGAAAAGGCGCTGATGGCCGATTTCCTGACCGGCGACGCCTTGCAGGCCTATTTTGTCGAAGAGCGTGAGAAACATGCCGAGATCCTCGACAGCATGGGTGAAAGCTCCTCTTGATCGGCCCGCGACCGAAGCAAATTGCGGGGCCAGGCTCTCTGGCCCCGTCTTTTCGACCACCACAGTGACAAGAGGCTGGACATGCAGACCGCCGACAGGGCAATCGCGATCGCCATCATGGGCGCAAGCGTCTACTTCATGGCTTATGCGGTTGAATTGCCCATTGGCTGGCATGCCGAAACCGGTGGCCCGGGCGGAGGCGCATTTCCCTTCTGGTTGTCGCTGATTATGTGCCTTTGTGCCCTTGGCATTCTGGTGCGGAGCTTCATGCGGCCCGTGTCCGGATCGCTCCCGTATTTCGATCGCGTAATGCTGCGGTCCGTCATCCTCGTGACGCTGTCGCTGATCTGCGCGGTCGCGCTGATCCCCTTTGCCGGTGCGTATGTGTCGATCGCATTGTTCCTGCTTTGGTACTTGCGGATCTTCGGGGGCCACGGTTGGCCGCTGACGCTGATCCTGACCATCACAACGCCGGTCTTTCTGTTCTTCTTCTTTGAAGTGACCCTGAAGATCCTTCTGCCCAAGGGCTGGACCGAGCCTTTTTTCCTGCCGCTCTACGCACTGTTCTTCTGAAGGATTTTCGCCATGGACATTCTAGCGCTCCTGGCTGACGGATTTGCCACGTCGCTGTCGCCGTTGAACCTGATGATCGTCCTCGTCGGAGTGACGGCGGGTCTTTTTATCGGCGCGATGCCAGGGCTCGGGTCGGTCAACGGGGTTGCCATCGTTCTGCCGCTGACCTTCGTGGTGCCGCCGTCCTCGGCGATCATCCTGTTGGCAGCGATCTATTATGGCGCGATGTATGGCGGCGCGGTCAGTTCGGTGCTGCTGGGCATTCCCGGCGCGTCGACGGCGGTGGCCACAACATTCGACGGGCGGCCGATGGCGCAACAGGGCAAGGCAGGTCTTGCGCTGATCGCAGCCGCTGTTGCGTCTTTCATCGGTGGCACCATCTCGGTGGTTCTTTTCACACTCTTTGCGGTGCCGTTGGCGGATATCGCGCTTGCCTTTGGTCCGGCCGAGGAATTCGCCTTGGTTCTTCTGGCCTTTACGACCTTTGTGGGGCTCGGGGGTGGCGATGTCCTGAAGACAATCATCATGATCTGCCTCGGTCTCGTACTGTCGACCGTCGGGCTTGATCTCATCTCGGGGCAGCCGCGCCTGATCTTTGGCGATCTGCCGGGTTTCTATTCTGGCATCTCATTCCTCGTGCTGGCGATCGGGGTCTATGGCGTCGGTGAGGTGCTCTATACGATCGAGACATCGCGCAGCGCGCCGCAGGTCACACCCGCCCGGCTGAGCTTTGCCGAATTGCGCGCCGGTTGCCGCGCGGTGGGGCGGCTCTGGAAGACGATGAGCATCGGGTCTTTCCTCGGATTCTTTGTCGGAATGCTACCGGCGGCGGGCGCAACCCCGGCGTCACTGATGGCCTACGGCATTGCAAAGTCTACCTCCAAAACACCTGAGACGTTTGGGAAGGGCAACATCGAAGGCGTTGCCGCGCCGGAGACGGCAAACAATGCAGCCTCGACGGGTTCGCTGCTGCCAATGCTGACATTGGGTATTCCCGGGTCGCCGACAACCGCGCTGTTGCTTGGAGGCATGGTGATGTGGGGGCTGGTACCAGGGCCGATGCTGTTCATTGAACAGCCTGATTTCGTCTGGGGGCTCATTTCATCGCTTTACACCGCAAACCTGGCGGCGGTCCTGATCAACCTGGCGCTCATCCCGCTTTTTGTGTGGGCGTTGCGCATGCCCCTGAGCGTGCTCTGCGCGCTGGTGCTGGTGCTTTGCATCGTGGGCGGTTTCGCCCCAAGCCAGAAGCTGCATGATGTCTGGTTGATTGTCGGCTTCGGTGTCGGCGGCTACCTGTTGCGCAAGGCGGATTACCCGCTTGCGCCGCTGGTCCTTGCGCTGGTGCTGGGGCCGCTTCTGGAAAAGAGCTTCCGTCAGACCCTGATCGCCGAGCAGGGCAACGTTCTGGCCTTTGTCGAACGCCCGCTATCCGGCGCATTCCTTGCAATCGCGCTGGTCTTCTTCCTGATGCCCTTTCTCAAGACCCTGCGCCGCCGGAAGTCACCGGCTGCGACGCCGGCCGAATAACTCCGAAGGACAAAGACAATGCCGATTGGCTTGACGATATTTGGCGTTTTGGGTGTTGGGAATGAGGGTGATGTTGCGGTTTTGGGGGATGGGGTTTCCGGGTTGAGCTATGGTGGCCTGCGGTCGGTATGTGCGGCGGCGGGTGAGACGGTGCGGGGG
>JBCCVT010000115.1:0-8997 GCA_039195015.1 Pseudomonadota bacterium
CCCCGTGCAATTATGTCGATGGCAACGCATTTGAAGGAGGGGCGCCCGCGCCTAAGGAATGACATCGCGCCATCCAATGACCATGGTGTCGAACTCCTGAAACCGACGATCTATCGAAAAACTGGCCCGTAACAAGCTAGCCCCTGTTGGTCGCGCTGTTGCAGGAGATGGTTTGCGGCCAAAACCGACCTGCTGCCACTTGGTCAGTTCGCCACGTAGCCCGCGACAACCTGCAGCAGCTTGAACGCCGTGGCGGCGTCGTTTTCGACCACGGCGAGGAACTCCTCTTCCCCGATCCGAAGGCAGGTGATGTCGGTCTTCGCCACCATGCTGAGCGCGCGCGGCTCCTTTCGGATCAACCCCAGCTCTCCAACCAATGTCCCTTGCCCGACCGTGGTGATCAGTTGATCTTCCTCATCGTTGCGCGGCAGGTAGAGACCGGCCTCACCGTCGATGACCATATAGGCACCATCCTTGGGCTGGTCTCCTTTCAAGAAAACAGTCTCTCCAGCAAGCGCGGTATACCAGCGCGCACCAAAGGCCAGGAGGCGCATCTGCCGGCGGTTGAGCCCAGAAAAGAGCGACGTGCTTTCCAAGGCGCGAAGCTTACGGGTGAGGTCTGCGCTTGCCGCGCTATCTATACTACCGTCGTCGATGACATCCTCAGTCACGATCCGTCCTTGTTGAATCTCAACAAAAGTGTCGAAAATTTCTGGCCTCTCGAAGCTATCGTTTAGATAAATCAACATAGCATCCGGCAACAACTTGCGCAGGGTCTTGTGGACTGCAATCTGCGTGTCGAGGTCGTAGCTCGCCAGTGGATTGTCGAGCACAAGGATGTCCGGGCGCTTGATTGCAGCGCGGCTGAAGGAAAGCGGCTCGGCAAAAAGCGCGGGCACATTCGCGCCACCGAGCGCGATCGGCACATCGTAAATGAGCTGCAGCACGAGACGCCGTGCGCCTGCCTCGATCAGCACATCCGCAACCAGTTCGCGCATGTCGTCCGCGCGACTGCCGGCACCGTCCGAGATCTTGCCGAACATCGCGTTTTCTAGAACCGTCAGCCCGGGCGCAAAGGTTTCGAAATTGAGCGGCTCGAAGAAATCGTTGAAGGTCTTTTGCAGGTCGTCGCCGTGGCTCGCCCGCAATTCCAGAATTCGGTCCTTGATGTCATCGGGGAAAGCTCCGCCGATCTGATCCGCACTGATCCGAAACGGGATGATAAAGAGCTGTGGTAACTCGGGTGCGGACAAAGCGCTGATCCCGGCGTCGCGGCTTTTCTCAACTAGCTCGACCGCCGTTTCGAACATCTTCGTCTCGATCCCCAGCTTGCGGAAGAGCGGGTGATCTGTCCCGTCCATCCCGAAGATCTGGCGCAGCATGTCGATGACATCCCGCGTGAGCACCAACAAGGTTTCGTCAAGGCCAAGCGTCCGCAACTGGACCATGAACTCGGCCTGTTCGCGCAGCGTCTCCGTCGTGATGGGCTCGCGCGGTGTGGCAAACAACAAGTTCTCGGCAACCGGCAAGGCTGGATTATAGAGGTCCGGCTTGAAGAAGTAAGCGTGGCGGCGCAGATCCTTGTCGCGGATGGCCTGCTGAACCCTGGGACGCAACCGTACCAGCATCTCGGCCAGATCGGGGTGTTCAGCCGCATCGAATTTTTGGTCCATGCCACGCCGGAACAACCGCCGGCCCGAGCCGACGCCTTCAATAATTTCGACCCACCAGTCCCTCAGATCCGACCCGTTTTCGAGCCCCACGCGTTGCGGGTTGAGCCATTCGGCATCAAGCGGATCGGGACTGTTGCCTGCCTTGATCGCCTCGCCCGCCACCGAGGAGTTCTCTGCCCCGGGTTGCGGCGCGGTTTTCAAGGGCATCATAATGTTGTCGCCAAACGTGCCTTGGAACATGACAGGCCGCGACGAGGCATGCCCGATCCGCGCAGCGACCACCGACTGATGCAATCTCGACATGTCATGACCGGCTGCGGTCACCGTTCCGTTAGACGGCAGCACCTCGCGCGTGACGAGTTCAGCGAACGCGCGGCGGTCCTCCTCGCTTGGCGCAGCCACTCCGACAACGCCGCCCTTGGGCAAGGTGAAGTTGAGGGTATCGAGAACTGCATTGCCATCGGCATCCCGTACCGTGACATCTTTGAACACAAGATCCCCGATCAGTGCGGGCACCTCTTTGGGCTCGCCCGCGATCAGGCTCTCGTCCAGCATTCCAGGCGGCGCAAAGCGTTCGGTCACGATCTCCCACCGCAGGGACATATCTTGCGTCTGATTGTAATAGGTCAGCAGCTCTTTCCACGGGGAACTCAGATCCTTGTAAGCCGCCAGAGCGGCAACCAAGGCACCCACGGTCACAGACCCCTGCAAAACCAGATAGCCACCGACCGAATAGAAGAAAAACGGTGTCAGCTGGCTGATGAAGTTGTTGAGAAACTTCATGAAGAATTTCTTCTGGTAGATTTCGAACCGGATCGCAAAAAGCCGGCCAAGTCGATCGGTGATGATCGCCATGCGGTAGCGCCAGCCGCCATTGGCGCGCAGGGTGGCGGCCCCGGCTGCGTTTTCACCGATTTCGGCGGCCAGCCCTCGCACCTGCTGGATGCGCTTCTTGTTCAGCTGGTTGATCTGCCGCTGCAACATCGGGATCAGCCACGCCTGTAGCGGTATCAGCGCACAAGCTGCGAGACCGAACCAGACACTCTGCAGGAAAAGAAAGGTCAGGATGGTCAGCATCTGGCCCGCCTGCAGAACCGGCTGGCTGATCGCATCGCCCATCAGACCGCCCATCGGTTCGCTCTCAGCCGTGATCATCGACACCAGCTCACCCTGGCTGACCCGTTCGAAATAGGGCGAAGGAAACCGAAGGATCCGGGCGATCAGCTGATATCGAAAGCGTCTCAGCATCCGTTCCGCCAACACGCCCTTCATCGTATTGATGCGCATCTTGAGCAGGCCATGCGCAAGAACGGCGACCAGAAACGCGATGCACAACATGCCCAGGAATGTCACCTGGCTGACCTCGGTCCCGAAGACGTCGACCACATCGGACTGTGCGCCGATGGCATCGTTGATGATGCGCTTTGGCAGTTCGAGCGTCAGATAGAGCAGCGGAAAGAGGCACGCCGTCACGACCAGCAGGATCATCTGGTCGCGCTTGGAGTACTTCAGAATAAATCCAAAGAGCGTGCGTTCGATGGCTTCAACCCCTACCCGTCGTTCCGCTGCCGGAAACTTCGGTCATTGAAACAGGTTACGTAGGGTTCAGGCAATTCCAAGTTTTCTGCAAGGACAATCAAGGGGTTTGCAGGCTCGTGCCGAAGGTCCTAAGCTGATGGAAATCCTGAATGCCACGAGGAGGTTGGTTTGGCTCAGGACATCGTATTGGTCCTATTTTTGCTATGTCTGTTTCAGATCAAGCATATGTTTGCGGATTTCTTTCTCCAGACCCCGAAGATGCTGTCAGGTCGGAGCGCATATGTGCATATGGGCCGCGCGCAACACGCGGCCGTGCATGGTCTTGGTTCAGCACTGGTATTTCTGGTCGTCGGAGCAGGCGTTGTCTTTGTTGTTTTGATGTTTCTGGCCGAATGGGTGGTGCATTTCCACATAGATTGGGCCAAAGCGCGCTATTCTCAGCTCAAAAGCCATACGCCGGTGCAGGCCGGGTTCTGGCACGCGATCGGAGTTGATCAGGCAGCGCATCAGTTGACCTATATCGCGATGGCGGCGGTTTGGTCGCTTGTCTACTTGCCGTCGGTTTGATCAGACCGTTCGCGCCGCCCGGATCCCCACCGAACATCCACGAGGCCTCAGCCCGCCGATTTGCGCTCATGCTGCGCGCGGCAGTACCAAGGACCAAACCGGGACACCAAACGTCGCCGATCAACCAAGCACCGAGAAGCTCGATTCGGAGTTGATTGGACGTTTGCGCGAATAAAACCCCACGTCGATCTCGCGCTGCAGATAGGGCAACGTAAAGCGCTGCGGATCGGTGTCATGATCAGCACCTCCTTCGCAATAGGCAATCAAACCCGCCATCATCTTGCCCGCGATGGGCGCGTTCTTGTACTGGTTGCCGCTGGTCCCGCAGGCCATGTAGAACCCCGGAAGGCTCGATTTGTCGTAGATCGGGATCCAGTCAGTCGAAGCATCATAAAGATCCACCACACCACGCGTCGCGCTTGGAATACCCAGCGACGGCACGCGTTGCGCATAGCGCATTGCCTGGGTCGTCCACTGATCGCTGAAATTCCGGTCATATGTCTGATCGTCCTCGGCCCAGTCATGCGGGTCGCATTCAGGGTCTTCCGAGCCAATCAGGATGTGATTGCCATGTTCGGGGCGCACGTAGCAGGCAATGTCACTATCCGACACGATCGTGCCGTCCTTCTCAAAATCAAAGCCCTCGGGGCTTGGCACATGTACAACTTCCTGACGCAATGGGCGCGTTTGGATCGTCATGTCCTCTAGAACACCCGCCATCGCATTGATGCGCGAGGAGCCGGGCCCGGCGACATTGATCACGACCGGGGCGTGCAGCGATACGCCATCCGACAGCTGCACACCCGAAACGCGGCCAGCTTGGGTCAGAATCTCAGCGACCTCGGCCCTCAACCGCACCTGCGCCCCATGCTGTCGCGCCCCGTCGATCAGGTTTTGCGCGCTCAGTGCCGGGTCGGTCACATAGCCCCCGTTCGGCCAGAACACAGCGCCGTCCATACTCTGACCGTTCGGTTTGCCGAAATCCGGATCATCCTTCCGCTTGGCTGGCGCGAAACTGTCGAGCGAATAGATCGGCATCCGCTCGAGAACCTGCGCGGCGCTCAACACCTCGAACGGACATCCGAGCTCGGTCGAGTACTGCATGTGTTTTTTCAGATATCCATTGGCCTCGGTCTTCATCGTCATGCAGCCAACTTCACGGAACTGCGCAAGGGCCGCGTCCTTGGGCAGCCCGAGATAGCTGGCCCAGTCCCGCCAATAATGATAGCCCTCCCATGCAAAAGCGGTGCCATCGAATGTCGAATAATGCATTCGGATGATAGCGCAGGATCCGGCAGTTGACCCGTGACCGACCTGCGCATTGCGGTCGAGCGACAAGGTCCTCCACCCGAGCTTGGACAATTCAAAGGCGATCGCCGCGCCGATCACGCCGGTGCCAATGATTATTGCATCTGCAGTCTGGGTCATGATCCCTCAACCCCTGCTTTACGCCAATGCGACCGGGAGTAGGTGGCGAACTCCTCGATCTCTTCAGGGCGAGGACGCACGCCGGTGAAAACAAAGAGGTAATGCGGCACCAGATTGAGCCGCGTCTCGACCGGCTCGTTCAGTTGCGCCAGATCATAACCGATCTGCATGTAGTAAAGCACTCGCGCCCGGGTTTCGGCCTCGTCGCCGTCATATCCGAACCGTTCGAACATAGCCCGCAGCGCAGCAAGGCGTCGAGCATCGGACTGATCGAGCATCCGCCGGACTTTGCCCGATCGCCGCGCCCAATCGCGCACCGCAAAATCCAGCGCCGTGTCAAAGAGATCGGCATTCACCACGCAGCGATGAACGTTACACACCGCTGCAGTGATCGTTTCTGCAGGCGCTTCGGCCATGCGCACGAGGCCTGCCGTATTGGTGGCCTGCCAGTGGTCAAGCAGAGCATCCAGCAGGTCCTGACGGGACCGGAAATACCAGTAGAACGAGGATCGCGACACGCCCATGCGCTCGGCCAGGTTCAACACCTTCACCTGATCAACCCCGTCGCTGACCAACGCGTCCATCGCCACGTTCAGCCAATCGGCGCGCGTGACCTTTACGTTGCCGACCAGAGGTTCGGCATCGGGGTCATCGCGATGCAACAATGGTTTCGTCATGGCTCAGCTTTCCGGCGGGGCACCGCCTTCGGCAGTGCGGCGGTCAATGAAAGCGCGCAAGGCCGCGCGTTTGTCAGGGTCACTGGCACTTGGTGGGGCTTCGAACCGATCCAGAATCCCTTGCCAGATCCCAGTTGCGCGGGTGTTTGTGTCGACCGAACCATTCTCGGTCCAGGTGCCAAAATTTGACCAGTCCCAACTCATTGGCTCATAGAACTCGGTCTGGTAGCGTGCCATCGTGTGACCGGCCCCGAAAAAATGTCCTCCCGGCTGTACTTCGCGGAGGGCTTCCATGCCGATCTCATCGTCATCGGCGGCGGCCTTGCTACAGAGCTCGGCAAAGACCTGCAGCATTTCCATATCCGTGACCAGTTTTTCGTACGACACGGTCAACCCGCCTTCGAGCCACCCTGCCCCGTGGATCATGATCGTCGCACCCGCCAGAACCGACCCCCACGCGCTGATCTCGGTCTCATGCGCGGCCTGCACATCGTTGAGATTGGCCGCCGAGCCCGCCGCGCAGCGCCAGGGCAAACCGAGCTTGCGCGCCAACTGACCCGCCCCGAGCGAAGCCTTGACCTGTTCCGGCGTTCCAAAAGCCGGAGCGCCGGACTTCATGTCCACGTTTGACGTGAAGGTCCCATATGTGACCGGAGCACCCGGCCGTGCCAACTGACTCAGCGTAATCGCGGCCAGTGCCTCGGCATGGCTGAGCGTCAGCGCGCCCGCGACGGTGATCGGTGCCATCGCTCCCATCAGCGTGAAAGGCGTAACGATCACCACCTGACCATAACGGGCAAAATCGATCAGCCCCTGCGCCATCGGAATATCCAACTGCCTTGGCGAGCTTGTATTGACGATCGTGTAGCAATGGCTGTCCGCACGGAACGCGTCGTCCGAAACCCCACGGAAGTCACGGATCATCTCGAACGCATCCATGACCTGCGGCGTTCCGCGCGCAAAGACGAACGGTACCTTATCGCTGTTGGTCAGAGCCACCTCGGTCATCGCATAGTGACGCAGATGAGTCGGCACGTCCTGTGGCTCGATCAGAGGCGGCATCATGTGCAACGCATCATAATACTGGGTCAGGCGAACGAGGTCGCGGAAACTGTCTAGGTTCCCCGGCCTGCGTCCCCGTACAAGATCGGTGGCATGGGGCGCACCCGCTCCGGGCTGAAAGACCATGCGGCCGAGCTCCAGCACCAAGTCCCGGTCGCGCATGGCGGCACGCAGGGGGATGGATTTCGGCGCCGAGGCGAGCGCCGCCTCGACAATGTCGGCCCCAAGAAAGACCATACCGCTGTCGTGATCCACGCGCGCGCCGGCGGCGGCGAACATCTTGCACGCTTCAGGAAGAAGCACTTTGATCCCGAGTTCTTGCAGGACCTGCAATGCTGCTTCATGGATCGCGTCGACCCGATCGTCGGAAAAGGCGGGCACAGGCGGAAACGGGTTGCGCAGGTCGCGGTAATCGACCTTTCGCTGCGGCACTGCGGACGCGTCCATGCGTCTTTGCCGCCCCCGCCGCTTGGTGCCCGCTTCGGTCATGCGCGCATCGCCTTGCCTTGAGGGTCGTATGGAGAATTTGCGATCACCTTGGCGGACCGGGCCACTCCAACGACATGGACCGACAAATCGGTGCCTTCCTCCGCATGCTCCCGGTTCACAAGCGCCATGGCGAGCGACTTGGCGGTGTAATGGCCAAATCCTCCCGAGGTCACGAACCCAACCCGCTCTTCACCGGCCCAGACGGGTTCGAATCCGCTGGCATCGGCGTCCGCTGCCTCAATTTCCAGCGTGACAAGGACTTGCGCAGGGCCGTTTCCGTCGCGCTCGATGATCGCGGCGTCCCGTCCGACAAAGTCGCCCTTGTCCCAGGCGATCCACCGGTCCATGCCCGTCATGCCGGGCGTGTAGCCTTGGGTGAATTCGGCCGACCAGATGCCAAAGCTCTTTTCAAGCCGCGTCGACAGCATCGCATTGAAGCCGCATTCGCGGATGTCGATCTCGGCCCCCGCCTCCAGCAGCAAGCGCCTCAGCGCGATGTGATCGCCGTATCGGACGTTTATTTCGTACCCTTTTTCGCCCGTCACCGACATGCGAGCCATGCGTGCACGGATCAGCCCGATATCGACATCCTTGCAGCCCATGAATGGCAGGTCCGAGATGTCTTGTTCCGCCACCTTGGCAACCACCTCCGCAGATTTCGGCCCAACCACTGCGAAACCGCAGATCTCTTCGCCCAGGTCGCGGACTGCGACGCCATCGATCAGATGATCCTTGAACCACCGCATGTGCCATTCGCGCAGGTAGTAGCTGCCCATGATCCACCAAGTGCCATCACCCCAGTTGAGAATGGTCAGATCGCCCTTGAGCTTGCCCGTCTCGGATAACATGGGAGCCAACCGGGCCCTCCCCGGTTCGGGCAGTTTCGATGCCATCACCTGATCCAACCACATCTCGGCCTGCGGACCGGTGACCTCGAACCGTGAAAAACCGGTGATGTCCAAAAGCCCGACACCTTCGCGCAGAACCCGGCATTCCTCGGCCACGATGTCATGGGCGTTCGACCGTTTCAGGGTCGGTGTTTCTTCGAACCCTTCCGGCGCGAAATAAAGCGGCACCTCGAGATCCCAGCTGCTGCCCCATTTGCAACCGGCGGCCGTCATTGCATCATGCGCCGGTGCCATCTTAAGCGGCCGACCTGCGGGCAGCTGTTCGTTCGGGTAGGTCATGACAAACCGCCGCGAATAGAATTGGCCGGTTGTCTCGCGAATATAGCGTTGATTTTCAGCGAACCGGCCGTAACGGGCGACGTCCATACCGTAGACATCCGCCTCGGGTTCGCCATGGATCATCCATTCGGCCAAGGACTTTCCGACCCCGCCGCCTTGAAGAAACCCGGCCATGACGGCACAGGCGCACCAGTAGTTGCGCTTGCCCGGAACCGGTCCAACCAGCGGATTGCCATCGGGCGAGAAGGTGAAGGCCCCGTTGACCCAGGTCTTAACACCAACCTCTTGCAGACATGGATAGCGCTCAAATCCCAGGGTAAGTTCGCTTTCGATCCGGTCGGTCTGCTCAGAAAAGAGCTCCATCCCGTAGTCCCA
>JBCCVT010000116.1:0-8974 GCA_039195015.1 Pseudomonadota bacterium
CGGGCGGTGAGATCGCATTGGCGACAAGCCTGCCCGGGCCGACAGGGGAATCGAACCGGCTGACACTGACACCGCGCCCGCCGATCCTGTGCCTCGGTCCCGGACCCGAAGCCTCGGAGGCGCAATTGCGGGCTGTGAAGGCACTTGGCGGTGTGGCCAAACGTGCCAACGGTCTCACACCAGACGAACTGAAGCAGACCGATGACATTGGCGCCGTGCTCTGGTGGGGGGACCCGGACATGGCCCGCCATCTGGTCCAGGCGCTGGCCGGACGCGACGGCCCGATCGTGCCCCTGATCGGCGGGATGCCTGATGTCGCGCATGTGATGTCCGAACGCCACATCTGCGTCGACACCACCGCTGCAGGCGGCAACGCGGCACTGTTGGGCGGGCGCGCCTGAGGCGCAACATCCACATACGGACGGGCTGGGCGGCTTGACCATGTCCGGCTTTCCGCCCAGCGTAGCGACATGTTTCCGATCCGAGATCACAACCCGTCGGGCCGTACCCCTTACGTCGTCTACACGCTCATGGCGGCGAACATCCTCATGTTCCTCGCGAACCTTCCAATTTCAAATGACCCACGCGCGCTTTGGGCGTTTTATGCGGATTACGCGGTCATCCCGGCCCGGGTGACCCAAGGCCTCGGATATGAGACGCTGGTCACATCCATGTTCCTGCACGCGGGGTTCATGCATCTCGCCGGTAACATGCTGTTTCTCTATATTTTCGGCGACAATCTCGAAGACCGGATGGGGCACGTGCCGTTCCTGCTCTTCTATGTTGCCTCCGGCATCGGCGCGGCACTGATCCAGGTGATGACCGAACCTTTCTCGACCGTTCCGATGGTCGGCGCGTCCGGCGCGATCGCGGGCGTCATGGGCGGATACCTTCTTCTCTTTCCCCGCGCTCAAGTCGATATCCTGCTGATCCTGATCATCTTCATCCGCGTCTTCCCGATCCCCGCCTGGATCATGCTGGGGCTCTGGTTCGGGATGCAGTTCATCGGCGGAGCCGGCGCGGATCCCGAGGCAGGCGGTGTCGCCTATTGGGCCCATGCAGGGGGCTTTGCCATCGGGCTGGTGCTGACGGTGCCGCTCTGGCTGCGGCTGGGCGGCGCGGCCTTCTGGTCGCGCACTCATGGTCATCCCCCACATCCCGAGGCGGAATACCGGCTGAGCCCGTCGCGGATACCGCGCGTGCAAAACCGCCGATCGCCGAAACCAAGAAGCCCCTGGAAATGAGCACATAGACGGATATCCGCCGTGCAAGCGGTCGCTGGGCGCCGTTGTGATCGAGGCGGAATTGCCCGAGCGCCTCGCCTCGCCCCGGCGATGCGACTGTTCGGTTTGGCGCCGACAAGGGGCGGCGGCCTCCTGTCAGATCGGGAAACGGGCAAGCCCGTCAGGATCGCTCCACACGTAGATAAAAAGAAACAGCGCAGCGCGGTCGCCGGAACCGCGCCGACCGCTTAGCCACGGATCACCGAGGTGAATGCGTTGAAGATCTTTTCGTTGGCGCAAATCACCTCGCCGTTGGCGAGAATGTTGGCATCGGCGCTGATCGGCTCCACCAATCCGCCCGCCTCACGAACGACAATTGTGCCCGCCGCAAGATCCCAGGCGTTCAGGCCGCGCTCCCAAAAGCCCTCGTAGCGTCCGGCGGCCACATACGCCATGTCGAGCGATGCGGCCCCCCAGCGGCGCACGCCAGCGCAGCCGGGCATGAGCCGCGCAAGCTCCTGCAGCGTGGCGGGCAAATCCCCGCGACCGCCAAAAGGCACGCCGGTGGAAAACACCGCCTCGATCATCCGATGACGCCCCGAGACCCGAAGGCGACTGTCGTTCAGCCAGGCTCCGGCACCCTTTTCGGCAAAGAACATCTCGTCCTTGGCAGCGTCAAAGATCACACCAGCGACGATCTCGCCCTTGTGCTCCAGCGCGATCGAGATCGCCCAATGCGGCATCCCGTGCAGAAAATTCGTGGTCCCGTCCAGCGGATCGACGATCCAGCGACGGGTCGGGTCCGACCCATCGGTCGCGCCGCCTTCTTCGGCCAGCCAGCCATAGTTCGGACGCGCGCCCAGCAGTTCCTCTTTCAGGATCTCCTCGGATGACAGATCGGCCTTTGAGACAAAATCCCCCGCCCCTTTCATCGACACCTGCAGGTTTTCTACCTCGCGGAAATCCTTGACGAGGGACCGTCCCGCCTTGCGCGCCGCCTTGATCATGATGTTGAGATTGGCGCTGCCGATCATCGAAACCACTCCTGCATGTCAGGCCGCGCGTATACGCGCCCGCCCCGGCCTTGCCAAGAGGCCGCGACCGCCCCTTGACGCATGACAGGCTTGCATCCGCCGCCGATCGGACGGCAGGTTGGGACAAGCCCCGGATCCGCTCGGCGCACCGGGCGCGTCCCGACCCCATGTGAGGAGATCGACATGACCGACACCATGCAGCGTATCGTTCTGGCTTCGCGCCCGACCGGCGCACCCGTGCCCGATAACTTCCGGCTTGAGGACGATGCGGTTCCGTCCCCTGGCGATGGCGAGGTGCTTGTGCGCGTACATTACATGTCGCTCGATCCCTATATGCGGGGCCGGATGGACGACGCCAAATCCTATGCCGCACCGGTGCCGCTCGGCGGGCTGATGGAAGCCGGCGGCGTGGGCGAGGTGCTGGCCTCGAAGAGCGCCGCCTTTGCACCCGGCGACTTTGCTTTTGGCATGTTTGGCTGGACCACCCATGCGGTGGCCGACGCCAAGATGCTGCGCAAGATCGATCCCGCAATCGGGCCGATCACGGCCGCGCTTGGCGTCCTGGGTATGCCGGGTTTTACCGGCTGGCACGGGCTGACCGCCTATGGCCGTCCGAAATCCGGCGAAACGCTGGTCGTTGCCGCGGCAACCGGTCCGGTCGGGTCGATGGTCGGACAATTGGCCCGACTGGCCGGGCTGCGCACGGTCGGCATTGCCGGTGGCGCGGACAAATGCGCGCTTGCCACCGACACCTTTGGCTTTGATGCCTGTCTGGATCACCGCGCCTACGACACGGCATCGGATCTACGCAAGGCACTGGCCGAGGCCTGCCCGGACGGGATCGACATCTATTTCGAAAATGTCGGCGGCAAGGTCCTGCACGCGGTCATCCCGCTGATGAACAATTTCGGTCGGATCCCCGTCTGCGGCATGATCAGCTGGTACAATGCGGGCGGTCTTGGCGCCGGAGCGGCCGATCCCGGCCTCTCGACGCCTGCACTCTGGCGGACGATACTGGTGCGGTTCCTGTCCGTGAACGGTTTTATCATCTCGAACCATTTCGACAGCTTCCCGGCCTTTCTAGGGGAGGTCGCGCCAAAAGTGCTGAGCGGCGAGATCAAATATCTCGAGGACATTGCCGAAGGGCTCGAAAACGCGCCCAACGCCTTCATGGGTCTCCTTGAAGGTCGCAACAAAGGCAAACAGATCGTCAAGCTGATCTGAGCCGGACGCGGCTCAGGCAGCCTGGAGGCGGCGGGCTTCGTTTCGGGCCAAGCCGATCAGTGTCTGCATGTAAGGCTTGTCGCGATCCTCGGTCCGGATCGCGGCATAAAGCCGCCGGGTGATCCCGTCCTTTGTCAACGGGCGGGTGATGTAGTCGCTGCTGTATTTGACCTCGCGCACGACCCAGTCCGGCAAGACGGACACGCCCCGGTTCGAGGCGACAAGCAGCAGGATCACGGCGGTCAGCTCCACTTGCCGGATCGCCGCCGGTTCGACCTTGGCCGGGATCAGCAACTGGCTGAACACGTCCAGACGCGTGCGTTCCACCGGATATGTGATCAGGGTCTGACCCCGGAAATCGGCGGCCTCGACAAACTCGCGATCTGCCAGCGGGTGCATGGCCGAAGCCACGAAGACCGGGTTGTAATCGAAAAGCTCGATGAACTCGACGCCCGGCAACTCTTCGGGATCGGACGAGACCACAAGATCCACGTCCTCTTTCTGCAAGGCAGGCAGCGCATCAAAGGCAAGGCCGGGGCGGATGTCGACATCCACATCACCCCAATCCTTGCGAAAAGCCTCAAGCACTGGGAAGAGCCATTCGAAACAGGCATGGCATTCGATCGCGATATGCATGCGCCCTGTCCGTCCCGCGCGCAGGCTCGAAAATTCGGCCTGCAGTTTTTCGACCTGAGGCAGCACTTGCTCCGCAAGCCGCAAAAGACGCAACCCCGCCGCAGACAGGCGCATCGGTTTTGACCGGCGCACGAAAAGCTCGACGCCTGCCTGATCCTCCAAGCCCTTGATCTGGTGGCTCAAAGCGCTCTGCGTGATGTTCAGCTGATCGGCGGCGCGCGCAAGACCTCCACATTCATGAATGGCCCGAATGGTCCGAAGATGTCGGAATTCGATGTGCATATCGCCGTGCGCCTCATGTTGTTCTTGAGAATTATGAAATTGTCTCACAATGCCCAGGATGCGACAAGAGGCTATTCAACCAGAGGATCATCTATGCCCGCCCCCGAGATTTCATTCGAATTCTTTCCGCCCCAGTCCCTTGAGGCCTCGTTTCGGCTGTGGGACACGGTGCAGGCGCTGGCCCCGCTGAGCCCGCGGTTCGTATCCGTCACCTATGGCGCAGGCGGCACCACACGGGATCTGACGCGCGAGGCGGTGGCGACCCTGCACAAGGCCTCGGGCCTGACCGTTGCGGCCCACCTGACCTGCGTGAACGCATCCTGCGAGGAAACGCTGTCCATCGCCCGCGGCTTTGCCGAAGCCGGCGTGCGCGACATCGTCGCGCTGCGCGGCGACCCACCCAAGGACAGCCCCTGCTTTGAACCGCATCCCGAAGGATTTGCCAATAGCTGCGAGCTGATCGAGGCTCTGGCCAAGACCGGAGATTTCAACATCCGCGTGGGCGCCTATCCCGATTCCCACCCCGAGGCGGCGTCAGCAGCGCAAAACATCGACTGGCTCAAGGCAAAGCTGGACGCCGGTGCAAGCGAGGCCATTACACAGTTCTTCTTTGAGGCGGACACGTTCCTGCGCTTTCGCGACGAGTGTGCCAAGGCCGGGATCGACAAGGAAATCACGCCCGGCATCCTCCCGATCGAGAACTGGGCCGGTACACGCCGCTTTGCAGAACGGTGCGGTGCGCGCGTGCCAGCATGGCTTGAGGACGCCTTTACCAAGGCTGTGCGCGACGGGCGCGAAGAGCTCCTGTCCACCGCGCTTTGCACCGAGCTTTGCAGCGAGCTTCTGGACGAAGGCGTGACCAAATTGCACTTTTATACGCTGAACCGTCCTGAGCTTACCCGCGACGTGTGCCATGCGCTTGGCGTCACTCCGCGCGTCGCGCTGCAGAACGTAGCGTAATTCTTGCCGCACCACCGCTGATTGGTACCGTTCTCCGCAAGGAGGACGGTACATGTTCATCGCCCGATCGCCTTCGGAACTGCTCTCACTTGATCGTACCTTGTCGATGTCCGGGCTGGAATTCATGCAGGGCATGCTTGACGGGCGCCATCCCGGCCCTCCCATCGCCGAGACCATGGGGTATCACCTGCACGCGGTCGAAGATGGCCGCGTGGTGTTTCGCGGCACGCCCGAATTCAACGTGTGCAACCCGCTGGGGACGGTTCACGGCGGCTGGTACGGAACACTGCTCGATTCCGCGATGGCCTGCGCGGTGATGACCAAGGTGCCACAGGGCGCAGTCTATACGACGCTGGAATACAAGATCAATATCACCCGCCCGATCCCGGTTGGCATGGAGATCGACTGCATCGGCGATATCGATCACGCGGGCCGATCGACCGGTGTGGCGCATGGCGAAATTCGCGGTGTCGCGGACGGCAAGCTTTATGCAACCGGCTCAACGACCTGCATTATCATAGATATGCGCCAGCAGACCTGAGTGAGCAGCGGCGCAAGGGTTGCGGGGCGCTTGGACCGGACGATTACAGATCGCCCCGAACCTGCCAGAGCTCGGGAAAGAGCTCCACATCCAGCATCCTCCGCAAATAGCTCACCCCGTCCGTCCCGCCCGTGCCCCGTTTGAACCCGATCACCCGCTCGACCGTCGTCACATGATTGAACCGCCAGCGGCGAAAATAGTCCTCAAGATCCACCAGCTTTTCCGCAAGCTCATAAAGCGGCCAATGCTCCGAGACATTCTCGTACACCACCTGCCACCGTGCACGGATCTCGTCCTGCGCCACATGCGGCGCGCGCAGATCCGGGGCGGGTGGCGCGCGTCCCTCGCCATCCAGATGTCGAAAGAGAAGACCAACCGCGTCGTCGTAAAGGCTCGGCCGGTTCAGTTCCGCCTCAAGCGCGCCGTGGATCTCGGGAAGATGGGCGTGCGGTTTCAACATGTTCGGGTTGCGATTGCCCAGCAAGAATTCAATCATGCGGTACTGATAGGACTGGAAGCCCGAGGACGGCCCCAGATCCTCGCGAAACTGCGTGTATTCACTGGGCGTCATGGTGCGCAATACGTCCCATGCCCCGTTCAATTGGTCGAAGATCCGCGCCACACGGGTGAGCATCTTGAATGCCGGCGCCATATCCTCGGCATTCAGCGCCGCCCGCGCCCGCGTCAATTCATGGATCGCCAGGCGCATCCAGAGCTCGCTGGTCTGGTGCTGAATGATGAACAGCATCTCGTCATGCGCGTTGCTGCGCGGATGCTGTGCCGTCAGGATCGGATCGAGATGGAGGTAGTCACCATAGGACATGGCATCGTCAAAATGCAGCTTGGCCCCCTCCTGCCCCGGATCGTAGGGTGCCTTCGTCATGGCCTGCCCTGCCCGCTGTCCTTTGTGCCGTTGACGTCACCCTCTTCCCAGATGTCACGCACCCAGTCCGTAGGCATCAGATAGTTACGTATCGCCTTGATCGGCTTGCGACTTTTCAGCGATCGCGCGATATGTGCACGCGGCGGCAAATAAGGGGCATCCTTGGTCATCTGCCCCCGGATCGCATCAGGCGGGTTCGGATGACCGGCAAAAATGACCACCCGCGCATCACGAGGCCGTTTCGGTTGCAGGATATAGTTCAAAGGGAACAGGCGCGCGCATTCGATCCGGAAATGCCGCACCCATCCGCGCGGCCAGAACGTTACACCTCCCGGCGCCCTTTTGGTGACAAAATGCTGCTCATAGCGGTACGTGTCGGCCACCGCTTGCGGGTCGGCGGCAAACTCGGCCTGAAGCGCGGCCAGCTTGCCGACAGGCATCCGATAGATCGAGGTTTGTCCCAACTTGTGCAACGGCTTGGCAGCGTTGCGGGCCAGGATGACGTCCTCGGGATCGCCGAATTCGAAAAACGGATCCAGCGAACCGGTCACAACCACGTCGAGATCCATGAAAAGAACCGGGCCGGACAATCCATCGAGCGCCGGCGCCCAAAGCCGCGATTTCGGCCACTTGCCCTTGGTGTTTTGGGGCATGAATCCCGGCATCGGAGGCAGGTCCTTGCAGATCACCTCGCTCCGCACACCTTCCGCACTGTCCGTGTAGCACACGAATTTGAACGGAGGCGTGACATTGCGCGCAACCATGGCGTAGAGCCGGTTGATATAGGGCGCTCCGTACCGGGTGCCCCAGTTGATGCACATGACCTGCTTTTCCATGCTTTGGGGCTATCACGACCCCGGAAGGTCCACAATCATCCCCTCAACCGAATGCCGCGCGCGCGTCTTGCCGCGCGTAAAACCCAATCAAAGCCGCAAGTGCCGATCCGATGCCTTTGTTTTTTTGTGAAAGCCGTGTCCGACCCGCCGATACCATAGCCTCACACACCGCCGAGATCGTCGAAGATGGAAAAGCCGTTCCTGCGCCCAAGAGACCCTGTTGAAAGTCACCGCAAGACCAAAAGCAGGGCGAAGGACTGCATGAAACCGGCTACGCCAAATGGCACCAGGCTCAAGTCTGCGACCAGGACAAGCGTTTTGGACAAGCCCATCGTTTTGGCCAGAGGCCTCAAATCATGCCTCGCACAACAGAGGTCGGAAGCAACTTGGCGCCGAGGCCGCGAAACGCGCTTCTGTGTCTTGGAGCCCGATGCGACACTGGTTGCAATGGCGCTGCTCGGGCCGATTGCCTGGCAAAGCCGGATACAGGCCTTGTACGCAAAGCCTGGTTGGGCGTTGCTGCGTCGCAGTGCTTACGCGGTAAAACCCAGGTTGAGATTTCAGAAAGGCAGACGCGTTGAATGACAGGTTTACCCTGATTACGGGCTGCTCAGGCGGGGGCAAATCGACCCTGCTGAAGGCCCTGAGCGAACGCGGGTTCGCGACTGTTCCCGAACCGGGTCGACGCATCGTCACGGAAGAGCTCGCTGGAGACGGCACCGCCCTGCCTTGGGTGGACATGCGCGCCTTCGCGCGCCGCGCGGTTGAAATGGCAATCTCTGACTTCGAAAACGCCCACCATCTTGAAGCTCTCGTGTTCTTTGATCGAGGCCTTATTGATGCGGCCATCGCGCTCGAGCACGCATCCGGCCAATCCGTCAGGGACACCCTCGGCGACCATCGTCCTTACGCCACAAGCGTCTTTGTCGTCCCGCCGTGGGAGGAGATCTTTGCAAGCGATACCGAGCGCCGGCATGATTTTGGCGAAGCGGTTCAGGAGTATCACCGCATTACCCGAACACTGGACGCATTGGGCTACAGGCAGCATCTGCTGCCGCGCGTTTCGGTGTCGAGCCGCGTCGACATGGTTCTGAACGAATGCAAGCTCCGTTGAATTCAATTCAACGCCGATTGCGACCGCGCCTCCAATACCTTTGACACGACCGATGAATGTCTGGCTTCTGGTTGGATTTGAGTTTTCTTGCCATGTAGTCTTCTGGCGTTGGTCCGGCGCTGGGGCGGGCGGATTTGAGGTTGTGTTTGGGTTTTTGGTATCGTTTTGAGAGATTTTTGTGTTTCTTGCTAGGTTTGGCGGTGACCTACTCTCCCACGACTTAAGCCGCAGTACCATTGGC
>JBCCVT010000117.1:0-8972 GCA_039195015.1 Pseudomonadota bacterium
CAGTTGCCTTTGGGTGTTGTTGGCATTGCAATCGGGGTCGTGCTGCTGCCCGATCTGTCGCGTCGGCTCGCCGCGCATGACGCGGACGGCGCCCGTAACGCGTATTCCCGTGCGGGCGAGGTCTCGCTGGCCTTGACCATCCCTTGCGCCGTGGCGCTGGTGGTCGTCCCGGTGCCATTGGTGTCGGTCCTATTCGAACGCGGCGCAACAACGGCTGCGGACAGCGTGGCCATTGCCCAAGCGGTGGCAATCTACGGGTTGGGCCTGCCAGCTTTTGTTCTGCAAAAGATCCTGCAGCCGCTGTTTTTTGCGCGTGAGGACACGCGGACACCTTTCCGGTACGCGGTTACCGCCATGGTTGTGAACGCAGTGGTAGCGGTTGGATTGGCTCCCCTCATCGGATGGATCGCACCGGCCATTGCAACAACGGTTGCGGGCTGGGCGATGGTCGGGCTGCTTGCTGTCGGTGCTCGAAACCTGGGTCCAGAGGCCCGTTTTGACGACCGGTTCTGGTCCCGGATCTGGCGGGTCTGCCTCGCCTCAGCCATCATGGGTGCGGCGGTCTGGGCGCTGGCAAGCGCGTGGTCCGGGCCGCTGACCGCACCCGGTATTCGCTATGCTGCGCTTGCGGGCTTGGTGGCGGCTGGCATGGCTGTCTATTTCGGAGCGGGTCAGATCCTTGGGGCGTTTCGGCTTGCAGAATTCCGAGCCGCTTTCCGGCGCGGGACCTGATCGGCCACGCTTCTCGGTCCGAGCACTGCGCGCAAAGACAACCCGAAGGGCGTCTGGGCGCTCAGCCGCGTCGAATGCGATCGCGCAGCCGCCGCCATCCGCCGGGAGAGACAACAAATGACAGGGCAAACCCGGTGGCGAAACCCGCCAGATCAGCCACCCAATCGTTCGAACGGCCAAAGAGCAGGCCGAAAACCAACTGGATCCCCATCAGAAATCCGATCAGCGTGAAAGCGCGGGCCTTGTTGGCCCCGATCACGTCATAAGATCGCCAAAGCATGAACGTATATGCGCCGATCAGGCCGTAGACCGGCGGAAACGCCCCAACAATCGGAACAGGATCGTTGAACAGAATAGCGTAAGCCAGCGCCCCACCGATCGCCGACAGGAAAAAAACGACCAGCATCGGGACTGCTCCAAAAGCTTCGGCCGTCATCTTGCCCATCGCGAGAAACAACACACCTGCAAAGATTGCGTGGGTGAAGTTCGCGTGCACGAAAACGTAGCTGAGGAACCGGATCACATGTTCGGGCGGCCATCGTCCCGTGCTGACCATCCAGTCAAAGATGTCGCCCGAAAACGCATAGGTCTGGATCGCGTCCAACCGCCAGCCAATGGCGCCCGGGCCTCCGATGATGCCGCGAGCGCCCAGCGAAAACACCGCCTCGACGCCCATCATCACCAGGAAAAGTGCCACCACCACGGGCGGCAACGGATTGACGGGGCTTATGTGTTCAGGGCTCGACACGGGGCGCTTCCTTGCCTTTGCTTGACGACCATTGGTGTCATGGGTAAGCGAGCGAGGCGCAGATGACCAGCCGGGAGACCCCAATGTCCGCACCCCAATTCACGCCGCGAGTGTTTTCCGGCATCAAGCCGTCGGGCGGTCTGACCTTGGGCAACTACCTCGGCGCGCTGAAACGCTTTGTCGACATGCAAAACGAAGGCTCGTTTGAAACGATCTACTGCATGGTCGATCTGCATGCCATCACTGTCTGGCAAGACCCGGAAGCACTGCGTCAAAGCACGCGTGAGCTGTGCGCAGGTTTCATCGCGTCGGGCATCGATCCGGAAAAGTCCGTTCTGATCATCCAGAGCCAGGTGCCCGAGCACGCGCAACTGGCATGGATCTTCAATTGCGTAGCACGCATGGGTTGGATGCAACGGATGACCCAGTTCAAGGACAAGGCCGGCAAAAACGCGCAGAACGCCTCGCTTGGGCTTTTTGCATACCCGGCGCTAATGGCCGCGGACATCCTCGTTTACCACGCCACCCACGTGCCAGTGGGTGAAGACCAGAAACAGCATCTGGAGCTGACCCGGGACATCGCGATCAAGTTCAACCATGATTTCGGCGTGGATTTCTTTCCGGTGACCGAACCCGTCATCGAAGGCGCGGCGACGCGCGTCATGTCTTTGCGGGATGGATCCAAGAAGATGTCGAAGAGCGATGCGTCGGATATGAGCCGGATCAACATGACCGATGATGCAGATGCCATCGCGCAGAAGATACGCAAGGCTCGTACCGATCCCGATCCGTTGCCAGAGGCACTTGAGGGTCTGGACGCACGGCCCGAGGCACGCAATCTGGTCAACATCTACGCCGCACTCGCCAACATGACGCCCGAAGAGGTTGTCGCGAAACATGCCGGTCAGCAATTCGGCACGTTCAAACCCGCTTTGGCGGATCTTGCCGTTGCCGAGCTCGGTCCGATCACCGCAGAGATGGCCCGCCTGCAGGGTGAACAAGACGAGATCGACGGCATCCTCGCCCGCGGCGCCGAGCGCGCGCGAGAGATCACTGCGCCCATTCTGCGCAAGACATATGATATCGTTGGAATGCTGCCGCCGGTCGAGATCTGAACCATCCCGTCCTTACCGCGACGGCTCTGGACGCGACCTTGGGTCACGCCTAGGGTGGCGCCAGCCGCGGGAGGGCAAAATGGCAGTCGGAACGAACATTCGCACCTATTTTGATGGCGCTTGGCATGACGGAGACGTACCGATCATGCGTGCAGCCGATCACGGATCGTGGCTTGGCTCGAGCGTGTTCGACGGCGCGCGCCATGTGAGCGGGTTGTCACCCGATCTCGACCTGCACTGTGCGCGTGTCAACCGGTCCGCGAAATCCATGATGATACGCCCGACCGTGTCGACCGAGGACATGGTCGAGATTGTCCGCGACGGCCTCACCGCATACAGACCCGATCAGGCAATCTATATCCGGCCGATGTACTGGGCAATCGAAGGCGATGCCTCGGCAATCGTGCCGGGTGACAGCGAAACCGGCTTTGCGATTTGCCTCGAGGAAATCCCGATGGCTCCGGAAACCGCGACGGTTACACTGGGCCGGACCCGGTTCCGCCGCCCGGTGCTTGAAGATGCGGTCGTTGATGCCAAGGCGGGCTGTCTTTACCCCAACAACGCCCGCATGCTGGCCGAGGTGCGCAGCCGCGGCTTTTCCAACGCGTTGGTTGCAGATGCCGTCGGCAATGTCGCGGAAACGGCAACGGCCAATATCTTCATGGTGCGCGATGGTGTTGTCTTTACGCCCATTGCAAACGGCACGTTTCTGTCGGGCATCACGCGAGCGCGCCACATCTCGAACCTGCGCGCCGATGGAACGGATGTACAGGAGGCCGTGCTGACTTTTGCCGATTTCGAAGACGCTGATGAGGTCTTCATGTCTGGTAACATGTCCAAGGTGACGCCTGTGACCGCCTTTGAGGACCGGCAGTATCAGATCGGACCGGTCACGCGGCGGGTGCGCGAGATGTATTGGGATTGGGCCGCGTCGAAGCAGTAAGTCGCGAATGGGATTGGCAGCGATGCCAAGTGGCTTCCGATTCCGTCAAACCGGAATTGTCCACTGTGCAAGCCATTGCGAATTCGGATTGCGTTGGATTGCCAAGGTCGTCATGATCGCGCTGCTTGGGAGATCGTGACATGCGCAAATTCCTGGTGGTGCTTGATGACAGCCGCGAATGCCTGAACGCCATGCGGTTCGCCGCAATGCGTGCGGCGCATACGGGCGGTGGCGTGGCCATCTTATCGGTCATACCACCCGATGAATTCAACCATTGGATCGGAGTGGGCGAGGTCATGCGCGAGGAAGCCCGCGAACGCATTCACGCGCATTACGAGGTCTTCGCCAAATGGATGCGCGACCGGCAAGGCGTAGACCCGGAACTGGTTGTCCGCGAAGGCGAACCGGTGCCCGAAATCATCGGCCAGATCGAAGAGGATCCAGATATCGGCGTGCTGGTGCTGGGTGCCGGCACCGATCGAAAGGGTCCGGGACCGCTCGTATCGCAGCTTTCAAGAGCGTCCGGGTCGCTGCCTATCCCGATCACCATCGTGCCGGGTGACCTGAGCAAAGAAAAACTCGAAGCGATCACCTGATATCGCCATGAGTGCCCCAAGCACCGCGCGGGTCTCCTTCTGGTTCGAATTCGCCTCGACCTATTCCTACCTCAGTGCATTTCGGATCGAAACTTTGGCCCGGGCGGCTGGTGTCACGGTCGACTGGCGGCCGTTCCTTCTGGGTCCAATCTTTCGCGCACAGGGCTGGACGACGTCACCGTTCAACATCTATGAGGCAAAAGGCGCATACATGTGGCGCGACATTGAAAGGCTCTGCGCGGCGCGCGGATTGCGGTTCCGGCGGCCTGAGTTCTTTCCGCAGAACAGCCTGATGGCCGCGCGCGTGGCACTCGCGGCCCTCGATCATCCTCAGGGCGCGACGTTTTGTCGGACCGTTTTTTCAGCGCAATTTGGCGACGGCGCAGACATCTCGGATGCCGCCGTACTTGCTGATTGCCTTCAATCTGCCGGGCTGGACCCGACCCTTGTTGGCGCAGCGCAAGAGCCAAGGATCAAATCGGCTCTGCGCGCGGGAACCGAGGCGGCGCAACGTCATGGCATCTTTGGCGCTCCGAGTTTTCTGGCGGGCGGAGAGCTCTTCTGGGGAGATGATCGGTTGGAACAGGCGATAGCCTGGGCAGCGTCCTCGGGAAAGAGCGCAGTTTAGAATCGTTCCAAGTCTTGACTTGGCCCCTGTGGCCTCGCATATCTGAACCAACGAACCCGGAGATCGCCCATGTTCATCCAGACAGAATCCACACCCAACCCGGCCACGCTGAAGTTCCTGCCAGGTCAGACCGTGCTCGAGATGGGGACGGCGGATTTCCCTTCGGCCGATGCGGCCGGAAAAAGCCCGCTCGCGCGCCGGATCTTTGCGGTGGACGGCGTAACCGGCGTGTTCTTTGGAAATGATTTCGTCACGGTGACAAAAGCCGACGCGACAGAATGGGATCACATCAAACCGGCCATCTTGGGCGCGGTGATGGAGCATTTCCAGTCCGGCGACGCGATCATGGACGGCGACCACAGCCCGGCATCAGGTCACGCTGAGCATTCTGGCGAAGACTCCGAAGTGGTCAGTCAGATCAAAGAGTTGCTGGATAGCCGCGTCCGGCCAGCCGTTGCGCAGGACGGTGGAGACATCACCTTCCACGGATTTGATCGTGGCGTGGTTTATCTGCATATGCAGGGCGCCTGTGCGGGATGTCCGTCATCGACGCTGACATTGAAGATGGGCATCGAGAATCTGCTGCGTCACTACATCCCTGAAGTGACCGAGGTTCGCCCCGTTGCCGTCTAAGGCAACAGCGAACGACGGATCCGGACCGCCAATTACCGGGCGGTGCTATTGCGGACAATCCACTTTACGCGGCCAAACCGACCCGGTGGACATTGTCTTTTGCCATTGCAAGGACTGCAAACGTGTGGGTGGTGCGCCAGTCGCCGCCTTTGCCTCTTTTGATGTTGCGACTATCGATATTGACACGCCGTCCGCACAACCAGTGTCGCACCATCCTGGCGTCCATCGGTGGTTCTGCGCGGCCTGCGGATCGCCATTGGCGGCAACGTATGACTATCTGCCGGGCATGATTTATGTGCCGGTCGGAGTGATTGATCAGGCTGCGCGGTTTCGACCGACATTGCACAGTCACGCGGATGCGCAATACCCCTGGCTGCATGTGGATGACGGCTTGCCACGCCAGTCTGGGAGTTCGCGGGACGTGCTCGTGTCGCGCGAAAGCTGCGCATAGCAGGCGCCATGCACTCTTCACCTCCCGTGATCCTCGCATTTGACACCTCGGCCGCCTATTGCGCTGCTGCCATTATGGTGGGCGCCCGGATCGAGGTTGTCGCCGTCGAAGAGATGACACGCGGGCAAGCGGAACGGCTGATGCCGATGATGGAAGAGATGCTCGGCCAGTCAGGCAAGACATGGCGGGACGTCCATGCGATTGGCGTCGGTGTCGGCCCTGGAAACTTCACCGGGATCCGGGTGTCCGTCTCCGCGGCGCGCGGGCTGGCCTTGGGTTTGGGCGTTCCAGCAATTGGCGTCACGGGCTTTGATGCGCGCGCCTTTGCAGAACCTGAAGGGACTCGTATCGCCATCCCCGCCCCGCGTGACCAGATCTACCTGGCGGGACCTCCGCCTCGCTTGGTGGATCGGACCGATGTGCCGGATGCTAAGTTGAACACGCCGCCCGACCGTCAGATCGAAGCCATCGCCCGAATTGCCTTAGCTCGGATGGCAAATGACCCGCCCCCGCCCGCGCCGGTCTATGTGCGCGCCGCCGATGCGGCACCGGCACGCGATGCGCCGCCCGTCCTTCTGGATCCATGACTCCCGAACACCTCGCGCGTGCCCACAGCGGCGCCTTTGCCGATGCACGGCCCTGGTCCGCGGCGGAATTCCGCGACTTGCTTGCCTCCAGTGCCGTGTTTCAGGTGGGTGACGCGACGTGCTTTGCGCTGGTCCGGGTGGTTGTCGACGAGGCCGAGCTGCTGACCATCGCCACCGCGCCCATAGCACGCCGACAAGGGCGCGCCGCTGCCATCATGGAGGATTGGCAGGCCGAGGCCGCGAGACGCGGAGCGCGGAATGCCTTTCTTGAGGTTTCCGAGGACAATCGCGCGGCCTGCGCTCTCTACATAGCCTGCGGTTATGCGGTGACCGGGCGGCGCCCCGGCTACTATCGGCGGTCGGATGCCACGCGTTCCGACGCACTGCTGATGGCGCGGGCACTGAGCCCGTCGGACGCCCCCTCAACCGGGCACGAAGCGACAAAAAGCGGTTGACCCTCTTGATTTGCTGCGGCCTTATCGTTGCGATCATATGACCTTTCGTATGACCGGGACGGGGTGGAGACACCGAGTCCCGTGCAAAAAAAAGAACCAACCGGGAGTAATTGATAATGACCCTGATGAAATCCATGTTGGGCGCCGTGGCAGCCGTGGCTTTGACTGCCGGAGCGTCGCTGGCCGAGCCCGCGCTGATTTTCGACTTGGGCGGAAAATTCGACAAATCCTTCAACGAAGCCGCGTTCAACGGAGCCAAGCGTTGGGCCGACGAAACCGGCGGCACCTTTCGCGAGATCGAGCTGCAATCCGAAGCGCAACGTGAGCAGGCGCTGCGCCGGTTCGCCGAAGCAGGCGCGAACCCGATCGTGATGGCGGGCTTTGCCTTTGCCGATGCTCTCGGTCAGGTGGCGGCGGATTATCCCGACACAAAATTCACGATCATCGACATGGTGGTCGATCAGCCCAATGTGCGCTCGGTTGTCTTCAACGAACATGAAGGATCGTACCTGGTAGGAATGATGGCGGCGATGGCCTCAGAATCCAACACGGTGGGCTTCATCGGCGGCATGGACATCCCTCTGATCCGTAAATTCGCCTGCGGCTATGCCCAGGGTGTCAAGGCAGCCAATCCAGATGCCACTGTGATCGCCAACATGACCGGCACGACGCCCGCCGCTTGGAACGACCCGGTGAAGGGATCCGAGCTCACCAAGGCGCAGATCAGCCAGGGAGCTGACGTGGTCTATGCCGCGGCCGGCGGCACCGGCGTGGGCGTCCTGCAGACCGCGGCGGATGAAGGCATCCTGTCGATTGGTGTGGACAGCAATCAGAACTACCTTCATCCGGGCAAGGTCCTGACCTCGATGATGAAGCGCGTCGATAACGCGGTCTTCAACGCCTTCGCCGACGGTCCGGACATGGAAACTGGCTTTAATGTGATGGGCCTTGCGAATGGCGGTGTCGGCTATGCGATGGACGAAAACAACGCCACGCTTGTGAGCGATGAAATGAAAGCCGCGGTGGATGCCGCATCCGAGCAGATCGCAGGCGGGACGCTTGCCGTGCATGACTACATGTCAGACGACAGCTGCCCGGACTTGTCGTTCTGATCTCTCGGAACGGGCCCTGAGCCATGCCAAATGGTTTGACCACATTCCTTGCGGCTTGGGGCAAAACATCTTTTGACCGCCGCGCCCGCTGGACGGGTGCGGCGGTCCCTTATGCCATTCACGACACCGATCCCCATCGCCCTGGCGCCGTCTTGTCCCTTCGCGGGACCGATCATTTGTCCACGATCAACTGGCGGGGCATAACCGGCCGTCCAGTGGCTGCGGTCGACGCACGGCAGGCCTCCCTTTGGATCGGACATCCCGGATTGGGAGAGCCCGCTTGACCCCTCCTGCGATCGAACTCAAAGACATCTCCAAGGCCTTTGGGCCCGTGCAGGCGAACAAGGACATCTCGATCCGGGTCGCTCCAGGCACGATCCATGGGATCATTGGCGAAAACGGTGCCGGAAAATCCACGTTGATGAGCATCCTTTACGGCTTCTACAAAGCCGACAAGGGCGAGATCTTCATCAACGGTGCGAAAACCGAAATTCCCGACAGTCAGGCCGCGATCGCGGCAGGCATCGGCATGGTCTTCCAGCACTTCAAGCTGGTCGAGAATTTCACTGTGCTCGAGAACATCATACTCGGCGCCGAAGATGGCGGGCTATTGCGCCCGTCGCTGGCAAAAGCTCGGAAAACGCTGCGTGAACTGGCGCAGGAGTACGAGTTGAACGTGGACCCCGATGCGCGCATCGACGAAATTGGCGTCGGGATGCAGCAGCGGGTCGAGATCCTCAAGGCGCTCTACCGCCAGGCAGAGATCCTGATCCTGGACGAACCCACCGGCGTTCTCACCCCCGCCGAAGCCGACCAATTGTTCCGCATCCTTCATCGCCTGCGAGAGGAAGGCAAAACCATCATCCTGATCACGCACAAACTGCGCGAGATCATGGAGGCAACCGATACGGTGAGCGTCATGCGGCGCGGCGAAATGACTGCGACTGTCAAGACCTCCGAGACGAACCCCGA
>JBCCVT010000118.1:0-8933 GCA_039195015.1 Pseudomonadota bacterium
TGCAACAACCACAAGCGACCCCGGTCCCCAGACGGGTCCGGGAATATATATGCCCCGGTTGGTAAAGGCGAAGACGTCCATGACCATGGTCGCGGCTGGATCATCCCCTCGGAACGCGCGTGGCCCGGGCAGAACCGCCGTCATGATCGTGAAGATGATAATGATCCAGATCAGGACCGGGATGTTGCGAAAGATCTCGACGTAAAAGGCCATCAGTTTGGAGACGAGCCAGTTCTTGGACAAACGCAGGACCCCGGCGATGACGCCAAACACGGTGGCGGTGACGCAGGCCAGAAACGCGACAAGCAGCGTGTTCAGAATACCGACCAGCGCCGCCTGCGAATGGCTCGACTGGCTGTTGTATTCGACAAGCGTCTGATTGATGTCGTAGCCAGCAGGTTCACCCAGAAAGCCGTAGGAGATATTCAGACCGGCCGCGGCGAGGTTGCGCATCAAATTGCTGGTCAGGTACCCGAAGGAAACGATCAGGACCAGAAGCGCAATTGCTTGAAACGTGTAGGATCGGTACCGCGTGTCATTCAACAGCATAGACAGCTGGAATGACTGACGCGGCGGGTCAGTTATCGTTGTCATATGGAAACATCCCTATGGCTTCCCGATTTCTTCACTGGGCAGGGTTGGTCCCCGCTCCCTGGAAATCGGGCATATTATTCTTGATAGGAAAAGGGCGCAGAGTGAAATCTGCGCCCTCAACCCGTGGATTTTTTACCGGAATGGCGGAGAATACAGCAAACCGCCTTCGGTCCACTGTGCGTTCAACCCGCGCGCAAGCCCGATTGGCGTGTCTTCACCGATGTTCTTGGCAAAGATTTCACCGTAGTTGCCGCCAGCCAGCACACGCTTGGCCCATTCGGCGTCCAGGCCCAGCATCTCGCCCAGGGTGCCTTCGGTCCCCAGGATCCGGTTGACTTCCGGATTGTTGGTGCCGGCGGCAAGTTCGCCGATATTGGCCGAGGTGATGCCCAGCTCTTCAGCCGAGATCAGCGCGTTCAGAGTCCAGCGAACGACGTCGCCCCATTCATGGTCGCCATGACGCACAAGCGGGCCGAGCGGCTCTTTCGAGATGATCTCGGGCAGCAGCACATGTGCCGACGGATCTTCGAAGGTTGCGCGCGTGGCGGCCAGGCCGGATGCGTCCGTGGTGTAGACGTCGCAGGCACCAGCCAGGTATTGCTGTTGCGCTTCGGCGTTGGTCTCGATCGGAACCGGTTCATAGGTGATGTTGTTGGCACGGAAAAAATCGGCCAGGTTCAGCTCGGTGGTGGTACCGGTCTGGATGCAGACGGTTGCGCCATCCAGTTCCTTGGCCGAGCTTACGCCCAGGTCCTTGGGAACCATAAAGCCCTGACCATCGTAGTAGTTCACACCGACGAATTCGAATTTCAGGTCGACGTCACGGCTGAAGGTCCATGTCGTGTTCCGCGCCAGCATGTCGATCTCACCGGATGCGAGCGCGGTGAAACGGGTCTTGCCGGTGGTCGGCACAAACTCGACGGCGTTCGGATCACCCAAAGCCGCTGCAGCCACGGCGCGGCACACCGCCACGTCGAACCCTTTCCATTCCCCATTCGAATCCGGCGCTGCAAACCCGACAAGACCGGTTGTCACACCGCAATTCAGCTTGCCGCGGGCTTTTACGTCGTCCAACGTCCCAGCCGCTGCGGCACCGGCTGCCAGCCCGGCAACGGTGAGCGCACCAAAGATTACGGATTTCTTCATTTTTACCTCTTCCTGATTTTCCGCCTCGTTACGTGGCGGTTCATCCGACCTGTTTAGGACGGAACGGATACCCTCGCGGGTCGTTGACCGCGGTGATGTGCGCAATCTTGGTCGGATTCATCAACAAACGTCAAGTGCGCGATCACACAAAACACCCCGGTAACGGCGGCTTACCCAAGGGCACAGAGCGAGAGCGCAAATGCTTTGTGCCAGCGGCTCAGGCGTGCCTGAAGAACGCATCCGCGTGTAGAAACGCCTCCCGCTTATGCGCCGCGCGTGCAGTGGCTTCTTCATCGGGGCCCCATTGTTCTTCCTGCCAGCGCTCGTCAAGCCGCGAGATCTCCCAGATTTCGGCGGCCGGTTTCCAGCCTCGCGTCGCAGCAAACCCAAGAACCAGGGAACCGGAAAGGCTCACAAGATCGTGAAAGGCCGCCAATTGGAACGCTGTCAGATCATGCACCTGCCGCCGCAGATGCGCGACCACCTCCGGCGATTGTGCCTTATGCATGATGCCGGTGTGCACATCCAGCCGCGCGCCCAGCATCTTAGCCGCCCAGTCCAGCGCCGGATCCCAATCGCGCGCCTGTCGGGCAACAAGCTCCCGCGGACCATCGGCGCGATAACAGAGCAGGTCACTGTCACCGTAATCGGCGAGCAAATCGGCGACCTCGGCCTGTTGCACGCGCACCTTGTCGATCGCCGCATTGGCCGACCGGGTAAAGGGCATCGCAGTAGGATCAACAACATCCACCTGGGCCTCCCACTCTGCGGCCACCCGCTGCGCCATGCCGTCTGTGGGCAAGATCAGGGTCGATTTCGCCGGTGTTTTGACGACGCGTCCGTCAAGCTGAACGGCGAACCCGTTTTCGACAGGGGTGACCTGTACATCGGTCCAGAACCGTTTCTGTTTCCATTCACTCATGCCGATCGCTCCCAGACAGCCTGAAGAACCTCCGGGAGATCGTCAAAAGTCGACAGAACATGGTCCACGCCCAACGCTTCGGCGGAGTGATAGCCCCAGCTAACACCGATCCCGGTCACGCCCGCCGCGCGGGCCATCTCCATGTCGAATGAGGTATCACCGATCATTACTGTGTCGCGCGGATCTGCGCCGGTTTCATCCATCGCCGTCTGGATCATCGACGGGTGGGGCTTGGACGGGTGGTGATCGGCCACCTGTCGCGTGATAAAGTGATCGCCCAGCCCATGCGCTTCGATCAACGCGTCGAGTCCACGCTGGGATTTTCCGGTCGCGACGCCAAGCACATGGCCCGACATCCCGGCCAGCTGATCGAGCATGTTCCGCGCGCCCGGATAGAGCGGTGCATGCGCAGCGCCGAGTTCCGTACGGTTCGCCGAGAAGGTCGTCTTGTAGACTTCGGCCATACGAGCGTGGTCCGAAGACCCAAGGTCCGGCGTCAGATGCTGCATTGCCCGGTCCAGAGACAGACCAATCACCGACAAAAGGACCGGCCGCTCCGGCACAGGATGACGGATCGCATCGAATGCCGCGTGCATCGCCTGCACGATCGCGGCTTGGCTGTCCACCAGAGTGCCGTCCACATCAAAGAGGATGAGACGATGCGGCGCGGTCATCCGAAATCCTCGAATGGATCGTCGGGTGCCTCGGCTGCGCGCCATTGGAACAGCTCCCAGGTGCGGGCCATGTGCTCCGGCATCGGCGCGGTCAGGTGCAGCCGCGACCGGGTGACCGGATGGCGAAGGGTCAGCGTACGCGCGTGCAGGTGCAGCTTGCGGCTGACCTCTCCACCCAGTTGCGCGCCCCAGCCATCACCAGGATTGTCCTGTCCCGATCCGCCATACTTGCCGTCCCCGACGATGGGGTGACCCAGTTCTGCCATATGTGCCCGCAACTGGTGGGTCCGGCCCGTGATTGGGCTCAGCGCCATCCAGGCTGCACGTTTCGCGGCAGCCTCGATCAGCGCGTATTCGGTGACGGCCCGTTTCGCGCCTGGCGTGTCATCGATCTCTCTAGGATGAACGCAGAGCATCTTCTCGCCCTCACCGCGCGCTCCGTGACCCGGCGCCTTCACGAGCCCTGTCTTGATCTCGCCGGATTTTGGATGCGGCACACCCGCAACGGCCGCCCAGTAGACCTTTCTTGTCTCCCGGTGCCGGAAACTGGCTGTGAGGCCAGCCGCGACCGCGCGGCTGCGCGCCATGATCAGCACGCCCGACGTATCCTTGTCGATCCGATGGACCAGCCGGGGCGCTTCGTCTGCCCCGAACCGCAACGCGCCGGCGAGGCCATCAACATGCCGTGTCTGCCCGCTCCCTCCCTGAACAGCCAAGCCGGCCGGCTTGTTCAGAGCCAAAACGTGGTCGTCGCGATAGATAACGCAGTTCTGTATCATTCGAATGTCGGCATCCGAGATCATCGGCTTTGGTGTTTCGGGCACGTCCTCCCGTTCCGGCAAAGGCGGTATGCGCACAACCTGCCCCTGCGCCAGTCGCGTCGACGCCTTGGCTCGCGCACCATCGATGCGCAACTCACCCTTGCGGCACATCTTTTCAATGCGACCCTGACCAATATGGGGGAACTGCCGACGCAACCACCGGTCCAACCGCTGATCCGCGTCGCCGGATGCGACGGTCAGCAACTGCACACCACTCATGGCAAAAGACCTCGCATGGCCAGCATGCCCAGAAACAGAGCCAACACGGAGACGCAAACCGATAGCAGCACATACGCGCCGGCTGTGATGACCTCGCCTCGCTCGATGAGGACGACGGTTTCCAGTGAAAACGCGGAAAACGTGGTGAAACCGCCGAGCAGACCGGTGGCCACGAATGGCGCGTAGGGCGTCAGGCCCCGATGCGCCGCTGCGACGATGAAAAGGCCCATGGCGAACGAGCCTATGACGTTCACTGAAATGATGGCCAAGGGGAAACCCGTCTTGCCGAAGGCATGGACGATCCAAACGCCCGCCAGATACCGGCAGGCCGCGCCAATTGCGCCGCCAAGTGCCACCAATGAAACCGTTGTAACCATGGCCGGTCTGTCGCGCGCAAGGCAGGCGATGTCAAGCGGGGCGCTCTTCGATCCCTCCGGTCTCTCATCGCGACAGCGAAAAGGGACCGGAGGGACCGATGAGCGCCCGCCGAACCGGCTCGGATGTCCGAGAAATCGCCATGTCGCCCGGCACCACCGGTGAAACGCCCTGCGCCCGAGGTCCCCTGCCGGCGGATCGCGTCAAGGCCGTTGGCCCATTCCAGCTTGATCGCTTCGCGCAGCTGCATGCCGCGCGTTTCGATGATCGACCGCCGATCGGCCCGCACGGCCTCCTGCGGAAACCGCGCGATCTCATGCGCCATCGCTTCGGCGGCAGCCCGCGCTTCGCCCGTCGCCACGATCTGTTCGACCAGACCGATGCGATAACATTCCTCGGCCTCGACCTTGCGACCCGTCAGAGCAATTTCCAACGCCTTGCCCTGCCCCACCAATCGCGACAGGCGCACCGTCCCGCCATCCATCAACGTGATCCCCCAGCGGCGGCAATAAACCCCGAGGGAAGCCGTGTCCGCCATTACCCGGATGTCACACCAAAGCGCCAGTTCCATACCGGCCGCGTCCGAAGGGAGCGGACCCGACCGGAAACGCCAGATCGTCAAACTCAGCCTCGCGCAGAACCGGATCGGCGAGTGTCGCCGCGAATTTAAGATCCCAGCCCGCACAGAAATGTGGCCCCTTGCCCCAGAGAACGGCCACCTTGGCCGGCCCCCGTTCAAAGTCTTTAATGGCCTCGAACAAGGGCTGCGAGTGTGCGGGATCCATGGCGTTCCTGGCCTCGGGTCGATCATGGATGATGGTCCAGACATCGTCGGTTTTGTCGGTATGAACAGTCATGTCAGGCTCCTCCTCTTGCTGAGTCCCTGACGCAAAGGAAAGCCGACGATGCCGACCCGGTCATTCCGAGCGTTGCGCCACAAAGGCATCCGACACGCAGTTATTCGTCGATGTCAGGCTCGGCCCGCTGCGCGCGCAGCCGGGCAAAATAGTCCACGCGTTTCCTGAGGTCGCGTTCAAATCCCCGCTCCACAGGGGCGTATAGTTCGGGTCTTTCCATCCCATCCGGAAAGTAGTTCTGTCCGGAAAACCCGTCCTCCTGATCATGGTCATAGGCGTAACCTGCACCATAGCCCTGGTCCTTCATCAACCGGGTCGGCGCATTGAGGATATGTTTGGGCGGCGGCGCGCTCCCACTTTTCTTGGCAAGGCTGCGCGCGCCCTTATAGGCGGTGTAGATCGCATTCGATTTCGGAGCGAGCGCCAGATATGCCAATGCCTCGGCCAGCGCCAGTTCGCCTTCCGGGCTGCCGAGCCGCTCGTAGACTTCCCATGCATGAATGCACACGGTCTGCGCCTGCGGATCGGCCAGCCCTATGTCTTCGACCGCCATGCGGGTGATCCGGCGCGCGAGGTAACGGGGATCCTCACCGCCTTCGAGCATCCGGGCGAACCAGTAAAGCGCGGCGTCCGGATCCGACCCGCGCACCGACTTGTGCAATGCGGAAATCAGGTTGTAGTGCTCATCGCCGGACTTGTCGTATTTTGCGGCGCGGCGCATCAGGCGTGCGGCCAGCCCGTCCCGGTCAAGTGGTGCCTCCACCGACCAGGCGGCAATCTGTTCCACAAGGTTCAGCAAGGCCCGCCCGTCACCATCGGCCATCTCGCACAAGGCGAGGCGTGCGTCGTCGGTCAGAGGCAAGGTCACGCCCAGTTCGCGCTCGGCGCGCTCTGTCAAATCCTGGAGATCCCCATCGCCCAGACGTTCGAGCACCAGAACCTGAGCACGGCTCAGCAATGCCGCGTTCAGTTCGAATGACGGGTTTTCGGTGGTTGCACCAACCAGGAGGATCGTTCCGTCTTCCATGTGTGGCAAGAACCCGTCTTGCTGGGCCTTGTTGAAACGGTGGATCTCATCGACGAAAAGTAATGTGCCTTGACCATTCTGACGCCGGATCTTCGCTGCTTCGAATACCTTTTTCAGGTCGGGCACACCGGTAAAGATCGCGCTGATCTGCACGAAATGCAGGTCAGTCTCATCCGCCAGCAGCCGGGCAATCGTCGTTTTGCCCACGCCGGGCGGTCCCCAGAACACCAGGCTGCTCAACGCGCCCGAGGCGAGCATCACTGTCAGCGGGGCGTCAGGACCAAGGATCTGTTGCTGACCGATCACGTCGGCGAGTGTCTGAGGGCGCAGCCGGTCCGCAAGCGGCCGGTTCGGCGCATCCGTGGTGGCGGCAACCTCCTGATCGAACAGATCCGCCATCAGACCCTGAACCGCAGCCGCACCAGCCGACCTCCGCGCGCGATGTCGATTGAAACAGTCCGGTTGGCATTCGACAGCGCATGTCGCACATCGCGGGGCCGCTCGATCGATGCACCATTGATCGTCGCGATCACGTCTCCGCGTTTGAGGCCGGCCCGCGCGCCATAGCGCCCGGGGTCGGTGACCACGATGCCTTTGGTTTGCAACGGCAATCGGTGTTCGACGACCAACGCAGGGTTGGCACGTGCAACCGAAAGCCCCGGCAGGACGGTCCGGTTCCCCAGTGTTTCGGGATCGGGTGGTGGCATGTTCGGCACCAGCATCATCCGGACGTCGAGCACCTGGTCCGCCTGACCCCTGCTGCGGGTCACCGACACATGCCCGCCGATCCCGGCAACCGACATGCGAAACACCATCTCGTCTGGCGTGTTCACCGGCAAGCCGTCTACTTCGGTGATCAGGTCTCCGACTGCCAGTCCCGCCAGGGCAAACGGACTTTCGGGGTGCAGGTCCGAGATCAGGATGCCTTCGGGCCGCTTAAGCCCCAGTGAAGCGGCCAGATCCGCATCAACCGGCTGCCCGGCCATGCCGGTCCAGGGGCGCTGGAACCGGTCGCTTCCATCCCGGGCCTGCGCCACAAACTCGCGCACCAGATTGGCCGGGATCGCAAAGCCGATCCCGTTCGATCCGCCCGACCGCGTGATGATCGACGTGTTGATGCCGATCAGGTCCCCGTTCACATCGATCAGCGCTCCGCCCGAATTTCCCGGATTGATCGGCGCGTCGGTCTGAATGAAGTAACCGCGCCCAAGACCGGCCGCCGCGCCGGACCGCGCGAGGCCTGACACGATTCCGCTGCTGACAGTCTGTCCAACGCCGAACGGATTTCCGATCGCAAGAACAAGCTCGCCCACCTCGACCTCATCGGAATCGCGCAATTCCAGGGATGGCAGGTCAGACAAACCGTCGATCTTCAGGATCGCCAGATCGCTCGCCTCATCGCCCAAAAGGACCCGAGCAGCGTATTCTCGGCGATCGGACAGAACCACATTGATCTCGGTCGCCATGCCGACAACGTGATAGTTGGACACCACGATGCCATCTCCCGAGAGGATGACGCCCGACCCCAGCGAGTTCTGGACCCTAGGGCGCGGCGTCCCGAACCCGCGAAAGAAGTTACCGAAAAACGGATCATCCTCGAACGGATTGCGCGTTTGGGTGATCCGCTTGGCGTAGATGTTCACCACCGCCGGTGCGGCGGCCTTCACGAGCGGGGCAAAGCTGAGGCTGATGTCGGCTTGCGATTGCGGCACGCGTGGCTCGGCGCTTGCCATTCCGGCGAGCCAAACCATCAGAGCAATCGTGAGCGGACGCAGCATGCCGTCTCCAATCCGTAACCGTCCGAGCGATATGACGGGCCGCCCGGTCAAATTCAACCCGCAGGCGCAAGCGGCGCATGCAAGCGCGTTTCCGAGGTGATGATCCCGCCGCGATTGCCGACCTCGATCGAGCCATAGCGCTGGCGGAAGCAATCGGGCAGTTCCCGGTCGCCGAGCATCGACAGCCAGAGCCGCAAAAGATGCCGTCGCCGGTCAGGATCAGGCCAGTCGCGAAACCCCGTGCGGTCATGGAGTTGTGCGTGATTGTAGACAAATTGCATGTCACCGGGTTGCAGGCGCATGCGGACATGGAGTTCGGGATCATTGGCCAGCGCGTCGAACGCGTCGAGCGCCTCGATATGGGCAGGCGTCAAGCGAAAAGCGCCGTCAAAGCGTTGTGCGCTGTCGATGTACTGGCGCTGGTAGAACACCGACAACTTGCCCTTGTGCCACGTGAGCGGCGGGATCGACATGAATGGCTTCTGCCCATCGGGGACTTCGCCGCGCCGATCGGTTGCAA
>JBCCVT010000119.1:0-8929 GCA_039195015.1 Pseudomonadota bacterium
ATGGTACGCACCGCCAAGCGGCTTTCGACCGATGGCTACAACGTGATGCCGCATTTTCCTGCGCGTATCATCAAGGACGAAGCCATGCTGGCCGACTGGATCGCCCGTTATCAGGGCGAGGCGGGTGTCGAGCAGGCATTGATGCTTGCAGGGGGCGTGGCAAAGCCCCACGGCGATTTTGACAGCTCCATGCAAATGCTGGAGACCGGGCTCTTTGACAAGGCAGGGTTCAGGCGTCTGCACGTTGCAGGGCATCCGGAGGGCAACCGCGACATCGATCCCGACGGCGGGATGAAGAACGTCGAATATGCCCTTCAATGGAAACAGAAATTCTCCGAGAGAACGAACGCACATATGGCGCTGGCCACACAGTTTGCCTTTGACGCGGCGCCAATCATCGCCTGGGCCGACGCGCTACGCGATGCGGACATCAAGCTGCCGATCCATATCGGGATCGCCGGTCCGGCCAAGTTGCAGACTCTGATCAAGTTTGCCGTCGCCTGCGGTGTCGGCCCGTCGCTGAAAGTGCTGCAGAAACGTGCGATGGACGTCTCGAAGCTTTTGTTGCCTTACGAGCCGACAGATGTGGTGGCGGCGCTTGCTGCGCACAAGGCCGCGAACCCGGACTTCAACATCACGAACGTCCATTTCTTCCCGCTGGGAGGGATAAAGACGAACGCGAACTGGGCTATCAAGAACGGTGGCGCTTCGGCGGTTCCGGCGCATTCTGTCGCCTAAGGACGATGCACGGCGCGCTGCTTTTTGATCTGGACGGGACGCTTTTGCACAGCGACCCGATCCATATGGCTGTGTTCATGGACATGTTCGGTGATCGCGGTCTGCCGGTCGATGATGCATTCTACAAGGCGCATGTGCATGGGCGACTGAACGCCGACATCTTTGCTGAATTCCTACCCGACGAATCCGACCCGCAGGCGCTGTCCGAGGCAAAAGAGGCCGAGTTTCGCCGACGGCTGCCCCGGCCTTACCCGGCCATGCCAGGGTCCGCCGATCTGGTCGCGCGGGCACAAAGCGAAGGCTGGGGGCTTGCGGTCGTGACCAATGCAATGCGGTTGAATGCCGACGCGATGCTTGATGCGATCGGATTGCGTGACGCGTTCGAAATCATTGTGATCGGCGAGGAATGCGCCCGCGCCAAGCCGGATCCCATGCCTTACCTGATGGCGATGGAGGCACTTGGTGTGCAGCCGCATCGTTGCGTTGCCTTCGAAGACAGCCCGTCGGGCACCCGCGCCGCGCAGCGTTCGGGGGCTTGGACGGTCGGCGTCCGGTCGTCCCTGCCGAACGATCGCCTGCGCGAGGCCGGCGCGCGCGCCACAATTCAAGATTTCACCGACCCCGCGCTCGACAGCATTCTGGCGCGCCTAGAAGGAGCTCCGACCCCATGACCCGTACTGTCGTTGAAAGCAAAACCAACACCGCCGTGATCGGCTTTGACGAACCGTTTTGCGTCATCGGCGAGCGGATCAACCCGACCGGCCGGAAAAAGCTGGCGGCGGAGTTGGAGGCGGGAGACTTCTCGACTGTGGAAAAGGACGCATTGGCACAGGTGGCAGCGGGTGCGACTGTTCTAGATGTGAATGCGGGCGTGGTTTACAACTCCAACCCCAATCCGAACGAAACCGAACCGCCACTGATGGTCGAGATTTTAAAGCTGGTGCAGGGCCTGGTCGACGTGCCGCTTTGCATCGACTCCTCTGTGCCCGGCGCGCTTGAGGCGGGGCTTGAGGTCTGCGAGGGCCGACCGCTTTTAAACTCGGTCACCGGCGAAGAGGAGCGGTTGGAACAGATCCTGCCGCTTGTGAAGAAGTTCAACGTACCAGTGGTGGCGATTTCGAATGACGACACGGGCATCTCCGAAGATCCCGATGTGCGGTTTGCGGTGGCTCGGAAGATCGTCGAGCGGGCAGCGGATTTCGGGATCCCGGCGCATGACATCGTGGTCGACCCGCTGGTGATGCCGATCGGGGCAATGGCAACGGCTGGTCAGCAGGTCTTTACGCTCGTGCGTAAGCTGCGCGAGGAACTCGGGGTGAACACAACCTGCGGCGCGTCAAACATCTCGTTCGGATTGCCGAACCGGCACGGTATCAACAATGCGTTCCTGCCAATGGCGATGGGGGCGGGCATGACGAGCGCGATCATGAACCCGGTGGCTCTGCCAGTCACCCAGAAGAAGATTGCCGAGAAGAAGGCCGAGGTGGAGGCTGCAGGGGTCGTGCTGCCCGAGGGCATGGATGACGACGCGTTCGTGACGCTTTTCGGTTTGGGATCGACCAAGGCGCGTCCGGGCAAGGAGATGGAAGCGATCCGCGCGGCGAACTTCCTTACCAATAACGATCCGCATGGAGGGGAGTGGATCCGGTTCAACAAGCCGCCGACGGCGGCGGGCGCCGAAGAGGGCGGGCGCCGCGGACGCGCAGGCGGTCGCCGCCGTCGCGCCTGAGCGACGGGCGCTCATCGGTCCCTTTGGTCCCTTTTCGCTGGCGCGATGAGAGACCGAAGGGATCGAAGAGCGCCTCTTGGATCAGAACCCGATGCTGGACGGCATTCGCGTTATCGAAATCGAAGGGCTTGGTCCCGCACCTTTCGCGGGCATGCTATTGGCTGATCTCGGCGCGGATGTCATCGTTATCCACCGCCGCAGCGGCGACCGTGCGCCGGGACAGCCGGACAGGCCCATCCTGGATCGCGGCAAGCGCTCGATCGCGCTCGATCTCAAGGACCCGGACGATTTTGAGATTGCAAGCGAGTTGATCGGCACGGCAGACGCGCTCATCGAAGGGTTCCGGCCCGGTGTGATGGAACGTCTGGGGCTTGGGCCCGAGAGTGTGCGCGTCCGAAATCCCGCTCTTGTCTACGGCCGCATGACTGGCTGGGGTCAAACCGGACCGCGTGCGCAACAAGCCGGGCACGACCTGAACTATATCGCGCTCGCTGGCGCGCTCTGGCACGCCTCGCCCGCAGGACAGCGACCGCAGACCCCACCCACGCTGGTCGGCGACATCGGTGGAGGAGCGCTGTACCTCGTGACCGGCCTTTTGGCCGGCCTTTTGCGTGCCCGGGCGACCGGGCAGGGTACAGTGGTTGACGCGGCGATCTATGATGGTGCAGCGCATATGATGAACCTCCTCATGACTCTGCGCCAATCGGGCGGTTTTTCGGACGGGCGCGGAACCTCTTTGCTTGACGGCCCGCATTGGAGCCGCACGTACCGCACCCAGGATGGCGGTTTTATCAGCGTCCAGTGTCTGGAGCCCAAATTCTACACCATTTTTCTCGAAACCCTCGGCCTTGCCGATGATCCGGATTTCGCCGAACAATTCCGGCCCGACCTCTGGCCCGCTCAGTCCGACCGGCTCGAAGATCTGTTCAGATCCGAGCCCCGTGCGCATTGGGAGGCGCTTTTCGACGGGACCGATGCCTGCGTTGCACCCGTGCTCCCGCCGCACGAGGCCCTCAACCATCCCATGAGCGCCGTACGCCAGACCTGGATTGCTCCCGAAGGCACATTGCAGGCTGCGCCCGCGCCGCGTTTCGACGGGGCTCGGCCAAGCGTTCGCCCGGTCCCGAAAAGAGACGGCAATCGAGCCGAGATCCTTTCACTGATCGGGCGCTGAGCCCAATTCTTTAGCGCTCGCTCGCGGGCTTTTGCCCACAATCAGCCCATCGGGTTGCGGCCATCATGGCAGGTGGCGTATTTTCAAACAACATGGACGAGCTCAAATCCATCCGGATCTTTCTGACGGTTGTGAAGGAACGAAGCTTTTCCGAAGCAGCCCGACAGATTGGAACCACGCCCGCCTCAGTGACGCGCGCGGTGGCGGGGCTTGAAGACGTGCTGGGTGCGCGGCTTTTGGTGCGAACGACCCGGCAAGTCTCACTCACAGCCGAGGGCGCGGCCTACGCGGCACGCGTGTCGCCGCTCGTCCAGGGAATCACCAACGCGGCGGAGGAATTGCGTTCGACCCATGACGCCTATTCCGGCCTGATCCGGGTCGACACGCCGATGTCCTTTGGATCACGTGTGATGCCTGCGCTCTTGTCAGGTTTTTCAGAAACTTACCGCGACATCTCGATCGCGGTGACCAGCAGCGACCCGTTTAATGACATTGTCGATGGTGATTTCGACCTTGCGATCCGCATCTCGGGGCCAATGAGCGATACCTCAACCTTCTGGCGAAAGGTCTGTCGGGTGCCAATGGTTCTGGTTTCAGCCCCGGAAGGGCCAGGTACCAATGCCGTACGGCCCGAGGATCTGCGCCCCGAACACCGTCTGGCCTACAGTGCAGGGGCCAACGATGACCAGTGGTGCCTTTTGCGCGAAGGCAGTCGCCGCACCTTGCGTGCCGATGGCGTCGTTCGATCCAATAACGGAGACCTTCTGGCGAGCATGGCCGAAGGCGGCGCGGGCGTGGCGCTGCTGCCGGTCTTCATCGTCATGGACGGGTTGTCGCGCGGCTCTCTGGTCCGCGTGCTACCGGAATGGCATCCGCCCGAGTTGTGGCTGTCGCTGCTTTATCCGCCCTATGACAGGCTGCCGCCGCGTGTCGCGACGTTTTCGCATTTCTTCGAAACCTATCTGACCGAGACGCACCCAATGCCCGATGTGGATGCGGTGCCCGTTCGCGTTCAATAGGGGGCACATCCATCTCAACCTGGCTAAAGCGTTGCAATGGGAGGATCAGTTGCAGTGCGCTCGGTTTCACCCGGGGCATTTGAAAAAAATTTTCGGAACTTTTGGCAAGAGTTTTTACCGTCGGTCAACGGGCCTCAGGTCAGGTTGCGGCATCACCGGATTGACGACATATGCCACTAATATTCTACCCACCAGATGAGTCCTTCGCCACGTCCAGTGGCAGCAACCTGAACTACACGAGCAGTTGGAGTTACTTTGACCATTCACCGGCTTCGACGATGGATCTCACCATTGCGCACACTTCCGATGACGATGACCCGCGCCTTTTTGAAGTCGGTGGCGTCTATGATCTGATCTGGCAGGGGCTTGGCGGCGGCGCGATCGAGGACGCAAACATCATCCGCTCTGACTTTACCGGGCCGGGACAAGGTGCGATTGTCTTCCAAGGGATCAACGCGATCTCGGGAGAACTCGATCAGATCGTCTGGTCCCCTGGATTTGACCTGACAAAGTGGTACAACGACGTCGGCGGCAAAACAAAACCTCCGTCATTTTGGACGTTTGACCAACATAACAAAGACTTCGAATATGTCGGCTATGCCAAGGGCACGCTGATCCAGACGCCTGACGGACCGCGCGAGGTTGAAAGCCTCCGGATCGGCGACCTTATAGATACGCAGGACCATGGACCGCAGCCGATCCGATGGCTCCGGGCGGATAAACAACAGCTTGATGGGGTTTCGGCCGAAGACATGCCGCTTCTGATCTCGGCCGGATCACTAGGGCCGGGTCGGCCCAGCCGCGATCTGGTTGTATCACCGCTGCACCGGATCGTTCTGGGTGGGTTTGATCAGGCAACCTTCGCCTTTGGAACGGAAGTTTTTGCGCCCGCCAAGGCGCTGAAGAGTCTGCGCGGTGTCCGGCCAATGATGGGTAAGCGATCAATGATCTGGATACGTTTCGCCTTTGACCGGCACGCGGTTGTCGACGCGAATGGATGCAAGGCCGAAAGCCTGTTGCTAGAGCCGATGGCGCTGCGCGATGTTATGATACCTGACGTCACGCAGCCGACCGCCATCTTCGGCACTTTCTGCCATATGCAGGATAAGTTGAACGGCGCCACGGCCCGACCGTGCCTTAGTGCAAGTGCAGTGCGCCGCCGGTTGCAAGGCCCTGGTGCGCGGACTGCAAACTCACTTGAGGACGAGTTTCGGAAATGGGATGCGGATGCCTTGCTGGAACGGGCGGCGGCTGCGCGAGAGCTCAAGCGCCGGATGGCAACCACAACTTGCAAAGGCGACGGAGCCCGCGGTTGACGGCATTCAGCTCGGACCGAAAATCCGTTTGTATGCCCATTAGTTAGCTGCTGGTGCAAGCTGGACCTGCGTCTACGAGATGCGCGGGTCGAGCACGTCGCGCAGGACGTCTCCGAACATGTTGAGACCCAGCACCGTGATCGCCACTGCTGCCCCCGGCACAAGCGCCGTCCAGGGTGCGATGTCAAGGTAGTCGCGCGACGCCTGGATCATCAGACCCCAACTGGCATCGGGAGGTTGAGTGCCAAGGCCCAGAAACGATAGGCCGGCCTCGGCCAGAATGGCAAAAGCAAGGCTGATCGTCGCCTGCACGATGATCGGTGGCATCACATTGGGCAGAACATGCCGAACAATCATCCAACCGTCTGATGTGCCCGCCGCGCGTGCGGCCTCGACATAAGGCATCTGTGCCACGCGCAGCGCTTCACCCCGGATGATGCGCGCCAGATACGGGGTGAAAGCCACGCCGATCGCGATGATCGTATTGATGAAATTAGGGCCTAGCACAGCCGAGATGGTCAGCGCCAGAAGCAGCGCCGGAAAAGCCAACAACGTGTCGACCAACCGCATCAGCACATTGTCGATCCGCCCGCCGAAATAGCCCGAAACGATGCCAAGCGGCAAACCAATGACCAGGCTCATCAGAACGGCCGTACCCGCGATCACAATCGACGTTTGCGCACCGAGAAGCATCCGGTACATCAGATCGCGTCCCAGCTGGTCGGTCCCTAAAGGGTGCGCGACGGATGGGCCCGAAAGGCGTGCGCGCATGTCCATCTGTGTGGCCCAAGCCTCGGGGATGACCAGCGGAGCAAAGATGGCCACGGCGAGCACCAGCAGCACAATCGCACCTCCGAGGATCCCTTTGCCGGTCAGAAACCCGCTCATGACAGTTTGATTCGTGGATCGATCACCGCATAGAGCAGGTCGACGACCAGATTTGTCAGCATGACAACTGCGGCAATGACGAACACGGTGCTCTGGATAAGCGGGATGTCCCGGTTCAAAAGCGCCTGGTAGGTCAACCAGCCCATGCCTGTGAAGTTGAAGAGGCTTTCGATTACGATGATCGAGCCGAAGAGGTATCCGACTTGCAATCCCGCAACAGTGATCACCGGGCCAATGGCGTTTGACAGAGCGTGGCGCCAGACAACCGCGCGTTCGTTCAGACCCTTGGCGCGCGCCACACGGATGAAATCCTGCCCGAGAATTGAAGTCATGGTTGACCGCGTCATGCGCGTCAGATGCGCCATCAGACCCAGTCCAAGGGCGAGGGAGGGCAGAAAAGCATGGCGCAGGGCTCCCAAAAAGTCATCCGCCGGGTGCACGAACCCCGAAGATGGCAGCCAGCCCAACACCCGCGCAAAAAGCAGGATCAGCATGATCCCCCAGAAGAAATCCGGCAGGCTGACCCCCAGAAGCGCTGAGGTCGATGCCGCACCATCCTGCCATTTGTTGCGGTGCACCGCTGCCCAAACGCCGAGCGGCACAGCACAGACCAGCGCGATGGTCATCGATAGAACCACGATCAGGCTCGACGCGACAACCTTGTCGGCAATCAGCGGGCCGATCGGTTCCTTGAAGACCAGCGACTGCCCCCAATCGCCTGTCAGCATCCCAAAGATCCAGCGCCCGTATTGCACGATCAGTGGATCGTTAAGCCCGAGGCTCTCGCGCAGGCCGGCGAGCGCCTCGGGGTTTGACTGGGTGCCCATGATCACCATGGCCACATCGCCGGGCAGTATATTGGTCACGAGGAACGTGATGATCGAGATCAGCAGCAGCGTCAGCGCCACCGACATCAACCTGTTGACCAGATATGTCATTCCACCCCCGGACTACGGCGGGGCCGCTCGGCCCCGTCCGTCTCGCGTCAGGCCTTGAGCCAGACCTTGTGGAAATTCAGCTCGGATCCGTTGGGCTGCACCAGCGTGTCGAGCCCCATGACATTGGGCTGCGCACCGATCGTGCCATTGCGGAACCAAAGGATCACGTCGAGCGTGTTTTCATTCACATAGCTCTGCACGTCCTTGTAGATCGCTGCACGCTCACCTGGATCGACAGTCACACGCGCCTGTTCCAGCATCTCGTCCAACGCGGGTTCCGAGATCTTGCGATAGTTGAACGCACCGGTGGAATGCCACAGCGAGTAGTAGAGGAAATCCGGCTCCCAGAGGGTGAAGAAGTTCATCATGGTCATCTGGAAGTCCTTGTCGACCCAGACCTGGCTCAGCCAGTCCGACCATGTGAGCTGTTCAATTGTCATGTTGACACCGCCTGCACGGAACCATTCCAGCATGATCTGGGCGCTGTCCACGTGGTAGGGGTAGTTGGTGGTAACCTTGAAGACGACGCTCAGATCTCCGGGCCCGTATCCTGCTTCCTGCAGCAGGGCCTGCGCGCGTTCGAAATCCTGTGGTCGCTGGCTTATCGCATCATTGTAGGATGAAGACGTCGGAAAACTGGGCGAGGCGGAAATCTGACCCTGGCCCCAAAGCGCGCCCTGCATCAGCGTGTCTTTGTCGATCATCAGGTCAAATGCCTCGCGCACGCGCGGGTCCTTGAAGGGCTCGAACTCGTGATTGAAATTCACGAAATCCCAATTGAGCGGAAACCAGGCGAGGGTTTGAAAATCCGGGTTTCCCTCGAACTCGGCCATCCGGTCAAGGGGGATGTCGTTGATCACGTGAAGCTCACCTGTCCGGAGCCCTGTCAGGCGTACCGTCGGTTCGGTGATCTCGCGCGAGATCACCTTGTCCAGGTAGGCGGGGCCGCCGAAATAGCCGTCAAAGCGTTCCAGTTCGACTTCATTGCCAAATTCGCGGCGGATAAATCTGAACGGACCGGCCCCGATCGGAGTTTCGCCCTGTGTGTCACCAGAGCCGTCGGGGATTACCACACCAGCCCCGTTTTCCGCAAGCCGGGACAGGAAGGGCGCATTGACCTGCGACAG